>QJYK01000276.1 GCA_003248075.1 Gemmatimonadota bacterium | reverse complement strand
GGGAGCATGTAACGGTGGAAGGGACTTTCGCCCCTCCGCTCGATGGCCTCCATGCGAGCCGCCGTGATCGGCTCGGTCGGCACCTTGAACGGCAGCTTCTGCAGGATCAGCCCCCGGAGCGGGTGACCGGGGACGTCCACGCCCTCCCAGAACGACGCCGTGCCCAGCAGGAGGCCGCGCTCGACGCGAACGAAATCGCGCAGGAGCCGGTGGCGGTCATCCTCACCGTGCACGAACAGCGGCCACCTCGCCTCGACGCCCGCCCCACGCAGGAGCTCCGCGACCCGACGCAGCGCGCCGTGGGAGGTGAACAGCACGAAGATCCCCCCGTCCGCCAGCTCGGCCAGCTCGAGGGTCACCTGCGCTGTGGCATCCTGGAAGCCTCCCGCGCCGCCTTCGGCCGGGGGAAGGTCGGTGGGCACGGCCAGCAGGGTCTGCGCCGAATAGTCGAAGGGAGACGCGACGATGCGCTCCTCGAGCGGCAGGGGCTCGTCGAGGCTCTCCAGGTCCGCGGCTGCTAGCCCAAGGCGTTCACGCAGGAACGTGAAGCCGCGCCGCGTGGCCAGCGTCGCCGAGGTCAGCACGGTCGCGTCGGCGCGCGTGAACAGCGACTCACGGAGGAGGGTCCCCAGCTCGATGGGCGCCGCCGCGAGCACCAGGTTCGCCCGCCTCCCCGCTCCCCGCAGCTCGATCCAGCGCACGTACGCCTCCGCCTCGTCACCCGGCGTGAGCACGAGCCGGATTCCGGCCGCCTGGGCCGCCAGGCGCCGCTCCACGCCTCGGACGTCCAGGAGCCGGTCCGCGAGTCGCTCCGCCCGGGCCTCATCCAGCTCGATCCGGGCCCTGAGCTCGCCGAGCTGTCGCTCCAGGTCCCCGAGGCCCGCCAGGACGGCTGCGAGGCGCTCGCGCACGTCTTCCCGCTCCACGGGCTCGCCGATCCCGCCGGCTCCAAGGCGCTGCGCCCCCGCCAGCGGACCTACCGCGACCTCCAGGAGCGCGACGAAGCCCTCCACCTCGGCACGAGCCCTCGACAGCGCGGGGCGCACCCGGTTCTCCAGGCGCTCGCGCAGCGACGCCCCGTCGTCCACGCCTCCGAGGGCGTCGTGGAGGGCGGTAAGGATCCCCTTTCCCCTCCGGTCCAGACGCGACAGGCCGCGATAGAGAGCGCGCCGGGTCACCTCGACCCCGAGATGCGAGGTGGCCGCGTCCTCGACGTTGTGCGCCTCGTCGAGAATGACCCTGCGGTAGGGAGGCAGCACCGCCGCCTGCGTCCAGTTCTGCGTGGCGCGTCGGACCGCCAGGTCCGTGAAGAGCAGATGGTGGTTCACCACGAGCAGGTCCGCGGCGGCCGCGCGTCTCCGCGCCTTCTGATAGAAGCATCGCTGGAAGTGGGGGCAGCGCGCGCGCAGACAGACGTCGGGATCGCTGCGGACCTCCTCCCAGATCTCGTCGGAAGGGATGAAGGTCAGATCCGAGAGCGACCCGTCCTCGGTGCGCTCGACCCACTCGAGCAGCGAGGCCATCTCCGAAGCGCGATCCTCCTCGAAGAGAGAGCCCTGCGCCTCCGATGCCAGGAGGGCGCGCCGGATCGACACGTAGTTGCCCCTGCCCTTCACGAGCGCCCAGCGGACGTCGTGACCGAGGAGGCGGCGCACGAGCGGGAGGTCCTTCGCGGAGAGCTGCTCCTGGAGGTTGATCGTGTTCGTGGAGATGACCGTGCGCTCCCGGTTCTGCTCGGCCCAGCGAGCCGCCGGGATGAGGTAGGCCAAGGACTTTCCGGTGCCGGTGCCGGCCTCGACGACGGCCACGCCGCCCTCGTTGAAGCGCCGCGCCACGGCCCCCAGCATCTCCCGCTGCCCCGGTCTGTCCTCGTATCCCTCGTACTGCGCCGACAGGGGACCCTGGGGCCCGAGGACGCCTTCCAGCTCGTCGGCGTCGAGCGGCTCGCGCACCCGCGGTGACGGTGGTTCGACGACGACGTAGAGGCGGCTCGCGTCGTTGTCCACGATCGCCGTGCCGATCCCCTGGTCGTACAGGTGCGCGGCCACCCGCAGGTCCGCATCCGAGGGCTCCAGGTCCCCGGACGGGTGGTTGTGCAACATCACGCCCCCCTCGGGCGCATCGCGTGCCGCGACGAGGACGGCCTCGAAGTTCCCTCGCGCGACGGCGCGGGGACTCCGTACCACCCGCCCGGTGTCCACGTCGGCGAGGAAGCAGACCTCCCTGCCGCCCGCCCGCGCCACCTCGTCACGAACCCGGACGGCGGCTTCGGGAGACAGGGTGAGCGGCCGAGCGGGGGCGGACGCACGACCCCGGGGCTTCCCCTCGTCCGCCCGCTCCTCCGGGTCGAGACCGTCGAGCCCGGCGAGCACGGCTCGTCCTGGATGGATCGGGAATCCCTCGGGGACGGCGGGAGGCCGTCCGCGGAACGCGCGCCTCACGAAGTGGGGTTGCCCTGCGTCGGTCCGGCCGACGCGGTCGCTCGTCGCATCGCGGTCAGGTCTTGAGCTTCTTCTTCTTCGCGGCGGGAAAAAGAACGTTGTTGAGGATCAGCCGGTAGCCCGGCGAGTTCGGATGCAGCGCGAGGTCGGTCTGCGGGTCTCCGATCTGATGTTCGGGATCTTCGGGGTCGTGTCCACCGAAGAACGTCCAGGTGCCCTCGCCGAAGTTCCCGTGGATGTACTTGGCCCACGTTCCCTCGCGCGCCAGGACCACCGTCCCCGGCTTCAGCCGGTCCTCGCGGAACGAGGTCGTAAGGCCGTAGAAGTCCGGGATGACGGCCTCGTGGTCCTGCGTCAGCATGGCCGGGACCGGGTCGAACTTGGCGGAGAAGTTGAAGAGCGTGAAGGCCCCGAGGTCCTTCCGCCACGCCGTGTTGACCTGGTGGGCGTCGATGTCGCTGAACGCGTTCACGGAAGGAGCGATCTGCACGTCCGCCCCCTGGAACGCGAGCGCCCGACCCCAGTCCATCTTGGCCGAGGCATCCGGATCGGGGGGCGTTCCGTCCGAATACGCCGCCGCGATGTCCACGGCCCCCGCCGCCAGGGCGAGCTCGAGGGTCTCGGTCGCCGAGCACATGGCGAACAGGAATCCGCCGGCCTCGATGTAGTCGTGGATGCGCAGCGCGACGGCCTTCTTGAGCTCGGGGACGTTGGCGAACCCGTGGCTGCGCGCGACCTCCTGGTTCCGCGCCACCTCCTCCTGGAGCCAGGGCGCGCCCGCGTAGGTGAGATAGAACTTCGAGTACTGACCCGTGAAGTCCTCGTGGTGGAGATGGATCCACTCGTATTGGCTCAGGTCCGCGTCGAGCACCTCCGGGTCCCAGAGCGTCTCGTAGTCGATGCCCGCGTACTCGAGGGCCATGGTGACCGCGTCGTCCCAGGGGGTCGAGTTGGGCGGGGTGTAGACCGCGACCTTCGGCGCCTTCTCCAATGGAACGGCTTCCATGTTCCCGTCAGCGACGATCGCCCGGATCTGCGCCTCGCCGGCGGCGTCCACGGGCTGGATCGAGACACCCCGGAACGCTGCTTCCCGGCGGATGTCCGCCCGGTCGGGGAGCAGGAACGATCCACTGCGGTAGTTCAGGAGCCATTCCGCTTTGTTGCCCTGCTGGAGCGTCCAGTAGGTGAGCCCGTAGGCCCGTAGGTGGTTCTCCTGCATGCGGTCCATGGGGACGAGCAGCCATTGGGCCCCGGCCACCACCGGCAGCGAGGCCCCGGCCGCCAGCGCCGCGACCACGCCCAGCACCCATCGCACGAGGCCTCCCGGGGCCGCCCTCACGGCTCGGATCTCCGAAGCCGCTCGAGCTCCCGTCGCGCGTCCGGGGCGACCGCGGCGTTCGGGCGGCTGGTCACCAGCTCCTCCAGGAGGCGGATGGCGGTCTCCAGCCCCCCGGGCCGCGCCGCGTGGTACCGGGCGAGGGCGAGGGCCGCCTCGGCCCCCTCGGGCGCCTCCGGATACTCGGCCAGGAGCCGCCCGCGCACGCGGGCGGCCACCTCGGGCGCATCGCCACGCTCGGCCATGCGCGCTCCCTCAGCGAGGACCATCGGACGGTCCTCCTCCGGAAGCGCGTCGATCCCGGTCTCTATCGCCTCTCCGGCGGCCGCCCCTCTGCCCTGATGGGCGAGGACGCCGGCCCGGGCCAGGAGCTCGGCACCCTCGGGAGAGGCCCTTCCGAGCAGCCCCGTGAACTGGATGACCTCGGTGGCTGCTGAGGGGGCGAGCCCACCGATGGCCAGGACCAGAGCCCGTCGTCCTTCGTCGATCTCGCCCGCGTCCAGGTGCAGGTATCCCCGTTGCACGGAGCTGCGTGGCCCGCCGATGCCGTCCAGCACCGACGCCGCGCCCTCGCGCTCTCCCCTCGCGAGGAGCGTCCCCGCCACCGTCGAGGCCAGCTCGTCCAGCTCGGGCGCCTGCGGGAACTCGTCCCGGAACGCATCCAGTCGCGCCCGGAGGTCGTCCGACGACCCGCGGGACGCCTCCAACCGGATGAGCGTCGCCGTCGCGCGGCGGCGGTCCGCCGAGCCCGGCGTGAAGGATTCGACCACACGTGACTGAGCGGAGAGGGCGCCCGTGGTGTCCCCATCCGCGAGGGACACCTCCACCAGTCGTTGGTCGAACTGACGACGCTCGGCGGGAGACGCCGCCTCCTGACCGAGCTCCCGGTAGGCCCACGCCGCGAGGGTGGCGTGGTCCGCGTCGCGGGCGCGCCGCGCGACGTCGGACAGGAAGGCGGCCCTCTCCCTTCCGGTGAGCTCACCCGCGACCGACCGCGTCAGATCGAGCGCCGCTTCCTCGAGGTCGAGCTCCAACGCGATCAGCGCCCCCGCCCGCTTGCGCGCGACTCCGGGCCCGCGAGCAAGCTCGGTCACCAGCGACGCGCCCTGCGCGCGCGTGTCGGGCCCCAGCGCTGCGACCCGGCGCGCCACCGCGCTCGCCTGCGCCCCATCGTCCCCGACGGCCCGGGCCCACTCGGCGACGGCCTCCCCGGTGCGTCCGGTCCCGGCCAGAACGTCGCCCATCTCCATGGCGAACGCGTCCTGGCGTCCGATGGCCACGCGACCACCGCGGAGGATCTCGAGGGCGGCCTCCGGTCCGAAGGCACGCTCGTAGACGCGTGCGACCTCGCGATAGGGCCCCTCCGAGTCGGGCTCCGCGGCGAGCCAGCGCTCCGCCTCGGGCCGAACCGCGCTCAGCGAGTCGAGCTCCACCAGCACGCGCAGCTTGAGATAACGCACGCCGGAAGCGGTGGGGTCGCCCGTCAGGAACCGGTCGACCACGGGCAGGATCTCGCGCGGATCTCCTTTGGCACGGAGCACCCGCTCCAGGGCGAACAGACCCCCGGAGGAGGTGGGGCTGATCTCCAGCAGGCGCCGGAGCACACGCTCGGCCCCCTCGAAGTCGCCCTGGGACTCGCGGGCCGCCGCCTCGCGCAGGAGCCTGCTCTCCTCGACCACCTGGCCCTGCGCGGGAGGTGCCGTCAGCACCGCCGCGACGACGGCCACGATCGGCGCCACGCCCCGGAGGCCCCTCATCTGCCGGTTCCGGCCCCAGCTCCCGGTGCGCCGCGGTTCAGCCGCTCGAAGTACTGGAGCACCAGCTGGCGCACCGCGGGCGAAAGCCTCTGGAGCTGGGCCGCGTCCGGGAGCCTGTACTGCAGAGCGCCCAGCTGGTCGGCGCGGAGCGGAACCACGTCGGCCCGCTCGAAGACCCCGGGAACCTGGGACTCGCGTTCCTCCGAGACGTCCTCGTCCCGCTCGAGGCTCCTACCCGCGTCGAGCAGACGGTGGAAGAGCTGTTCCTGGCGGCGGATCGTCTCGGGATCGAGCCGGCCACGTGCAAGCTGCTCGGCCAGGGCCTGGGCCTCCTGAGCAAGGCGCTCCAGATCCCCGAGGGACTGCTCCTGCGCCCCCTCCTCCTCGGACAGCTCGCCGAGGTCGTCGGCCACCTGCTGCTGCTCCTCGGCCAGGCGCTGGAGCTGCTCCCGAAGGGCCTGCTCACCCAGTTGGAGCGGGGTGAGCTGCCCGGTCTGGTTGAAGAGCTCGCCCTGTTGCTGGGCGAGCTGCTCGAGCTGCTGGGAGACCTCTTCGCCCCCGCTCTGGCCCTGACCCTGTTGGCCCATCTGCTCGGCCCCGGCCATCGCCACGAGCGCGAGCTGGTTCAGGTCCGACACCGCCTGCTCGGCGGCGGCCGACGGCGAGGGGCTGGGTCCCCGTCGGCTTTCCATCGCCTGGATCGTCCTCTGCAGCGACTCCATCGCCCGCCCGATCTGCGCCGAGAGCTCGGGGCTGGCCTGGCTCGCGCCGTCGCTCGACCCCTGGAGATTCTGTGCCAGGTTCCGCACGCCCTGGAGAAGGGACGCTTCGTCGGCCCGCATCTGGTCGATCCGGTCCTGCCCGGCACCCTCCATCTCGCCGCGGAGGTCCGTCTGGCGGCGAGCCAACGACAGCGCGTCGTCCGACGCGTTGCGGAGGGCCTCCCGAGCCTGCTCCGCCTGCTGTTCGGCCATCTGCTGCTGCGCCTGCTCGAGCTGCTCCGAGGCCTGTTCGAGCGATTCGGACGCCTCCTGGGCCTTCTCCCCCGCGTCGCGGCTCCGTTGCTGCCGGGCCTGCTCCCGGGCCTGACTCATCTGCTCCCGGGCCTCCTGGGCTCGTTGGCGCGCGTCCTGGACCTCCCGGGCCGCATCCTGCTCCCCGAGTTGCTCCAGCCGCTGCTCGAGTCGCTCCATGCGCTGCTCGACATCGCCGGCGCGCTGCTCGAGCTCGGCCTGTTGCTCGGCTCGCCGGGTCGGGTCGTCCCCTTCCTTGAACGCGTCGGACAGGGCCTTCTCCTGGAGCGCGAGGTCCGAGACCTCGCTCTTCGTGGCCCGGAAGTCCTGCTCCACGGCCGCGCGGCGGAAGCGCTCCAGCGACTCCTCGATGCGGTCCCTGAAGTTCTCCTGCTCCTTGGCCAACTCCTCCAACGACTTGCGCGCGTCACGCGCGTCCTGCTGGTCGAGCGACTGCGACAGATCGTCGAGCTTGTCACGCAGGCCTTCACTCGAGATCTGCTGCAGGAGCTCCTGCAGCTCCTCCAGGTCCGCCCGAAGCTCCGGATCGGCCTGACCGGCCTCGCGCATGATCTCCTCGAGGGCCGCGAGCTCGGCGCGCATGGAATCCACCTGGCCGGTCATCGCCTGTTGGCTCTCCAGCGCCTCGCGGAGCTCTTCGCGCTCCTCGAAGCCCATCTCCGGCGCGTCCGGGCGGCCGGCCTGTCGACTCTCGTCCTGGCGAGCCGCAGCAGCCTGCCGCTCCTTGTCCCGGCTCTCATCGGCCTGGCGGCCTGCCTCGTCCGCGAGCTCACGGAGGCGCTCCGCCATCTCCTGGAGCTGATCCTGGGCCTCGCGCCTCATCTCCGACGCCTCGGGCATGCGCAGCACGTACTCGGGCGTGAGGGTCTCCTGTGCGACCGGGGCGTTGTCGATCGCCCGGGCGTGGTAACGCACCTCGTCCCCGGGAAGCAGCCCCCATCCGGTCAGGTCCAGCAGCGGACGCGCCAGCGCCGCGCGGGCCCCTCCAAGGTCCAGCCCCTGGGTCACCGGCTCCCTGGCCTCCCCGAACGCGGTGACCCTGTACGCGACCAGCTCGAGTCGCCGGAGCCCGTAATCGTCGTGCGCCTCGATGATCAGCGGCTGTCTGAGCGTCAGAGGCAGGACCGTGTCCCTCCCGGGGATCGGGATCGTCACCCCCGGTGCCGAGTCGGGCAGCAGGAGGATCTCCAACGGATCCGGCTGGGTCGCGGCCGCCCCCCCGTCCTCGTCCCGGAACGTCCAGTCGTACGTGCCGCTCGCGCGCGGTACCCAGCTGCCCTCGAAGGTCGGACCGTCGATGGAGGGGCGGAACGCCTCTCGGCCATCCTCACCGACGAGAGAGGCCGACGAAAGCGGCCTGCTGGCGCGCCCTTCCACGATCAACCGGGTGCCCACCGGCATGGCCAGGGGGGGCACCAAGCCCCGGAACTCTTCGCTGGGAAGGCCCGTGTGGGGCGGGTAGGCGATCTCGATGCGCACGTCGCCGACGAACAGCGGATCCACCGGCACGATGCGGAAGGGCCCCGCCACGGCCCCGTCCGGGGTGCGCACCCGATACTCGATGAGCGAGGAGACGGCCTCGAACATCGTCGAGCCGGACCCGTCCGTGAGGAGCAGCGTCTCGGTCCGCGCCACCTCGCCCGACGACTGGGATGTGAGGTTCGCGGCGTCCCGGCCGGGCGCACGGATCGACACCCGCACATCGGATCCCCGCTGCACCTCCACGGAACCAGGGTCGACCGTGATCGGCGCGAGCACCGGATCCGTCATGACGCGAAGGGGCGCAGCCAGCCCGGCCAGGGCCCGCCCCGACCGCGCGGGCGAAGCCGCCGTGAGGCCGACGAGTACCACCGCCAGCACCGTCACGGCCCCGGTTCCTCGAACCGCCCACCTGCGCACCGATGCCCCTAGGGCTCCCGACAGCGCGTCGGGGGAGCCTCGCAGTCGTTCGGCGGTCCGGGCCGCCGCCTGATCGACCAGGGAGGCGGACACGCCCGGCGGCACCGCGCGCACCAGCTCGAGGGAGCCTCGCACCGTACCCTGGGCGAGCCCCGCCGCTCTCTCGATCGCCGAGGAAAGGGGGGCTTCGCCGAACCAGCGACCCACGCCCCACCGCGCGAGCAGGAGCGAAGCCGTGAGCACGACGATGACCCCCAGGTCGAGGACGAGCGGAACGTCACTTCCCTGCCGCCACCCTTCCGGTCCCGACAGGATCCAGGCGAGGGCGAGCGCGGCGCCGGCGAAGGCCGCGATCCAGATCGAGGTGACCCCGTAGGTCCGCCGGCGGAGTCGGCTCCGGACCGCCTGCACGCGATCCTCGAGGGTACGCCGCGCGGGGCTCACGGGATGGCCTGCCCGAGGACGTACGCGAACAGGTTCACACCCATCCGCAACGCCTGCTCCCGGATTGCCGGTGGATCGTCGTGCACGTCCTGATCCTCCCAGCCGTCGCCAAGGTCCGATTCGTAGCTGTAGAAGACGAGCATGCGCCCGCCTTCCACGATGGCGAAAGCCTGCGGTCGACCGCCGTCGTGCTCGTGGATCTTCGGCAGGCCCTCGGGGAAGTCGTACACGCCGTGGAATACGGGATGATCGGGCGGAAGCTCGACCAACCGAGCGTCGGGGAAGATCTGCTCGATCTCGCGTCGGAACGACTCGTCCAACCCGTAGTTGTCGTCGGCGTGTAGAAAGCCCCCCGCGCGCAGGTAGTCTCGGAGTGCCGAACGTTCCTGGGGCGTGAAGCGCACGTTCCCGTGCCCGGTCATGTACAGGAACGGGTGGTCGCGCAGCCCGGGGTCCAGCGGGCGCACCGTAACCTCCCTCGCCGCGACGGGAATCGCCGTGCGCTCACGGACCGCCTCCAGGAGGTTGGGAAGCGAGGAGGGGTTGGCATACCAGTCGCCACCGCCGTCGTACTGGAGCCGCGCGATCGTGATCGAATCGACCACGGCAGGGGCCGGCGCGGCCGCCGCGTGGGTCGCGGCGAGGAGGGCGTGGAGAAGCCAGCTCATCCGAGGGCGGAGCACTCCTGAGGTCAGGCGCCAGAGATCTCGTGCACGATACGGTACGATACGTTGCGCGGTAGTGCGAGACGCCGGGAGATGTCGCGCGCCACCTCGCTGGGTCGCAGCCCACGAGCCAGCCCCTCCAGGGCCATCTCGCGTGCCTCCGCCTCGAGCCCTTCCCCGGCCTCCGCGGATCCCTCCGGCTCGGGGCCCACCACCAGGGTGACCTCGCCCCGGGCGGGTTCCTCCCCGTAGTAGCGGGCCAGCTCGCCCAGGGTTCCGCGCCTGACCTCCTCGTGGACCTTGGTGAGCTCGCGGGCGACGGCCGCTCTCCGCTCCGGGCCACACGCCTGGGCGAGATCGGCGAGGAGCCGAGCGAGACGCCCCGGTGCCTCGAAGACGACCGTGGTCTCCCGCGCTTCGGCCACCCGCCGGAGATCCTCCGCCCGCCCCGGGCCCTTGCGGCCGAGGAAACCGAGAAAGGTGAAGCGCTCCGTGGGAAGTCCCGAGGTCACCAACGCCGCCAGGACGGCGGATGGCCCGGGAAGGGCTACGACCTCGTGACCCGCGGCCACGACGGCCTCGGCAAGCCTTCGGCCGGGATCGGACACGAGGGGCGTGCCCGCGTCGGAGACCAGCGCCAGAGACTCCCCGGCCTCCAACCACGCCAGGGCGCGCGTCGTACGCTCAGCCTCATTGTGCTCGTGCAGCGACACCAGCGGCGCCCGGGCACCCACGTGCCCGGCCAGGATCCTGGTTCGGCGCGTATCCTCGGCCAGGATCCGATCCACCGAGCACAGCACCTCGGCGGAGCGGCGGCTCAGATCGCCCAGATTGCCGATCGGGGTGGCGACGACGTAGAGGGTCGAAATCGACTCGGTCTCCTGGGGCCGACGCCAGGGGAGTCTCTGCAGAGCTCCCCTGGTTCAGAGGTGTTTCCGTATCCGCTCTTCCAGGTGTGGCCTGGGGACGAATCCGATCACCTGGTCGACCAGCGAGCCTCCCTTGAAGAACAGGATCGTCGGGATGGACCGGATCCCGAGCCGGGCCGACGTCGTGGGGTTCGCGTCGACGTCGAGCTTCGCGACCTTCAATCCGCTCTCCTGATACTCGTCGGCGAGCTGCTCTACGATGGGCGCAACCATGCGGCACGGTCCGCACCAGGTCGCCCAGAAATCGACCATCGACAGCCCCTCGCGCTTCTCCACCTCATCGGCGAAGTTCTCGTCGTTGACCTCGATGATCGTGTTGCTCGTCGCCATCCATCTCTCCTTGCTCGGTCGGGTAGGCTCCCCTTCCGGAGCACACCCGGTCCTCCGCCGGCACCGACGCAGGATCTGTCATGAACGTTGATTCCAGCGACGCCCGCCACCTCGACCACGTAGCGATCGCCGTACCCTCACTGGACGCCGCGCGCCCGGTCTACGAACGCCTCACGGGCGTGCGCTGTTCCCTCCCAGAGACCATCGCCGCCCAAGGCGTGCGTGTCGCCTTCTGCGGACCCATCGAACTCCTCGAGCCCCTCGGGCCCGACACCACGGTCGGGCGGTACCTCTCACGCCGCGGGCCCGGCCTGCACCACATCGCCTTCCGCTCGCAAGACCTCGCCGCGGACCTCACGCGCCTCGCGGAGGAGGGAGTCGAGCTCGTCGACCCCGAGCCCCGTCCCGGCGCGGGCGGCCACCTGGTGGCCTTTCTCCATCCCCGAAGCACCGGGGGCGTGCTCGTCGAGTTGGTCCAGCGCACCGACTGACGCCCACGGCTCGGGCTCCAACCCATCTCGTTCGTTCGGCTCGACCCACCCGCCGGTCCTCAGCGACGGGCCATGACCCTCTCGAGGTCCACGGCCTCCACGAGCCACCCTCCCCCGGACGTGCGCACGACGGTGAACGGGACACGACCGACCTGTTCCCCCTGGACCGTCAGGTTCACGAAGACCTGTCGTGCCTCTCCCAACCGCCCCGCCAGCCCCTGTTCCTCGACCACCACGTAGTCGTCGTGTCGAAGCAGCTGAGCGATCGCGTCGAGGCGGACTTCCACGTCGCGCCGGTCGACGCACGCGTTCCCTCCGAACCAGGAGCCGATCTTCTTGAACATGCAGCCGAAGGTGCTGCCCGTCTCCAGAATCGGACCATCGGCGGTTCCGAAGAGCCGGCCCATCATCTCGATGTCCCTCTCGTTGGCTGCCTGCAGGAATCGCTCCACGGACAGCTGCGCCACCAATCCGGCCCCCTGCCCGCTGCGCGCGCTCGAGGTGCTGCACGCCGAGAGCGCGCCCAATACCATCAACGTCGACCACAGAATCGGGCGGGCTCCCGTCATCCGGCGATGGCGCATCGTCCCTCCTTGCGGCGGACCCCGAAGACCGAACGAACGAATCTCTTCAAAACCCCCGCCGCAAGGAACCCCGCTCGGACCTCGTCTCACGCCTGGCTCGGCTCCGGCGGCGCGAGCGACGACGGCGCGTGGGCCTCGAAGGTGAGCCGTCGGCCGTCGGCCGCGGGAATCACCACGATGCGGGTGCCCTCGGCGACCTCCTCGTCGAGCAGGTAGAGCGCGAGCGGATCCTGCACGTAGCGCTGGATGGCGCGCTTGAGCGGCCGAGCTCCGAAGGCCGGGTCGTAGCCTTCCCTCGCGAGGAAATCGCGGGCCTCGTCCGTGACCTCGAGGGTGATGCCCAGGTCCGCAGCCAGCCGCGAGACGCGGGTCAGCTGCAACGCCACGATGGCCCGGAGCTCCTCAACGCCCAGCGGGGCGAAGACCACGATGTCGTCGATCCGGTTCAGGAACTCCGGCCGGAAGTGCTGACGAAGCATGCCCCGGACCTGCTCCTCCACGGCAAGCCGCTCGCCCTTGCCCACGGCTTCCAGGATCAGCTGGCTTCCGATGTTGGACGTCATGATGACGACCACGTTGCGGAAGTCCACGGTCCGTCCCTGCGCATCGGTCAGACGCCCGTCGTCCAGAATCTGCAGGAGCACGTTGAACACCTCGGGGTGCGCCTTCTCGATCTCGTCGAACAGGACCACGGCATGCGGACGTCGACGGACGGCCTCCGTGAGCTGACCGCCCTCCTCGTAGCCGACGTACCCGGGCGGGGCCCCGATCAGCCTCGCGACAGCATGCTTTTCCATGTACTCGGACATGTCGATGCGCACCATCGCGCGCTCGTCGTCGAACAGGAACTCGGCCAGGGCGCGCGCGGTCTCCGTCTTCCCGACCCCGGTGGGGCCGAGGAAGATGAAGGACCCGACCGGGCGGTTGGGGTCCTGCAGCCCCGCCCGCGCCCGCCGGACCGCGTTCGAGACGGCCGCCACCGCCTCCGGTTGGCCGACCACGCGCTCGGACAGGTGGCGCTCGAGTTGGGTCAGACGCTTGCGCTCGGACGCCAGGAGACGCTTCACCGGAATGCCCGTCCATTCGGCGACCACCTCGGCGATGTCGTCGGCCTCCACATCCTCCTTGAGGAACTTCTTGGTCTTCTGTACGTCGGCCAGGTGCGCGGTAAGCCGTCGGGTCTCGGCCTCGGCGTCGGGAATCTCGCCGTAGTTGATCTCCGCGGCCCGATTCAGGTCGCCGGTCCGAGTCGCGCGCTCGGCCTCGACGCGGAGCTCGTCGACCCGCGAGCGCAGCTTCTGGATCTTGGCGATGACGTCCTTCTCGACCTGCCACTGGGCCTTCATGCCCTGGCTCTTCTCGTTGAGCTCCGCGAGCTCGCCTTCGATCGCTTCGCGGCGGTCCACGGCCGACCGGTCCTTCTCCTTCTGCAGCGCCTGCCGCTCGATCTCGAGCTGGGTGATCCGACGCTCGACCTCGTCGATCTCCTGGGGCAGCGAATCGATCTCGATCCGCAGCCGGCTGGCCGCCTCGTCGACGAGGTCGATGGCCTTGTCGGGAAGGAATCGTCCGCCGATGTAACGGTCCGAGAGCTTGGCAGCGGCGATCAGGGCGTCGTCGGAGATGCGCACGCCGTGATGCACCTCGTAGCGCTCCTTGAGCCCCCGGAGGATGGCGACGGCGTCCTCCACGGAGGGCGGCGCGACGAACACCGGTTGGAATCGGCGCTCCAGCGCGGGGTCCTTTTCGATGCGCTTGCGGTACTCGTCCAGGGTCGTGGCACCCACCACCCGCAGCTCCCCGCGGGCCAGGGCAGGCTTGAGCATGTTCCCGGCGTCCACGGCTCCTTCGGCGGCCCCCGCGCCGACGATCGTGTGCATCTCGTCGATGAAGATCACGTAGCGTCCGTCGGCCTCGGTGATCTCCTTGAGGACTGCCTTCATCCGCTCCTCGAACTCCCCTCGGTACTTCGCACCGGCCAGCATGGCCGAGATGTCGAGCTGGAGCAGCTTCTTGTTGGCGAGGGAGGTGGGCACGTCCCCGGCGACCATTCGCTGCGCGAGCCCCTCGACGATCGCGGTCTTGCCGACCCCTGGCTCGCCGATCAAGACGGGGTTGTTCTTCGTGCGCCTCGCCAGGACCTTGATGACCCGCCGGATCTCCTCGTCGCGCCCGATGACCGGATCGAGCTTTCCACGTCGCGCCTGTTCGGTGAGGTCGCGGCTGAACCGCGCCAGGGCGCGGTAGCTGTCCTCCGGCGTATCGTCGGTCACGCGGTGGGCCCCCCGAACCGCCTCCAACGCCGCGCGCACCTCGGCGAGCGTCGCACCGGCGTCGCGAAGGATTCGGCCCGCGTCGTCCTTCTCCGAGGTCAGTCCGAGCAGCAGGTGCTCCGTCGACACGAAATCGTCGTCCAGCTCCCTCGCGACGTCCTCGGCCCCGTCCAGCGCGCGGCGTAGATCACGGGAGAGGTTGGGCTCCGAGCCGCCCTCCACCCGCGCCATCCGGTCCATCGCCTCCCGGGCTCGGCTCTGCACCAGGGCCGGGTTGACCTCGAGCTTCTGGAGCACGGGAGTGACGATGCCCTCCTCCTGGGAGAGGAGCGCGTCGAGCAGGTGGACGCCGTGGACTTCCGCGTTGCCCCGACGCCGCGATTCGCCCGCAGCGGCCTGGAGGGCCTCCGCGGCCTTCATGGTCAGTCGTTCAGGGCTCAACATGTTCGATCTCGGGTCGGGGGCTCACCGCCGTCGGCGACTGCCGTAATGGCAGCGCCGAGCGCTCTCCACCCCTGATGGACTCAAGAACCGGGCCACCTCCGACCCGCCGGATCTATCCTACGGGAGCGGGTTTCCGACCACCCGCTTCATCCTCGTTCCCGCGGCCAGCGAGGCGTCGCTGGGCACCCGGTTCAGGCGGGCCACCTCTTCCAGGGGCACCATCGACGGATACCGTTCCTGGAACGCCGCCATCGTCATCGCCCTCGGGAGGGTGACGATCTCGACCCGCCACGGCTGCACGCCCAGAACCGCCTGGTCCGTGATGGGACGGAACGTCCCGTGGGCGGATACGACGGCCCGCTCGTACCCCGACCACTTCTGCGCGACCGAATAGCCGAGGATCCTGAAGAGCCTGTCACGATGGCGCAGGAAGGTGGCCACCCCACGCAGCTGGGTCTGATCCGATGTCAGCGTGAACGGAGCCCGGGCGGATGGAATCCCATAGGCGTCGTCCTGCCGAATCGCCCCGCCCTCGACGCCCTCCTGGGCCAGGAACGCACGGAGTGCCGCGACCGGATCCGTCTGGTCGGGCACGAGCTCGAGGACGACGAGACCATCCTCGGACGGACTGATCGCCCCGACGGCAGAGCGCTGGTTGACCGTCTTCCACCCCTCCGGGAAGGTCAGCTCGAAGGCCATCTCCGGGTGGAAGAAGCGGGCGCCCTTGAAGTATCCGTCCCGGGGGTTCTCGCCATAGACGAGCCCGTCGATGCGATCGAGAAGGGCCTCTCGATCCACCCGGCCGCCGGTCGGAAGGTCCGACGCGGCGATGACGTCGCGGATGTGCGCCTCGCGGTTCTCCGGGTAGGGGTGGGTGAGCTGCCACTGCGGGACCCGCCCTCCCTCGCCCCCGGAGACCGAGGCCAGCATCTGGAACACGCCGACGAGCTGTCCGGCGTCGTACCCGGCCCGGCCCATGTACCGCACCCCGAGCTCGTCGGACTGGGTCTCGTCGCCGCGGGAGTACCGGAGGTTCAGCAGCCCCAGGCCCGCGGCCAGCACCCCCCCGAAGCGGCGTACGTCCTCGGAAAGGATCATCCCGACACCGAGCCCCACCTGCTGGAGCTGCTGGCGGCTCATCTGGGAGACGGAGTGGCGCGCGGTGACGTGGCCGATCTCGTGGCCCAGCACGCCGGCCAGCTCGGCTTCGCTCTCGAAGTTCGCGAGGATCCCCCGGGTCACGTAGATGAAGCCGCCGGGAAGCGCGAACGCGTTCACGACGGGGTCGTCGACCACCTTGAAGGACCAGGGAAGATCGGGGCGCTCCGAGGTGGCGGCGAGGCGCCGGCCGATGTCCCCGACGTAACGCTGCAGCGCCTCGTCCTGCACCAGCCCCAGGGAGGTCGCGACGTCCGCGTCCGCCTCGCGACCCATCTGGATCTCCTGACCCTCGCTGATGAGGGAGAACTGGCGCTCGCCGGTCGCCGGGTTCACCGCGCAGGCCGAGACCGCCATCCCCGCCGCGAGCATCGCCGTGAGACCGGATCGTGGGGACCTGCCTGATCGTTGAGTCATTTTGGTACCAGCGATGGGTGGTGGGGGCGAGGCGGGCCGCTCGCCAACCCCTGAAGATACGTCACGGGCGGCCGAGTGGGACGCGCGCGAACCCGATGCGCCGTCGACCTGATCGGTCAGCGGTCGGGACGCCGGCTCCAGGCCGCCAAATAGACCAGGGCGAAGCCGCTCAGCAGCGAGCCGATCGCGAGCCACTCCGGGATCGCAACCGGCCCTTCGGCGGGCCTGACGGGCCCGCCCGACGTGAGGCCGAACGCGCCGAACATGCCCAGCGCCACGCCGGCCAACGCAGCTGTCCGCCTTCTCTTCATCGGGCCTCCTACGTCGAGTCGCGAAGGACACCAGAGGCAAGCCCCGTGCCGGGCAGGCCGCTCCGGCGAGGGCTGCCCACCGTTCTCGGCACTCGGGGCGCGTCCCCGACACGGGGTACGGCCTGCGCCCACAACTTCTTGGAGAACCTGACTCTTACGCGGTTGTGGGCTACGGCGGGACGGCCCCATCTTCGACGTTGACTCGCCTCGGACAGGCTCCCGGCGTTCGGGTCCTGCTCCCTGGCCAAGCAGCCCGGAGATCCGACGTGCCCGGCGCCCATCAGGACAGCCGAAGCTCAGGGGCCGAACGGCGCATCCCCACGCGGGAGTTGAGCGTGTGCGCCGCGGCGCTCGCCCTGCCCGTGACTCTCTCCGTGCTCCTGCCCGGCACGGCGTCCGGCTCGGCGGCGGTCCTGGTCTGGACCCCCGCGCTCGCGCCGGGCTTCCTCCTGTCGCAGCGCGGGGGCTGGCGGGGCGCTATGATCGCGCTGGCAGGCGCCCTCGGGGCGCTCATGTCGTGGCCCCTCCTGGCCGCGGCGCTGGGCCGTCCGTCGCCGCCTGCCCCCGACGTGGTCGCGATCGCGGCACTGCTGACCCTGATGATCCTTGGGATCGGCGTGCTGGCGGAGCGTCTCGGGCGGGAGAGCCAGACACCGGACGAGGACGCAGCCGGCGACGACCTCGTCGGCCTTCCGGGCCACGAGCAGGCCGCCGCCTTCCTCGAGGCGGCCTGGGGTCGCGCCGTTCGGGGGGACGATCTCGCCACCGTCCTGTTCGAGGTCGACGACCTGGAGAGCCTCACCGCGAGTCACGGGCGGGCGGCCGGCCAGCGTGCGGTTCGGGTCCTCGCGGAGACCCTTCGGGACCGGACCCGCCAGATGGACCTGTCCGCGCGCCTCGGTCCGGGCCGCTTCGTTTCCGTTCTGGTCGGGTGTCCCATCGAAGGGGCCGTCGAGTTCGCCGAGCTCATCCGTGCGCGCCTGTCCGAGCAGCGGTTCGCTTGGGGGTCGCCCACCGTGAGTGTGGGGGTGAGCGCGATCGACCCGCGCACCGGCTCGGCCGATCTCCTTCTCGCCGCGGCCGACCGTGCGTTGTTCCGCGCCCGCGAGAGCGGGGGCGACCGCGTGTACCGCGCCGACCGGGACGCGTCGGAGTTGGCGCTGGAGCGTCCCGTCGCCCCCCCGCGCCCCCCTTCCACCCCCGGCGGCGGCATGGCCGCAGCGGTCGGGGCGCAGTGGGCTGGGCCGCGGGCCGCGGGGAAGATCGTTGTCGTGGACGACAACCCGGTGATCGTCAGCACCCTGCAGCGGCTCTTCACCAGGGCCGGTTACGCCGAGCCCCTGGGCCTCACGGACCCCACCCAGCTCCGCGCCTGTCTCGAGCGGAACACGGTCGACCTCCTGATCCTCGACCTGCACATGCCGGACCTGGATGGCTTCCAGGTCCTGGCCCAACTCGCGTCGTGGATTCCGCCCGAAGAGTATCTCCCCGTTCTGGTTCTGACCGGTGACCAGGATCCCTCGGTGCGTCGGCGCGCCCTCGCCGCGGGTGCGAAGGACTTCCTCGCCAAGCCGTTCGACCCGGCCGAGGCGGAGGCGCGGGCGCGAACCCTCCTGGAGACGCGGCTCCTGACGCGTCGCGTCGCCGATCAGCGGGACCTGCTCGAGCGGCGGGTGACGGAGCGCACCGCGGAATTGGAGGAGACGCGCAGCGAGATCCTGAGTCGCCTGGCCCTCGCCGGGGAATACCGTGACGACGTGACGGGGCGACACGCCGACCGCGTCGGCATCCTGGCCGCCGAGCTCGCGGCGGAGCTCGGTCTCGACCCGACGGAGGTGGACCTGATACGACGGACCGCCCCGATGCACGACATCGGCAAGATCGGGGTGCCGGACGCGGTGCTCCGGAAGCCGGGGCAGCTCACCCCCGACGAATACGCCCTCATGCAGAGCCACACGTCCATCGGCGCCCAGATCCTCGGGGGCAGCCGTCACCGGATCCTCCAGGTGGCGGCCGAGATCGCCGGGGCCCACCACGAGCTCTGGGATGGCCGCGGCTATCCAAGGGGCCTCTCGGGCGATGCGATTCCGCTCGCCGCCCGCATCGTCGCCGTAGCGGACACGTTCGACACGATCGCGCACAGCCGGCCGTACAAGGACGCCCTCGCGCCGGAGAGAGCCGTGCAGGAGATCCTCCGCTGCTCGGGAACCCACTTCGACCCGAGGGTGGTGGGAGCCTTCGAGGCAGTGCTGGCCCGGGTCGGTCCCGACTGGCTGTTCGCGCCGGTGGACCCCGCGGACGCGTCGAGGGATACCATGCCAGACACGATGTCCGGCCGCCCCGGAGGGTGATCGATCCGGACGTTCCAGGACATCCCGCTTCCGCCACCCGGGGCCCATGCCACCGTTCCGATCGACCGCCCACGTGCCGACGCTCTCGCTCACACTGGCCGTCGTGCTCACGGCGTGCGGGGGCGACACGTCCGGGCCGTCGCCCGGCATCGACGCCGAGACCTTCATCGCGACGTACGTCGACCTGAGGTCCACCGCACTCTCCGCCGGCGAGTCTCTCATCTCCGACGCGAAGCGTGCCCAAGCGATTAATCGCCATGGTGTTAGCGAGGATGATCTCACGCAGTTTATCGAGGCACACGGCGAGGACGTGGAGCTGATGCGCGACATCTGGGACGAGATCGAGCGGCGGCTCGACGTGCAGCGCATGGCGCCGGACACGGGCGGAGCGACCTCGTCCCGGTGATCCCCCCGATCGCCCGGTTGGCGGGAGGGCGCGACGGACCCTTCCGGGCGGGGCATCCGTGGTTGTTCTCAGGGGCGCTCACGGGAGTCACCCCGACCCCCGGCGACGGCGACGAGGTACGGGTCGTGGATGCGGCAGGCGCGTTCGTGGCACGCGGGCTCTACAACGGGCGCAGCCAGATCCGCGTGCGTCTCTACCGTTGGGATGACGCCCCGTTGGACGCGGACTTCTTCGCCGCCCGGGTCCGCGAGGCCATCGACCTACGTCGTCACGGGCTCGGACTGGACGACCCGGGGGGAGCCTGTCGCCTCGTCTTTTCCGAGGGGGACGGTCTCTCGGGGCTGACCGTGGACCGGTACGGACCGTTTCTGGCGGTTCAGCTGACGAGCGCGGCGCTCGCGACGCGGCAGGAGGCCCTCCTGGACGTCCTGGAATCGGAGACGTCGGCAAAGGGCGTGCTCCTGCGCACCGAGAAGGGGGTGCTCGAGCAGGAGGGCCTCGAGCTGACCGACGGCTTGGTGCGCGGCTCGATGCCGGAGGGGCCGTTTCAGATCGAGGAGGGAAATCTCCGTTTCGCGGTAGATCTGCGAACTGGACAGAAGACCGGCTTCTACCTGGATCAGCGTAGGAATCGGAGTCGGGCGGCCGCGTACGCCGACGGCCGGACCGTGGCCGACGTGTGCTGCTACAGCGGGGGCTTCGGGGTCGCCGTCGCGCGTGCAGGCGCCCGGAGCGTGATCGGGGTCGACGTGTCGGCGAGGGCGCTGGAGCTGGCCAGGGCCAACGCGGAGCTCAACGGGGTTTCCCCCACGATGCGCTTCGAGCGATCCGACGCCTTCGGGTGGCTCGAGGCCGAAGCCCGCGCGGGCCGGCGCTATGGGATGATCGTGCTGGACCCCCCTCGGCTCGCCCGAACCCGCAGGGGCGTTCCCCAGGCGCTCCGGGCCTACGAACGGCTGAACGCCCTGGCCCTGTCGTGCCTCGAGCCGGCGGGCATCCTGGTCACGTGCTCCTGCTCGGGTCGGGTCGCACCGGAAGATTTCCAGGACGCGGTCGCCCGGGCCGCTGCGCGCGCGGGAAGGAGAGTGCGCGTGCTGGAGCGGGCCGGGCAGGCGGCCGATCACCCCGTGTCGACCGCCTGCCCTGAGAGCGCCTACCTCAAGTGTCTCATCTGTCACGCCGCCTAGGGGTCAGGAGGGCTACGGCGACCCGGAGAGACGCCGACCCCGTCAACCGGTCGGTAGCCGGACCCCGATGGCCAACGCGTCCCGCCTGCCGAGCGAGGCACCGAATCGGATCATGAAGCCCGAGGCGAAGCCCAGATCCAGGCCCAGGTCCACCGCCCCGTCGAGGTCGAGATCGTCCGCCGGACCGGAGATCACGTCCAGCACGACGTGCCCCCCGACGTACGGCATGAAGGCCACTCCCTCGTCCCGGCCCGTCCACCCGATGGTCATGCCCAGGGGGAAGGAGGCGAGGAAGTAGGTCCCGACGCCCACGCCGGCACCGGTCCACCACATCAGGGCCGGCGCGCCCTGGCCGGAGAGTGAAGCGAGCTCACCGGACACGTCCACACCGAACAGGGCAGCGATGTCCCCCCCGGGCTCTTCGGCGACCCCCACCCGGAAACCGAGCCCCGACGGCGCTGCCGCCCCCCTCCAGGCGGCGACCACACCCAGCCCGTCGCCGGGGTCCGCCGAGGTCAGGTACACGGAGAGCCCGGAAGGGGCACCGGATCTCATGAGCGGCGGCGCGTCCCACGCCACCTGGCCGGCCGCATGGACCGGAGCCAGGATCAGAGACAAGGATGCACAGCGGATCGACCAACGCATCACACCCTCCTTTCGACGAACGTAACTCGTATCATTGTTGCATTCGCCCCCCTTCCTGGGGGTCCCGAGCGACGGAGGCGATGCAAATGGCGTTCCAAAGGGTCTTCTCCGGAGCACCCTGGGAGTCCCGCGTCGGCTATTGCCGAGCCCTTCGCGCAGGCGAGCGCGTGTTCGTAACCGGGACGGCCTCCGTCGCCGAGGACGGCAACGTTTACGCTCCCGGGGACGCCTACGCGCAGGCGCGCCGATGCCTCGAGATCATCGCCGAGGCCCTTCGGGGTGTCGGGGCGGCGATGGCCGACGTGACCCGAACCCGCATGTTCGTCACCGATATCGGCCGTTGGGAGGAATTCGGGCGGGCACACGCCGAAGCCTTCGGTCCGCACCCGCCCACCACGAGCATGGTCGAGGTTTCCCGCCTGATCGACCCGGAGATGCTCGTCGAGATCGAGGCGGACGCGGTCGTGCTCCGTGGGTAGACGAGAAGCCCCCGGGGAACGGCGCGCCCGACCCGGAGGGCGCCGGTTCGGGGTCCTGTCCATCCGAGCCCGACTCGCCATCCTGGGAACCGGCACCGTACTGTTGGTCACAGGACTCCTCTCCACCCTCGTGATCCAGGACCTCCGCGCCCAACGGGCCTCCAGTGTCCAGCGCCTTCTGAACCTGGCGGAGGCGACGGCGGCGAACGTCGGCACGGTGCTGGGCACGTCGCGGGCCGCGGCGGAGCGCCTGGCGGAGGGAGCAGACCGCGTGCTCGCCGGTGCGCCCGGGGGCTGTGCGGGATGGCTCGCCCGGAACCGGGAGACGTTGCCGCTCTTTTCGAACCTGGTTCTGGTCGACCGGACTGGCGCGCCGGTCTGCTCCCAGGTCGGGGGCGTGGTCGGCGTCGTCGACTACGCGGACCGGGCTTGGCTGGCGGAAGCTCTCGAGGGTCGGCCGTCGATGGAGGGGCCGATGATCGGCCGCAGGTTTCCCGTCTGGTCGGTGGCCCTCTCGGCCCCGGTGCGTGACTCGACGGGTCTCCCCGTGGGCGTGGTGACGGTGGGGCTCGAGCTCGCCCGCTTCCAGGATTTCATGGGCAGCCTGTCCCTGCCCCGTGGCTCGATCCTCACCGTCTCGCGCAATGACGGCGTCATCGTGGCCCGCTCCCAGGATCCGGAGCGCTGGATCGGCAAGGAGTTCCCCCCTCCCATGGCCACGCCGCCGGGCGCGGGCACGGGAGCCTATACGACAGAGGGACCCAGCCTCGAGGGCGAGCCCATGCTCTTCGCCAACGTCCCCGTGCCCGGCGCGCCGTGGCGAGTCGACGCCGGGTGGTCGGAGCGCGAGGCGCTGGGTCCGGCCTTCACGGCAGCACGCGGGTCGTTGGTGCTCGCCATCGGGCTGATCCTGGTCACGTCCGTGGGGCTGACCTGGGTCTACGTGCCCGTGACGCGATCCCTGTCCGGCCTGGTGGACGGCACCCAGGGAGCCCTCCTCGACCGCCGGCCGCTGCGGGCCGAGGGCCCGGCCGAGGTACGCTCGGTGGCCACCCGCTTCAACGAGGCGCTCCTCGCCCTCAGTCGCGAGGAGGATCAGGGGCGGAGGCTCGCGCGGGTCATCGCGCAGCTGCCCGATCCCGTCTTCATCACCGACCGGGAGGGCGTCATCGAGTACGTCAATCCGGCCTTCGAGCGCGTGACGGGGTACACGGCGTCCGAGGCGATCGGCAGGACCCCGAGGCTGCTCCGCTCCGAGGAGCACACACCCGAGGTGTATTCGGAGATGTGGCGGACGATCAAGGCGGGGTTCACCTACCGCGGCAGGTTCCGCAACCGTCGAAAGAACGGTGAGCTGTACACGGAGGAGAAGACGATCGGGCCCCTCCGCAGCGAATCCGGAGAGATCACGCACTTCGTCTCCACGGGAAAGGACGTCACCGAGGCGGAGGCGATCTCGGAGCGGCTGAGCCAGGCCGAGAAACTCGAGGCGATCGGGCAGATGGCCGGAGGCGTCGCCCACGACTTCAACAACCTCCTGACCGCCATCTCGGGATACGCGGAGCTCCTTTCCACGGAGATCGAGGAGGGCCCCGGCCCCGAGTCGGCCGAGCACGTCCGCAAGATCCTGGAAGGCGCCCACATGGGTGGAGCCCTGACGCGTCAGCTGCTGGGAATCACCACCCGACAGACCGTGCATTCCGAGCCCGTCAACCTGAACCACGTGGTCGAGCGCCTCACGGCCTTCCTGCGCCGGGTCATTCCCGCCGACATCGAAGTCGTGCGCGCGTTGGATCCGGAGGTGGGTCCCGTGTGGTTGGACCCCGTGCAGGCCGAGCAGATGGTCCTCAACCTGGCATTGAACGCGCGCGACGCCATGCCGGACGGGGGCCGCCTCAAGATCTCGACCCATGCCGCGGACGGCGATTCCCGCCAGATCCGCTTCGAGGTGTCCGACACCGGCCTGGGCATCCCGCCCGAGGTCCTTCCTCGCATCTTCGACCCCTTCTTCACGACCAAGAGCCATGGCACGGGGCTCGGCCTCGTCACGGTGGCCGAGATCGTCCGTAGCGCCCATGGTCGGGTCGACGTGGAGAGCGAGCCCGGCCGGGGGACCACCTTCCGCATCCGCCTGCCCGAAGGCCACGTCTACACGGTGCCCCCGCTGGGCGAGGGGTCCGAGGCTGGCGACAGCGGTGCGGGGACGCGGTGCACGATCCTGCTGGCTGAGGACGATCCGAGAGTCCGGGCCCTGCTCACCCGGGTTCTCGAGCAGGCCGGGCACGAGGTCCTGGTGGCACCCGACGGTCGCGCCGCCCTGGAGCGGGCCCGCAGCTGGGAGGGCCCCCTCCACCTCGTGGTCTCCGACGTGATGATGCCCGAGATGAAGGGACCGGACCTCGTGGCCGCGGTCCGCTCCGATCGGCCGGGCCTACCGGCCGTGCTGATCAGCGGACACGCGAACGTGAGCCTCGAGGCCGGGTTCGCGAACGGCCCGACCGAGCTGATCAGCAAGCCCGTCAGCCCCGCGGCACTCCGAGAAGCCGTTTCCCGGCTGGCGGGAGGGCGTCCGGGCGACCCGTAGTCCCCCGCGCAGGTCTTTCCCAGGCCCCGTCGCGTCGTTTGCTCACTCCCACTCGATCGTCGCGGGCGGCTTGGAAGACACGTCGTACGTGACGCG
Organism: Gemmatimonadota bacterium; assembly: GCA_003248075.1. Taxonomy (GTDB): domain Bacteria; phylum Gemmatimonadota; class Gemmatimonadetes; order Longimicrobiales; family Gaopeijiaceae; genus SZUA-318. The sequence continues at coordinate 119,006 of QJYK01000276.1, read as the reverse complement.
GTTGATCCCCCTCACCTCGTTGATGACCCGCGTCGAGATCCTCCCGAGCACGTCGTGCGGGAACGCGTACCAGTCGGCCGTCATTCCGTCCCTCGAGGTGACCGCGCGAAGCGCCAGCACGTTCTCGTAGGTTCGGGCGTCCCCCATGACGCCGACGGACCGGACCGGGAGCAGGACCGCGAACGCCTGCCAGATCTCGTCGTAGAGCCCGGCCCCTCGGATCTCCTCGAGGTAGACGGCGTCGGCGTCCCTCAACATCGCCAGTCGTTCGGTCGTCACCTCCCCGAGGATGCGGATCGCCAGCCCCGGACCGGGGAACGGATGCCGGCCCACGAAATCCTCGGGCAGCCCGAGCTCCCGCCCCACCTGTCTCACCTCGTCCTTGAACAGCTCGCGGAGGGGCTCGACGAGCTCGAAGGGCATGTCCTGGGGAAGGCCCCCGACGTTGTGGTGGGTCTTGATGGTGACCGAAGGGCCGCCAGCGGACACGGACTCGATGACGTCCGGATAGAGCGTGCCCTGAACCAGGAAGCGTGCCCCGGTTCCTTCGCGGGCGGCCGTGGCGTCGAAGACCTCGATGAACGTGTTTCCGATGCGTCGTCGCTTCTCCTCCGGGTCGGTCACGCCCCGCAGCCGCTCCAGAAAGAGCTCGGAAGCATCTTCGACGATGAGACGTATGTCATAGTGATTACGGAACATACGCTCTACTTGCTCACGTTCGTTCTTACGGAGCAGGCCGTGGTCGACGAAGATGCAGGTCAGGCGATCTCCGATCGCGCGGTGTACCAGCACGGCGGCGACGGAGGAATCGACGCCTCCCGAAAGGCCGCAGATCGCCGTGCCGTCACCGACCTGGGAGCGCACGCGCTCGACGGTTTCCTCGATGAACGCGCCAGCCGTCCACGTCGGACGACAGCCGCACACCTCGAACAGGAAGTTCGACAGGATCTCGTCCCCCCGACGGGTGTGCGCCACCTCGGGGTGGAACTGGACCCCCCAGATGGGGCGATCCTCAGCGCGGAAGGCCGCGGTGGGCAGCGACGATGTGGAGGCGAGTCGGACGTACCCCTCGGGCGGCTCGTCCACGTGGTCCCCGTGCGAGCACCACACCGTGGTCGGGTCCGCCGGATCGAACCCGGCGAAGAGGCCCTCCGGGGACTCCACGACCAGCTCGGCCCGTCCATATTCGCGGTGGCCGTGCTGGACCTTCCCGCCCTCGAAGTGCGCGATGAGCTGCATCCCGTAGCAGATCCCCAGGATCGGAAAGCCCTCTGCGAGGATCCCCGGGTCCGTCGTGGGCACGCCCTCGTCGTAGACCGACGACGGCCCGCCTGACAGCACGATGCCACGGGGGTTCCACGCGCGAATCCAATCCAGCGAGCGCGTCGAGGGATGGATCTCGCAGTAGACGCGCTCCTCCCGGATCCGGCGGGCGATGAGCTGGGTGAATTGGGAGCCGAAGTCGAGGATGAGAATGCGGTCGTGGTCTCGGTTCATGAAGCGGTTTCCGGGAGGTCCTCCCCTCGAATGAGGTCTTCGAGCGTCTCGCGCCGGCGCACCAGCGAGATCCGCTCGCCTTCGATCAGACATTCCGCCGGCCGCAGCCGGCCGTTGTAGTTGGAGGCCATGGCGAAGCCGTACGCGCCCACCGCACGCACCGCCAGCAGCTCGCCGGTCTCGGGGAGTTCCAGAGCCCGGTCACGGGCGAGGAAGTCCCCCGTTTCGCAGATCGGCCCTACCACGTCCACGACTTCCGTCGGTCGGGGGGCGCGGTCGTCGACGCGCTCGATGGCGTGGAACCCGCCGTAGTGGCTCGGGCGAATGAGCTCGCTCATGCCGCCGTCGACGATGACGAACGTCTTCCCGCCCCGTTTCACGTAGTGGACGCGGGTGACCAGGATGCCCGCGTCACCGACCACGGACCGGCCGGGCTCGAGAACCAGCCGAAGGCCGGCCTTGCGCACGGTCGGCACGACCTCGCGGGCCAGGGTCTCGACGTCCATCTCGGGGCCGGCGTCGTACGAAATCCCGAAGCCGCCGCCGATGTCCAGGAACTCGAGGCCGATCCCTTCCCTGCCGAGGTCGGCCACGATGTCCAGGATGCCCGACAGCGCCCTAAAGTACGGCTCCGGGTCGATGATCTGCGAGCCGATGTGCACGTCGATTCCCCGGACTTCGAGATGTCGCCGGCCGCTGGCCCAACGGTACAGCCTCAGGGCTTCGGTCAGGGGGACACCGAACTTCGATTCGGCGTGTCCCGTGGCCGTGTATTCGTGGGGCGTCGGGGAGAGGATGTCCGGGTTGACCCTCAGCGCGAACGGCGCGCGCACACCGAGGGATGTCGCGACCGCGTCGATCCGCTCGAGCTCGCCGGCGCTCTCCACGTTGAATGCATAGATCCCGGCATCCAGCGCCTCGCGGATCTCGAGCTCGCTCTTGCCCACACCCGCGAACAGGATCCGCCCTGGGTCTATTCCCGCCCGGAGGGCTCGGAAGAGCTCCCCCCGGCTCGTGATGTCGGCGCCGCATCCCAGGGCCCCGAGACGCCGGAGCAGCGTGAGGTTCCCGTTGGCCTTCACCGAGTAGGCGACGAGGTGGTCGACGCCGGCGAACGCCCTCTGAAAGCGGTCGACGCGCTCCCGCACCCGATCCATGTCGTACACGTACAGGGGCGTTCCGAAGCGCTCGGCCAGGTCCGCGATCCGGTGGGAGCCGCAACGAAGCTCCCCACCGACCCGGGGAAAGGGACCGGTCAGTAGGCCCTCGCCCAAGCCACCTCCATCTTCGACGGCCCGTCTCCCGACACGCATCGTTGCGGCGGGGTCTCCGAGCGGAACTCGGGTCCGGGGACGACGCGTGCGGTGGCCCGCGTCAGTTCCTTGACCCGCTCCTCCACGGCCGGGTCCCCGCTCCAGCCGGTGAGCACGAAGCCGGCGCCGGAGTCCAGCGCCTCCTGCAGCTCGCCCAGGGAGCCGACCCCACGGAGGGTATTGGCCTCCCGGCGCGCGGCCGCGGCTTCCCGCAGCTCGCTCTGCAGGTCCTCGAGCCGGGCCGAAAAGGAGGCGATGGCTTCGGCCTCGGCGACGAACTCCTTCCGTTTCGCGCCCTCGGGGACCACCCGTCGGGCGATCGCGAGCTGGCCCTTTTCCAGGTCCTTGGGGCCGATCTCGACCCGGAACGGGACGCCCTTGCGTTCCCATTCGTAGAACTTGTTGCCCGGCGACAGGTGCTCGCGGGCGTCGACCTTGGCCCGGACCCCCAGCTCCTTCAGGCGCGCGCACACTTCGTGGGCCTTGGCCAGGACCCTGGATTGGGTATCGTCCCCGCGCAGGATGGGCACGACGACCACCTGGACAGGAGCCAGCCGGGGGGGCACGACCACGCCCGCGTCGTCCCCGTGGGTCATCACCATGCCGCCGACCAACCGGGTCGACACGCCCCAGGACGTGTTCCACGCGTACTCTTCCCTTCCCTCCACCGACTGGAACTTCAGATCGAACTGGCGGGCGAAGTTCTGGCCCAGGAAATGGGACGTGCCCGCCTGGAGGGCCCGATTGTCCTGCATCAAGGCCTCGCAGGCGTACGAGCGAACGGCACCGGCGAACTTCTCGGAATCCGTCTTGAGGCCGGTGATCGGCGGCATGGCGATCCACTCGTCCATGAACCGGCGGTAGATCCCCAGGATGAGTAGCGTCTCCTCTTCGGCCTCCTCCGCCGTGGCGTGGGCGGTATGGCCCTCCTGCCAGAGGAACTCGGCGGTGCGCAGGAAGAGACGTGTGCGCATCTCCCAGCGCACCACGTTCGCCCACTGGTTCATGAGGATCGGCAGATCCCGATAGCTCTGAACCCATTTGGCGTACATCGCGTAGATGATCGTCTCGGACGTCGGCCGGATCGCGAACGGCTCTTCGAGCTCCTTGCCTCCCGCTTGGGTGACGATCGCGAGCTCGGGCGCGAAACCCTCGACGTGCTCCTTCTCCCGCTCGATGAAGCTCATGGGGATGAGCAGGGGGAAGTAGGCGTTCTCGTGCCCGGTCTCCTTGAACATGGAGTCCAGGGCCCTTTGCATGTTCTCCCAGATCCCGTAACCCCAGGGCCGGATGACCATGCTGCCCCGCACGGGGGAGTAGTCCGCGAGCTCCGCGCGCTGGACGACCTCGTTGTACCAGGCGGCGAAGTCTTCGCCCCTCGGAGTCAGCTTCTTCTCTTCGCCCATGACTGTTCGCTTCGTCTCCGCCGTTCTCGTTCGAGCTCTTCGCTGCGGACCCGTCGGATCTTGATCCCCACCGGAACACCGATGAGCAGGAGCGCGGCCACGGTCCACACGGGGCCGAAAGGGAGCCCGGCCGCGGTCGCCACCAGGACCGCCACCAGCCATCCCCCCACCACCGCGAGCAGCGCGGTCGCGCCGAGGATCACCCACTCCAAGATGTCCAGCCGCCGGATGGCGCGCGCCGCCACCTCACGCGCGCGCCGGGCGGCCTCCTCGTCGTGGCGGGGGGACGTCACGGCTGATCCGGCCGGCGGGTCACCCCGCCTCCAACGCCGTGATCGCGATCTCCTCCTCCAACCCGGTCCCCATGTCCCGCGCCACCAGGACGCCCCGCGCCGCCTCGTCCGGGCCGAGCACCAGCACGCGCGCGGCCCCCTCGGACTCCGCGGCCTTGAACTGCTTTCGCACCGATTGGTCCTTGAGTGAATAGAGCACACTCCGCCCGCTCGAGCGCAGCGCGTGGGCCACCCGGAGCATCACGGACCGCTGCGCCTCGCCGATGACCACGAGGTAGTCGTCGACCCCCCGAGCGTGCCCGGGGGCCCTTCCCCGCTCGCGGAGGAGCTCCCCCAGGACCACGTCGCCCATCCCGAACCCCACCGCCGGCAACGCCTCTCCGCCCACGCGCTCGAGAAGCCGATCGTAGCGGCCTCCCCCACAGATCGCGCGCAGCGAGCCCAGACGGTCGAACAGCTCGAACACGATTCCCGTGTAGTACGCCAGGCCGCGAACGATGGCCAGATCCACCTCCACGAAGGCACCCAGGCCCATCGCGCCCAGGATGGCCACGTATTCCTCGAGTCGCGCCAGTTCCGAGTCGACCGCCTCCCGGCCTCCGAAGGCTTCGCGAGCCGCCTCGGCACCTCCGTCTTGGAAGAGCGTGAGCACCGCGTCCGCGTCCGACTCGCCCACCCCCGCGCCGGCCAGGCGGGCCCGGACGCGTTCGCGAGGCTCTCGCTCGATCTTGTCGATCGCCGCGAAGGCGTCGTCCATCCCGGCCGGCTCGACCCCCGTGCTCGAGAGGATGGCCGAGAGCAAGCGTCGATCCGACACGCGCGCCCTGAAGTCTTCGGGGCCCAGCCCAAGCTCCCTCAGACCGTCGATCGCCACCGCAAGTACTTCCGCGTCGGCCGCGACACCCTCCTCGCCCACGATGTCGACGTTCCACTGGAAATGCTCTCGTAGACGGCCGCGCTGCTGCCGCTCGTATCTGAAGAGCTGCGGGATGGAGAACCAGCGGATCGGCTTGGGCAAAGCACGCGAGCGCTCGGCCAGGATGCGTGCCAGCGACGGCGTCATCTCGGGGCGCAGCGCCACTTCCCGGTCCCCCTTGTCCGTGAAGGCGTACAACTGCCCCACGATCTCCTCGCCGCTCTTCTCCACGTAGAGATCGAGCGCCTCGAGCGGTGGTCCGTCGTATTCCTGGAAACCGTATCGCCGCGCCACCGTACGCCACGCCTCGAAGATATGGGCGCGGAATGCCAGGTCCTCCGGCGGGAAGTCGCGGAAGCCGGGAAGTCGGGAGAAGCTCTGAGCCGTCATGAACCGCGGAATCTAGCGGAGACGGGCCTCCTATCAACCGCGCGTCGGCCCGTTCGACGCGGTGCTCAGCGGTTCCCGGTGGAGCACCCGCAGCGCCGAGCCGACGGTGTGTACCGAGCCGGTGACCACGACGGTCCCGGACCCCGCCAACTCCCGGGCGACGGTCATGGCCCTCCCGAAGTCTTCCTCGACCCGGATCGCCGAGGTTCCGGCCACGGCCGCGGCGGCCTCGGCCGGGCTCCACCGCCGCTCGGGAGGAGCGGAGGGCGGCTGGGTCAGCACCGCCCCCGTGGCGCGCCGGAAGAGCGGAGGAAGCATCTCCCTCCAGTTCTTGTCGCCCAGAACGCCCACGAGGGCGATCAGAGGCCGGGGCAGCTCCAGTCGATCGATCGTGTCGACCAGCGACTCGATCCCGGCGGTGTTGTGGGCCACGTCGAAGAGCCAGGTCCCGCCCTCCACGGTCTCGATCTGGTCCCTGCCCGGATGCACCACCCCCTCGAGGCCGGCAACCACCGCATCCACCGCGGGCCGGAGATCGGCCGGGAGATGCTCGAGCATCGCCACGGCGAGCGCGGCGTTGGCGGCCTGGTGACGTCCCACCAACGGCGTGTGCACGCGGATGTCGCCCCAGGCGCGGGTGTTCAACCTGAACGTCGTGCCGCCCGCGTCGACCAGCAGGTCGGCGACGACTCCCGACGGGTCGATGGGGTAGAACGGGGCTGCGACGGCGTGGGCGACCCCGAGGAAGACCGTCAGCAGCTCGGGGTCGATCTCGGCGGTCAGGAAGGGTACCCCCGGCTTCATGATGCCGGCCTTCTCGCGCGCGATGGCCGTAAGCGTATCGCCGAGATAGTCGGCGTGGTCCATCGCCACGTTGGTCACCGCGGACACCATGGGAGCCACCACGTTGGTGGCGTCGAGCCGGCCGCCGAGACCGACTTCGATCACGGCCACATCCACGCCGGCCCTCACGAACGCATGAAGTCCCAGCACCGTGACCGCCTCGAAGAACGTGAGCCCGAAGCGGACCACGGCGTCACGGACCTCGTCGGCATACCCGATGAGGGTGTCCTCCGAGAGTGCGGTCCCGCCGACCACGAAGCGCTCCCGGAACGAGCACAGATGAGGCGACGTGAAGCAGCCCACGCGGTGCCCCGCACGGTCGAGCACGGCCGCGAGCGTGGTGGTGACCGAGCCCTTCCCGTTGGTTCCGCCGATATGCAGACAGCGCAGCCGCCGGTGCGGGTCGCCGAGGGACTCAAGCGCCCGGGTCGTGCGCTCCAGACCCCAGTGCACCCCGGTGGCCAGCGGTGGGAAGACACGCCCGATCAGCGGATCGCCGAACGGCCGGTCCAGGCGCTCGGGCGCGAGCAGCATGCCCGCCTCCCGGGCTTCGGGTCCGCTCACAGGCTCATTCGATCGCGGCCCACGCGCCCGTCATGTGTCGGAGCAGGAGCCCCACCGTGGCCTTCATTTCCCGTCGGTCCACAACGCGGTCGACCATCCCGTGCTCCTTCAGGAACTCGGAGCGCTGGAAGCCGTGAGGCAGCTCCTGTTTGATGGTCTCCTCGATGACCCTGGGGCCGGCGAAGCCGATCAGCGCGCCGGGCTCGGCAAGGTTGACGTCGCCGAGCATCGAGAAGGATGCCGTCACCCCCCCTGTGGTCGGGTTGGTCAGAATGGAGAAGAACGGAACCCCCGCCTCGTGGAGTCGGGAAAGGATGCTGGACGTCTTCGCCATCTGCATCAGCGAATAGATCCCCTCCTGCATGCGCGCCCCCCCGGAGGCGCTGACCACGATCAGGGCGCAGCCCCGCTTCAGAGCGACCCGCCCAGCCCGACCGATCTTCTCGCCCACCACGGAGCCCATCGACCCCCCGATGAACGAGAAATCCATGACGGCCAGTACAACGGGCATCCCGTCGAGCTCGCCGGTGCCGCTCAAAAGCGCCTCCCGCTTCCCCTTGGCCTCGGCGGCGGCGATCCGGTCGGGATAGGCCTTGAGGTCCCGGAACCCGAGGGGATCCGCGGCCCTCAGGTTCTCGTCGAGCTCGATGAAGGTGTCTTCGTCGATGAGGAGGTCGACGTAGTCCTCCGCAGTGATCTTGAGGTGGTGCCCACAGTTCGGGCAGACATTGAGGTTCTGGGCGAGTCGCTCGCGATACAGGATCTCGCCGCAGCCGGCGCACTTGTCGAAGACGTTGCTCGGAACGTCGCGCCTGCCCTGCGCCTGCAGGGGCTTCTTGTCCTTCCGGAACCAGGCCAAGTGGGCTCCTTGGAATCGTCGCCCGTCGATCACCCCTCTCGGGCGACCCGGACCGCGATCGCGACCGCGACCCAGGACATGAGCAGGAAGGTGCCCCCGTAGCTCACGAACGGCAGGGGGATGCCGGTAATCGGAACCAGGCCGACCGTCATGCCCACATTCACGAAGATGTGGACGAGCCAGGCCCCGAAGATACCCAACAGGACAAGGCCGGCAAAGGGATCCGGTGACTCCTGGGCCATCCGGATCAACCGGGTGAGCACCCAGGCGAACGCGAGGATCGCGAGCGCGGTGCCCAGAAAACCCAGCTCCTCACCCACCACCGAGAAGATGAAGTCCGTATGCTGCTCCGGAAGGAAGTCGAAGCGCTTCTGGGTGCCCTCCGTGAAGCCCTTTCCGAGGAGCCCGCCGCTTCCGATCGCCACCTTCGATTGGATGACCTGATAGCCGGCGTTCCGCGGGTCGACCTCGGGATCCAGGAACACGAGGATCCGATTCCGCTGGTACTGGGCGAGGGAGTTCCACAGCGGCCGCGCGATCGTACCGGCGGCGAAGTTGGCGAGCACGACCATCAGCGACTCGAAGAAGTAGAGCCGCGACCTGTAGAAGTACAGGAAGAGGATGACCACCACGATGTACGCCGACCAGACCATCGTGTCGTACGACAGGAACAGCGAGGCCACCGGGCTCGCGACCAACGCCAGCAGCGCCACGGGCGTGCCCGCCCAGTAGAGCATGGCGAACAGGATCCCGACGAAGGCCATCGCCGTGCCCAGGTCCGGTTGACGCATGACCAGGGCGAGGGGAAGGGCCACCAGCATCGAAGGAGCGATCATGTCCCGAAGCGATGCAAGGCGATCCTCGCGCTGCGACAACAGCCTCGCCAGCATCAGGATCGTCGCGATCTTCGATACCTCGGACGGCTGGAAGCGGACGGGGCCGAGCTGAATCCAGCTCTTCACGCCCGCGGCGGTCCCCGCCCCGGTCCCCACCACCAGCGTGGCCGCCAGGAGCACGAGCGACACCACATAGGACGGAAGCGCCACCCACTCGAGCCACCGGAGGGGCACCCTGGTCAGGAGGGTGAAGGCGACGAGCGCCAAGACGAACCAGACACTCTGTCGGATCCACGCGTCGTGGGTGACCGGGTTCGGCACGTTGACCACGCCGGCCGAGTAGATCATCGCGATCCCGAAGAGCGTCAACGCCAGGATCGAGATGACGAGCCCTGGATCGAGCGACCACCGCTCGAAGAGGCGGGTCACTGAGTCCGTCCGAAGCGCTCCCGGTACCACCGGGGCCAGCCCACGGTGCGCAGGTGCTCCCCGAGGGTCTGGATCGTATCCACCGGAATGCCGTGCTTGCGCCTCAGGTAGAAGTCAGCGGCCTTCGAGACGATCGGAGCGGCCACGGCCGACCCGCTGCGACCGAACTCGACCAACGCCACCACGACGATCTCGGGATCACCTCCGAACGGCCCGACCATCCCCGCGAACCAAGCGTGATCCGGGGCCAGTCCCTGTAGGCTCTGCGGGTTCTGACCGGTACCGGTCTTGCCCAGTACCTCCCAGTGCTCCAGCGTCCCGGCCAGATGGGCGGTGCCTCCCGGCGCAGTGACCATGCGCAGGCCCTCCCGCAGTGCGGCGATCGAAGCGCTGTCCAGGCTCAACGACCAACCCTCCCCCAGCTCGATCCCCTGCGCGAGCGTCGGCGGCGGAGCCGAGCCATCTCGGGCCAAGGCGACGTAGAACTGGGCCATCTTCAGCGGAGTTTGTGAGTTGGGCCCCTGACCGATCGCGAGGCTCAGCGCCTCGCCCTCACGCGCGCTGTAGCCCCAGACCTGCGTCCAGTAGTCCCGGCTGGCAGGGAAGATCCCCTGATTCTCCTGGGGAAGATCGACCCCGCATCGCCGGCTGAAGCCGAGCTCCGTGGCCATGCCCAGCATCCGGTCCAGTCCGATGCGGAGCCCGAGCTGGTAGAAGTACACGTCGCACGAGTTCCCGATCGCCTGGGCGAGGTTGTTGTAGCCGTGGCCGTCTCGCCTGTGGCAGCGCCACGGCCTCCCTCCCCAGAAGAACACCCCGGTGCATGGCTCCGGCATGTACTCCTCGGGGCGCACGACGCCCAGGTCGAGCGCGATTCCGGCGGTCGCCAGCTTCCAGGTCGAAGCCGGGGGGTAAAGCCCGAGCACGGATCGGTCGAACAGGGGCGTGCGCTCGTCGGTGTTGAGCTCGCGCCAGAGGCTTGCATCGATGCCGCCCACGAAATCGTTCGGATCGAAGGTGGGCGCGGAGTACAGGGCCAGGACCCCCCCGTCGGCCGGATCCAGCGCGACGACCGCGCCCCTCATCGAGTCCGGGAAGATGTGGTGGATCCATCGCTGGAGCTCGAGGTCCAGGTTCAGGTGCAAGTCCTCGCCGGACCGCGGGGGCCGGGCCGTTACCCCCCTGAAGTCCCCCACGATGCGACCACGCGCGTCCACCTCCACGTAGCGAACGCCCGGATCTCCCTGGAGCGTGGACTCGTACTGGCGCTCGACCCCGGTCTTCCCGACGACGGCGCCGGCCTCGTACCGTTCCTCCGGGAAGTCGTCGGACCCGAGCTCGTCCGCGGTGATCTCGCCCACGTACCCCAGGACGTGCGAGGCCGCCCGCCCAGCCAGGTATCTGCGGCGTGGTCGCATCTCGATGTAGACGTCCGGGAACTCGGAGCGGCGCTCCTCGATCGCGCTCACCACCTCGAAGTCCGCATCCGCGTCGACCACCAGCTCGCGCCCGTACCGACGGAGGTCGGCCACCAATCGGTCGATCCGCTCCGGGGGCAGGTCGACGTAACGCGCCATCCGCTCCAGCGTGGCGCGGATCGAATCCGGGGGCCCGGGAAGGAGCGTGACCGCGTATCCCGGAACGTTGTCCGCCAAGATCATGCCGTTCCGGTCGTAGATCGTGCCGCGCGGCGACGGCATCGGGAGCTGCCGTAGCCGATTGGACTCGGCCCGTAGCGCCCAGGTCGACGACCCGAGGACCTGGACCCTGAAGAACGCGGCCAGCAGAAGGCCGATGAAGCCCGCCGTGATCACCAGGGCCCCGTGGGCACGGCTCCGACGCACGTGCGGAGGGTAGATCCTCATGACGAACCCTCCGGGCGCAGGCGCCCCAGCTCGAACAGGGCGAGTCCCACGAGCGCGGCCCACATACCGCCCAGAAACCCTCCGATCAGAACCTGGTCGACGAACGGCTGCCGGAAGACGTCTCCTACCGCGATCCAGTGGATCAGGTCCCTGAGCCACTTCCCGAACAGGAAGTACGTCACGACGAACAGGCGCGAGTCCCCGACGAACAGGTCGCGGGTGGCTCCCCCGGCCACGCCGACCAGGGTCATCGCGAGGGCGTTGGCCCCGAACGCAAGCACGCTCAGCGAGTCCTCCAGGAGGCCGGCCACGAGCCCCAGGGCCGCGGCCGTTCCGATCCCCACCTCACGGGCGCCGAGCAGCAGCGCCACCGTCAGCAGATCCGGAGCGGCGCGGAGCCCGAACCCGACGTGAAGCAGGAAGTGGACCAAGGCCAGCCCCGCGAGCAACACCCAGAACCCCCAACCCACCTTCATCGGGAATCCCTGAGCCCAGGCGGCTCCTCTCGCGAAACGGAGTCCCCGCGCGAATCGGCACTGTCCGCTCCCCCGACCCGACGTCCCTCGGCTCCCCGGGCCCGCGAGGCCCCCGGGGCGCCTTCTTCCGGCCAAAGCGTCGAGAGGTCCACCCCGGTTCCGGAAACGGCAACCAGCGCGTGGGTCACCCCGGCGGGTTGCACCCTGGGCCTGAGCCAGTAGCTCCTCCGCCAGCGGCCCTCCTCGTCGGCGACCCCGTCGATCGTGCCGATCGGGATGCCCCGAGGGAGGACGCCGCTGAGGCCGGAGGTGAGCACGAGCGCGCCCGATGGGACCTCCTCGTAGTACGCCGCCCCGTTGAGCACCAGGCGATCGTCCTCGCGGAAGGCACCGCGACGGGCCTCGACCATGCCGAAGCCGCTGCCGTCCGCCAGCATCGCGCTCGCGCGGAAATCGGGGTGCGTCCAGTCCATCCCGACCGCAGCATCGGCGCGGGCCTCCCGGATCACACCGACAAGGCCTCGAGGGTCGATGACAGGAGCGCCGGCACGCACTCCGTCCCGGGTGCCGAGGTCCACGAAGAAGAGGCTCTCGGAGCCCGGGGTGCCGGGGCGGATCACGGACGTGGCCCGGAAACCTGGCCCGGCTCGGGCCGAGAGATCGAGAAGCCAGCGAAGGGTGCGGTTTTCCTCCTCCACAGCGGCTTGTGTGGCCAGCGCGCCCACGAGGGAGTCGAGCTGTTGCTGGAGCACATCGACCCGCTCGGCGCGCAGCCGGGTGTCCGCGAGCCGCCGCTGGGTTGCGATGAAAGGCCGCAGCGCGGATTCCCGCAGGGCCCACGCGAGGCCCTGGTGCACCGAAGGGGGCAGGTAGAGGATCACGATGGAAGCCGACACGATGGCCCCCGCGGCGATCCTCTGCCTCTTCCCCCCGAGGGCCTCGGTGTCAGCGCCGTAGGGCGGCACGCCTCCCCCGCAGGCCTATTGGACCAGGACGGAGCGATACTTGAGCATGTCGTCGAGGATCCGTCCCGCTCCCCGCACCACGCACGTGAGGGGCTCCTCGTCCACGTGGATGGGCAGGTTGGTCTCGTGCTGCAGCAGACGGTCCAGGCCTCGGATCAGGGCTCCCCCGCCGGTCATCACGATACCCCGGTCCACGATGTCGGACGCGAGCTCCGGCGGGGTGATCTCCAGCGCCCTACGGACGGCCTCGACGATGGCCTGGATCGGCTCCTGAATGCACTCGCGGATCTCCTGCGAGTGGACGGTCACGGTCTTGGGGATCCCCGACACCAGGTCGCGGCCCTTCACCTCCATCTCGCGCTCCTCGCCGAAATCGAACGCGGAGCCCACCTGGATCTTGATCGCCTCGGCCGTGGGCTCTCCGATGAGGAGGTTGTAGTTCTTTCGAAGAAACGTGACGATCGCCGTGTCCAACTCGTCCCCGCCGACCCGGATGGACGTGTTGGACACGATGCCGGCGAGGGCGATGACGGCGATCTCCGTGGTGCCCCCGCCGATGTCGATCACCATGTTTCCCGTGGGCGTCTCGACCGGAAGACCGACGCCGATGGCCGCCGACATCGGCTCGTCGACCATGTAGACGGCTTTGGCGCCCGCCGCCATCGCGGACGACCGCACGGCCCGACGCTCCAGCTCGGTGATGCCCGACGGGACGCCGACCACGACGCGCGGCTTGATGCGGAAGATGCGCTTGGCCGTCACCTGCTTCAGGAAGTGACGGAGCATCATCTCCGTCACGTCCACGTCCGCGATGACCCCGTCCTTGAGGGGCCGGATCGCCTCGATGCCCTCCGGGGTCCGGCCGAGCATGCGCTTGGCCTCCAGGCCGATCCCCATGATGCGGCGCGTGCCCCGCTCGACCGCGACGACCGAGGGCTCGTTCAGCACGATCCCCTCGCCCTTGACGTACACCAGGGTGTTGGCCGTGCCGAGGTCGACGGCGATGTCGTTGACCGGAACGAGCCGACCCGCGCTCAACCAGGTGCTCAAAAAGGAGGATGCTTGCATTCGGCGTCGGTCCGGGCCTGTCAGTCGGCGTGCCTCGGCTGAAACGCCCCGCGCGCGACCTGTGCGCGCGATGCGCTCCCGATCTCAGGCGCCCCGTCGGGGACGTCGGAACATACGTTTATGGATCGTGGGATGCCAGGATCTCCATGCAAGTTCGGGGCCTCCCGGAAGGCTTCACGCCCGGCCCGTGCTCCCGAAGCCCCCGGAGCCCCGGGTCGTCACGCCCACCTCGCCCACTTCCTCCACCGAGGGGGCCTCGAAACGGGCGAAAACCAACTGGGCGATGCGCTCGCCGCGCGCGAGGGAGACCGCCCGCGGCCCGAGGTTCTGGACGATGATCCGCAGCTCGCCGCGGTAATCCGGATCGATCGTGCCCGGGCTGTTCGGAAGCGTGATCCCGTGCTTGAGCGCAAGGCCCGAGCGGGGCCGGACCTGGCATTCCACGCCCTCCGGCAGCTCCATGATCAGGCCCGTGCTCACGAGCCGGATCTCCCCGGGCCCGATCTCGACACCCTCCTCGGAGCAGCGCACGTCATAGCCGGCCGCGTGTGACGTCGCGCGCTCGGGAAGCGGCAGGTCGGGGTTCGACGGGAGGCGACGGAACCGGACGGCGAAGCTCACGGCCTTACCGCCCGGGGCCCGGAGCGGAGCCGGACGCCCCGTCCCGGGCCCTCGAGAACCGCCCGACTCCCGCGGGCACCCTCAACTGTCGCCCAGGAAGTCGTCGACGCTCCGGCACTCGAGCCCGAACGCCTCGGCGACACCCTGGTACGTCACGTGACCGTCCACCGCATTGACGCCGAGCTTGAGCGCCCGATCGTCACGGCAGGCGCGCTTCCAACCCTTGCTTGCCAGCGACAGGGCGTACGGCAGCGTCGCGTTGGTCAGCGCCAGGGTGGACGTGCGTGGCACACCGCCCGGCATGTTGGCCACCGCGTAGTGGATGACGTTCTCGACGACGTAGACCGGATCGTGATGCGTCGTCGGCTTGATCGTCTCGACACAGCCACCCTGGTCCACGGCCACGTCGACGATCACCGTTCCCGGGCGCATCAGCTTCAGATCCTCTTTCGTGATCAGGTGCGGGGCCTTGGCGCCCGGGATCAGCACCGCGCCGATGATGAGGTCCGAATCTTCGACCTGCTTGCGGATCGCGTAACGCGTGCTGAACAAGCAGTTGACATTCGCGGGCATCACGTCGTCGAGATACCGCAGGCGGTTGAGGTTGATGTCCATGATCGACACGCGCGCACCGAGCCCGGCCGCCATCTTGGCCGCGTTCGTGCCGACGACGCCGCCGCCCAGGACCAGGACCTTGCCGGGCAGAACACCGGGCACCCCGCCGAGCAGCACGCCCAGCCCTCCCTGGGGCTTCTCCAGATACTTGGCGCCCTCCTGGACCGCCATGCGCCCGGCGACCTCGGACATGGGCGTGAGCAGGGGTAGCTCGCCGGAGGGGAGCTCGACGGTCTCGTAGGCGATGGCGATCGCCTTGGTCGCGCAAAAGGCCTTGGTGAGCTCCTCGTCCGCCGCGAAGTGGAAGTAGGTGAAGAGCACCTGTCCCTGGCGGATCTTGGGCCACTCGGGACGGATGGGCTCCTTCACCTTCATGATCATGTCCGCCCGGGCCCATACCTCGTCCGAGGTGGCGACGATCTCCGCGCCGGCTGCCTCGTAGTAGTCGTTCGTGAACCCACTGCCCAAACCCGCGTTGTTCTCCACCACGAGCTGGTGGCCCGCCCGCGTCAGCATCTCCGCACCCGCGGGGGTGAGGGCGACGCGGTATTCGTCGGGCTTGATCTCCTTTGGTACGCCGATGAGCATGTCGGTCTCGCTTGCCAGATGCGGATTCACTGTGTCAAGGATGGAGGATCCGGCGTCGGCCGGGCCCCGGAAAGCTAGACCGGACCGAGCCTCAGGACCAGTTGCTCCCGAGGGTCGAGGAAGCGCGCCGCGAGCTCCCGGACCTCGACGGTCGAAACGGCCTCGAAGCGCCCCAGGAGCTCGTCCAGCCCGAGGAACGGCTCGTCGTGCAGCGCCGCGGTTGTGAGACGGTAGAGGCGGGCAGCGGTGGACTCCAGGGAGAGCATCACCTGACCCTTGACCTGCTGCTTGACCTGCTCGAGCTCGTCGGGCGGCAGACCCTCCGCGGCCACCCTGGCCAGCTCCTCTCGGATGGCTTCGACCGCCTGATCCTCGTGAGCACGACGCGTCCCCACGTAGACGCCACCGACGCCGCCCGCCGAGTAGAACGACTGGAACGAATAGACGGAATAGCAGAGCCCGAGATCCTCTCGAACCCGCTGAAACAACCTCGAGCTCATTCCACCGCCCAGCGCCGTCGAAAGGAGCACCAGACCGTAGCGGGCCGGGTCGGCATGGCCGGGCAGCAGGCCTCCGAGCACTACGTGCGACTGGGCCGTGTCGCGGACCACCCTCGTATCACCATTGCACGGTGTACCGGGGGGCGGCACCGGCTCCGGCTCGCCGCCGGGGTCCATCCCCCCGAGGAGCGAGGCCGCCCTGTCCACGAACTCGTCGTGCCCGACGCTGCCGGCTGCAGCGACCAGGAGCCGTCGGCCGCGGTAGGCCCGGTGGTGCAATGAGCGGAGCGCCGACACTTCGAGGGAGCCCACCGAATCCACCGACCCGAGAATCGACCGTCCGAAAGGGTGATCGCCCCAGAGCCGCTCCCCGTGAAGCTCGAAGACCAGGTCGTCCGGGGTGTCCTCCACCTGGGCGATCTCCTCCAAGACGACCTCGCGCTCGAGCTCGAGGTCCGTCTCCCGGAGGAGAGGGTCCAGCACGAGGTCCGAGAGCACGTCCAGCGCGACGGGCAGGTGTCGGTCCAGGACCCGCGCCTGGAAGCACGTGTGCTCCCGGCTGGTGTAGGCGTCGAGCGAGCCTCCGAGGCTCTCGAGCGCCAGAGCCAGGTCTCGCGCGCTCCGCCGTCCGGTCCCCTTGAACACCATGTGCTCCAGGAGATGGCTCACGCCGCCGAGCTCCTCGGGCTCGTGTGCCGCGCCGTGGCGAACCCAGATTCCGGCGGCGATCGACCGCACCCCGGGGACGTGCTCGGTGAGCACCCGCACGCCGTTGTCGAGCACGCTCTCCCGCACCGCTCCCGCCTCGACGACTCCCGAGAGCGTCACGGTCGGACCCCCAGACGCGCGAGGGGCGCGAGCCGGTGCCCGCGCCCCCGTTGGCCGATGCGCCCCACCTGCGACCGCCTAGTCGACCGTCGCTTCGGCCGGCTCCTGCTTCTGCTCGGCGTTGGCCGCCTCCTCCGCCAGCGCCGCCTTGCGGGACAGCCTGAGTCGGCCCTTCTCGTCGATGGACAGCAGCTTCACCTTGGTGATGTCGCCCTTCTTGAGGACGTCCTCCGTCTTCTCGGTCCGGGCATCCTGCAACTCGGAGATGTGGCAGAGCCCCTCGGTGCCGGGCAGAATCTCGATGAAGGCGCCGAACGTGGTCGTGTTCTTGACCGGACCCTCGTAGATGCGGCCGACCTCCGGCTCCTGGACGATGGCCTCGATCATCTCTCTCGCCCGCGCCCCGGCTTCCCCTGAGACCGCCGCGATCTTGACCAGGCCCGAATCGTCGATGTCGATCGTCGCCCCGGATTCCTCCTGGATGGCGCGGATGGTCTTGCCCTTCGGTCCGATGATCTCGCCGATCTTCTCGGGATTGATCTGGATGCTGATGATGCGCGGCGCATACTGCGAGATGTCGGCCCGGGGAGTCCCGATCGTCTGCTCCATGATATCGAGGATGTGTAGGCGACCCCGTTTGGCGCGCTCGAGCGCCTCGCGCATGATCTCTACCGTCATCCCCTGGATCTTGATGTCCATCTGGATCGAGGTGACGCCGTCCCGCGTGCCGGCCACCTTGAAGTCCATGTCACCCAGCGCGTCTTCCAGACCGAGGATGTCCGTGAGAACGGCGACATCGTCGCCCTCCTTGATCAACCCCATCGCCACGCCCGCACAAGCCGCCTTGATGGGTACGCCGGCGTCCATGAGCGACAGAGACGACGAGCACACGGTGGCCATGGAAGACGAGCCGTTCGACTCCAGAATGTCCGAAACGATCCGGATCGTATAGGGGAAGTCGTCGTAGGCCGGCAGGAGCGGCTGTATGGCCCGCTCGGCCAGGTTCCCGTGGCCGATCTCGCGACGGGAGGTGCCACGGTACGGACGGGCCTCCCCGACCGAGAACGGCGGGAAGTTGTAGTGCAGCATGAACGACTTGGTGACCTCTTCGCGGGTGTCGATCGAGTCGATCCGCTGCTCATCCCGCGCCGTGCCGAGCGTCACGACCCCGAGGGACTGCGTCTGGCCACGCGTGAAGAGCGACGAGCCGTGCGTCCGGGGAAGCACCCCCACCTCGCATGCGATCGGCCGCACGTCGTCCAGTCCGCGGCCGTCGGCCCGCTCTCCCCGCTTCAGGATGGTCTGCCGCATCGTCTTCTTCTCGATCCCGCGGAGGATCTCGCCGACGTCTCGCTCGTGCTCCGCCCAGTCCTCGTCCTCGTCGACCAGCTGCCCGACCACGTCGTCCTTCAAGGCGGCCATAGCCTGCTGGCGCTCCTGCTTGTCTCCCAGAGCCAGCGCCTCCTGCACCCGCGAAGCAGCCAGAGATTCGACCCGACCCTTGAGCTCGGCGTCGGGCTCGACCGGGGTCCAGGGCATGTCCGGAACCGTCAGGTCGCGCAGGAGCTCGCGCTGCATGGCGATGATCTCACGGATGCCCCCGTGCGCCACCTGGAGCCCCTCGAGGATCTCCTCCTCCGGCACCTCGAGGCAGCCCCCTTCCACCATGGTGATGGCATCGTCGGTGCCGGCGACCGTGATGTCGACATCCGAATACTCGAGCTGCTGGAAGGTCGGGTTCAGGATCCAGTTTCCCTTGATCCGTCCGATCCGAACCGCCGCGACGGGGGTGTTGAAGGGGATCTTGGACATGCACAGCGCGACGGACGCGCCGATGACTCCGAGCACGTCGGCGTCGTTCTCCTGGTCCGCGGAGAGCACGAAGCACGCAACCTGGGTTTCGTGCTTGAAGCCCTCCGGGAAGAGGGGTCTGATCGGGCGATCGATCTGCCGTGCCGCCAGGACCTCCTTCTCCCCGGGGCGTCCCTCTCGCTTGAAGAATCCGCCGGGGATCTTGCCCGCCGCGTAGCTCTTCTCCCGATACTCGATGGTGAGGGGGAAGAAAGGCAGGTGGGTGGGTTTGTCATCGACGGTGGCGGCGCAGAGCACGACCGTGTCTCCGTATTGCACGAGGCACGAGCCGTGTGCCAGTCGCGCCATGCGGCCCATCTCGAGCGACAAGGTGCGTCCGGCGATCTGGCGCTCCATTCTCTGGATCATTGCTTCACTCACTTCAGCACTTGCTGTTTTGCGCCCGCCGTTCGCGGGCCGGTGGATCGTGCGCCGAGGTGCGTCGCGGATCCGGAGGAGAGAGCGACCGCCGCACCCGGGTGGCGCACACGCGCGACCCTCCGTGCAGCCTGGTCATGGGTCGAGGCCGTCTCTCGTCCGAGGCGCGAAGCTCCCTCGGCCATCGGAAGTTGGGGTGGCCGCCTGGAGCGGCCACGGTCGGGCCGGTGGAAAGGCCCGCGGCCGGCTCCCCGCTCAAGACGACCGTTCCGCGGTCGTCCGGCCGTGCCCCGGGGAGCACGGCGAACGCCCGGCCCGGTCTCGGCGGGGAAGCAGGGGTCAATGACGGAGACCGAGGTCCGAGATGAGGGTGCGGTAGCGCTCGACATCCGTCCGCCGCAGATACTCAAGAAGGCGGCGCCTGCGGCCGACCATCCTGAGGAGGCCCCTGCGGCTGTGATGGTCCTTCTTGTGCGTGTCGAAGTGGGCGCGGAGGTCGTTGATCCGCTCCGTGAGAAGCGCGATCTGGACCGGGGCGGACCCGCGATCCCCTTCGTGGCTCTGGTACTTCTTGATGATCTCGTCTTTGACGACCGCCATGGGCGTCGTGCCTCCTCGAGAGTCTGCGCTGCAAGGGAAGCGAATGCTCCGGAAACTCAGCCTGGTAAGTTAGGGTGGATCGCCCCCGTCGTCTACCGTTTCGCCTCGAGCACGGCCCGCGCGACCGCCACGTCCTCTTTCATCTGTTCGACCAGGGCCGCCGCGCTGGAGAACGGGCGGACCTCCCGCAACCGCCTCACGAAGTCCACCCTGACCTCCTCGCCGTAGAGATCGCCCTCGTAGTCCATCAGGTGCAGCTCGATGGTCGGCGGCGATCCCTGAAACGTCGGACGCGGGCCCAGGTGGAGGGCCCCCGGCCAGGTCCCCGAGCGAAGCACGCCCCTGACGGCGTAGATGCCCGCAGGTGGGACCAGCTTCTCGGTGTTCGAGACACGGAGGTTGGCGGTGGGAAACCCCAGGTGTCGCCCCCGCCCATCCCCGCGCACGACCACCCCACGCACCGAATAGGGGCGGCCGAGGCCCGCCTCGGCATCCTCCATGCGACCGCTCGCGATCGCGGTGCGGATCCCGGAGGACGAGACGGCGTGGCCGCCGCTCTCCACCGGAGGCACCACATCCACGTCGAACCCGAGCTCCACCCCGATGGTGCGGAGCATCTCGGCGTCGCCGGAGCGGTCGCGGCCGAACCCGTGATCGTAGCCGATGACCAGCTCCTCCACGCCAAGCCTCTCCACGAGAACCTCCTCGACGAACCGTCGGGGCTCGTAGCGGGAAAGGGTCTCGGTGAACGCGATGAAGACCGCGTAGTCGAGTCCGCTCTCTGCAAGGATCTCCTTCTTCTCGACCGGGGTCGTCAGCAGGGGCGGTGCGTGCTCCGGGCGCACGATCCGCAGGGGGTGCGGGTCGAAGGTCACGAGCACGCTACGACGGCCGGTCTCCCCAGCCCGTCGCCGGATCTCCTGAAGCACCTCCCAATGCCCCCTGTGGACGCCGTCGAAGGTGCCCACCGTCGCCACGGTGCCCCTGTCCCTCGGGATTCCGGGCCGGTAGGCCCAGCGCACGCCGGGGTCAGTCATCGAGGACCTTTCTCGGCCTGAACACGCCCGCCCCGACCGATCCGACAGAAACCAGGCGGTCCCCCTCCAACGCCACGGCCGTATCCGCGTCCTCCGCCGCGATGCGCACGGTCCGTCCGAGCCGTACGTCGGCGGCCTCAGACGGTGCAAGCCGGATCGACGGGAGGTGGTCGAGCGCGCGCACAGGGTCGATCCATGCCTGTCGCACCCGGTCCTGGTCTTCCAGCGCCGACGGTGGGATCGCGTGCTCGACGACATGGTGGCCGATCGCCGTGCGGCGAAGGCTCGAGAGGTGGGCTCCGACCCCGAGGCGCGCTCCGAGGTCACGCGCGAGGGACCGAACGTAGGTCCCGCTGGAGCACGTCACCTCGAAGCGCACCTGCGGGGGCGAGAAGTCCAAGAGCTCCAGGACGTGCACGACCACGGTGCGGGGGGCCAACCGTACCTCCTCGCCCCGCCTGGCGCGCCGGTGGGCGGGCTCCCCGCCGATCTTCTTCGCGCTGAAGCGGGGTGGCGTCTGGAGCGATGCGCCCCTCTGGGCCGACAGGGCCTCGCTGACCTGTCGCCGGCTCAGGGCCCGCCATGCCTCGGACGTAGACACGATCTTTCCTTCCCGGTCCTCCGTGTCCGTCGCCACCCCGAGCACGGCCACGGCCTGGTAGGTCTTGTCCAGGCCCGTCAGGAACTCCGCCAGGCGTGTGGCCTTTCCCACGCACAGCAGCAGCAGACCCGACGCGAAGGGGTCGAGCGTTCCGGTATGCCCGATCCGTCGCGTCCCGAGCGCAGCCCGCGCCCGCGCGACCACGTCGTGGGACGTGGGGCCCTCGGGCTTGTCGACCGGAACGACCCCGAAGGCTTCGCCGCTCCTCACCCGCCGCGCTCGGGCTCGACCTCGCCCACCTCGAGGTCATCGTCGGTGTCTCCGTCCCGGTCGCGAGAATCGTGAGGGAGCACAGACGAGAGGATCTGCTCGATCCGGCGGGCGTGCTCGAGGGATCGATCCTCCTGGAATCTGAGCTCGGGCACCTTGCGCACGTGCAGTCCGCGGCCGAGGGTGCGGCGCAGGAAAGGCGCCGCCGCCCGCAGCCCTTCGAGGGTCTCCGCACGCTCCGCGTCCGACCCGATGAGCCGCACGTATACCCGCGCCACGCCGAGATCCGCCGAAACCTCCACGCCCGTCACGGAGACGCCACCCACTCTGGGGTCTCGGACCTCAGCGCGGAGAAGCTGGGCGATCTCCCTCTTGAGCTGTTCGTTGAGACGTGCCAGGCGCTTGGAGGCCATGAGGCGGGATCAGTAGAAATCGCGGCGCACGTCGACGACGACGGCTCGAGCGTGCTCCTGAACCATCCGGTCGGCCTTGTCCAGCACCTCCTGGGCGAAGGCGCGGTCGGTGGTGACAAGCGCCACCGAGAGCTCGGCCCTCGAGAGGACGTCCTGGTGGGCCGTCTCCGAAACGGAAAGGTGAAAGCGCGTGCGTAGCCGGTCCTTGAGCGACCGCACGACCGACCGTTTCTCCTTCAGGGACGCGCAGCCGGGAAGAGAGATCTGCCACGTTTGGGATGCGACGACCATGGGGTGCGTGAGTCCGGGAGCCGCGCTCAGCTGGCGCCGGCCAACGTCCTGGCGACCTCCTCAACGGTGTAGCACTCGATGACGTCGCCGATCTTGATGTCGTTGAAGTTCGCGATCCCGATGCCACACTCGAAGCCCTCCCGCACCTCCCTCGCGTCGTCCTTGAAGCGTTTGAGCGACGCCAGCTCGCCGTCGTAGACGACGATACCGTCGCGGATGACGCGTGCCCGTCCCTTCCGTTGGATCACGCCCTCGGTGACGTAGCAGCCGGCGATGGTACCGACCTTGGTGATCCGGAAGGTGTCCCGGACCTCGGCCGCACCCAGCACCGTCTCCTTCTTTTCTGGAGCGAGCATCCCCTCGAGCGCCGCGCGGATGTCGTCGACCGCCTCGTAGATGACCTCGTACGACTTGATCTCGACGTCGGATCTCTCGGCCTCGACCCGGGCCGCGGTTTGTGGACGGACCCTGAAGCCGATGATCACCGCCCCGGCGGTCTGCGCGAGCAGAACATCCGATTCGTTGATCGCGCCCACTCCGCGGTGGATGATCTCAACCTGGACCTCGTCGGTGCTGAGCTGCTCCAGGGAGTCCGCCACGGCCTGTACCGAGCCGTCCACGTCCCCCTTGATCACGAGAGGCAGCGTGTTCACCGTGCCCTGAGCCACCAGCTTCGAGAAGTCCCCGAGCTTGAAGCCACGCTCACGGATCCGCAGCTGCTTCTCCCGGTCGAGGCGCTGTCGATTGGTCGCGATATCACCCGCGCGGTCCGCCTCCATGACCTGGAGCACGTCGCCGGCCTGCGGAACCCCCGCGGCACCCAGGACCTGGACCGGCACGCCCGGTCCCGCTTCGTCGACCGCGTTGCCGCGCTCGTCGAGGAGGGCGCGGACCCGGCCGTCGAACATGCCACACAGGAACGAGTCACCGACCCTCAACGTCCCTCTCTGAACGAGCGTCGACACCACGGGCCCCTTGCCTACGTCCAGCTGGGCCTCGATCACGGTGCCCTGAGCCTCGCGATCCGGATTCGCCTTGAGCTCCAGAAGCTCGGACTGCAGGAGCACCTTCTCCAGCAGCTCGTCGATGCCCTGCCCCGTCTTCGCCGAGATCTCGGCGACGAGCACGTCACCGCCGAAGTCCTCGGTCTGGACCGAGTGCTGCAACAGCTCCTGTTTGACCTTTCCCGGGTTCGCAGCCGGGAGGTCGACCTTGTTGATCGCCACCACGATCGGGACGCCCGCGTTCCGGGCGTGACTGATCGCCTCGACCGTCTGCGGCATCACGGAATCGTCCGCCGCTACGATGAGGATGACGACGTCGGTAACGTCGGCCCCCCTGGCACGCATCGCCGTGAACGCGGCGTGCCCGGGCGTGTCCAAGAAGGTCAAGCTGCGTCCATCCGGCAGCTCGACGTGGTACGCACCGATGTGCTGGGTGATGCCGCCCGCCTCTCCGGCCACGACGTTGGTCTTGCGGATTCGGTCGAGCAGCAGGGTCTTGCCGTGGTCCACGTGGCCCATGACGGTCACGACCGGAGGCCGTGGGCGCAGATCCTCCTCCGCGTCCTCGACGATGTCCTCCTCGGCCTCGCTGGCGTATTCCTCCTCACGCACGGCCGTGAACCCGAACTCGTCCAGCAGCATCTCGATCTGATCGAAGTCGAGCCGCTGATTGATGGTGACCAACAGGCCGAGGTTCTTGAAGGCAGAGCCGATGATCTCCGTCGACGACACGTCCATGAGCTCGGCCAGCTCCGCGACCGTCAGGAACTCGTTGACCCGAACCGTCATGGCTTCGCGCTCGCGCTCCTGACGCTGCTCCTCCTCCTGCGCCTCGACGTCCTCGCGCGAATGTCCTTTCCTGCGTTTCTTCTTTCCTCCGCCCTTGAGCTCGGCCATGACGCGCTGGATGTTCTCCTGCACCGCGTCCTGGTCGACCCGCTGCCGCTTCTTCCCCTTCTTGCCCCGGTCCCGTTCCTTGCGACGCCCGTCCGGTGTGTACCCCTCTGCCTGGATGCGGACCTGCCCACCCGGCCCGGCGCTAGCTGCCGGCGCCGGCGCGGGTCGACGGATCGTGCGCACCGGGCTGTCCGACACGCCTCGGCGGGCGGGTGGTGGCTTGTCCCCCGACGGCCTGGGCGTGATGAGCTTCTGCTTGGGCGCCTCGGCCGTCTCCTCGGGCGCACGCTCCGCCGCGGCGGCCTCCTCGGTGCGACCCGCCCCGGGCGCGACGGCGGCAGGCTGGAGCTCCTCGACGGCCGCGTGCGGAGGCGCCTCCTCCGGGGCCGCTTCGGTCGCCGCTTCGGCCTCCTCGGGCTCGCCGTCGGTCTCGGGCTCCTCCTCCGCCTCGGCGGCGACGGGTGACGCGGGCTCGACAGCCTCCTCCTCGGGCTCCGCCCCCGGGGCTGTCTCGGCCTCGACCTCGACCTCGGCCTCCACGTCATCCTCCACCTCGGCCTCGTCACCCTCGGCCTCGGACTCCGGCGCCGCCTTCGACGCG
Source organism: Gemmatimonadota bacterium (assembly GCA_003248075.1). Lineage (GTDB taxonomy): Bacteria > Gemmatimonadota > Gemmatimonadetes > Longimicrobiales > Gaopeijiaceae > SZUA-318. The sequence continues at coordinate 94,191 of QJYK01000276.1, read as the reverse complement.
GCCGGCGCCTTGCGGCGACGCCTACGCCGCGGCCCCGAGGACGCCTCTTCGAGAGCGGCCTGGATCGCCTCTGCGGGGTCCTTGTGGCCTGCCCGACGCTCCCTCTCCACCTTGGCGAGCACCTTCGCCACCTGCCCGTCCTTGATGCTCGCCTCCTCGTCGGAGACGGGAATCCCCATCTCCCTGAGGAGTTGGATGAGAACCTCGGGTTCGACCTTGAGGTCCTGGGCCAGATCTATCACCCGCATGCTTCGGCTAATCCTCCGCTCCGTTCCCGTCACTTCGCTCGACGAGCCCGAGCATCTCGCTCACGGGTCCGGCGAACGAGTCTGCGGTGACGGCGACCACCGACACCGGTGCCCGGCCGACCGCAGCGCCTAACGTGGCACGATCCCCCAGGGTGCCCCGGGGGATCGGCCGATGCTCCAGCGCGCTTCTCACCTTTTCCAACTGGACCTGCGAGGCGTCCCCCGCCATCAAGACCAAGCGAGCCTCGCCCGATCGGATGGCTCGCCTCGCGGCATCCGTACCCCACACGACGGCACCGGCCCTCCGCGCAATCCCGAGCAAGCGAAGCGCCTCAACTGCCGTCGGCCTGGTCCTGGCCTGCGTCACCCTCATCCTCCTCGGTCGCGGAGGCCTCTTCCGAGGGTGGCTCACCCTGGAACCGGAAGAGCGTCCCTCCGTCTTCCGACTGGGGGGCCTCGCCTTCCACCACCGTGAGCTCGTCGATCAACTGAAGAAGGCGGTCGGCCTCCTTCTCTCCGATTCCCGAAATGCCCAGGAAATCCGCACGTTCCAGGTCGATGATCTGAAGAAAGGTATCATACCCGGCCTGGGATAGGGCCGCCAGTGTGGACGCGTCCAGATCCAGCTCGGAGAGCGGGAAATCGGCCGTCTCGTACTGCTCCTCGGGCGTACCCCCGAACAGCGACAGATCGGCTCCCTTTTCCAGCCACTCTCTCGATCCGTACAGATCGATCTGCCAGCCGATGAGCTGGGACGCAAGCCGCACGTTCTGACCGTTCCGACCGATCGCGAGGGAAAGCTGGTCCTCGTCCACGATCGCGGTGATCACCTGCCGCGAAGTGTCGCTGAGCACCTTGGCCACCCGGGCCGGGGCCAGAGCGCGGCGGGCGAACACCTCGGTATCCGGATGCCAAGGCACGATGTCGATGCGCTCCCCACCGAGCTCCGACACCACCGCCTGAACGCGGGACCCCTTGAGACCCACGCAGGCGCCGACCGGATCGATCGAGTCGTCTCGACTGTGAACGGCGATCTTGGTGCGACCTCCCACCTCTCGCGCGATCTCCTTGATCTCCACGATGCCCTGGTGGATCTCGGGTACCTCGAGCTTGAACAGCGCCGACACGAACAGGGGATCCGCCCTGGAGAGGATGAGCCTCGGCCCTTTGGGGGTTTCCTCGACCTTCTTCAGGACCGCCCGGATGGGGTCGCCCTGGCGAAACCGCTCCCGGGGGTTCTGCTCCTTCCAGGGGATGATCGCCTCCGCGTCACGAGCCCGATTCAACATGACCACCAGCTTGCCGCGCTCGATCTGTTGGAGCTCTCCGGACAGGAGCTCTCCCACGCGGTCCGCGAACTCGTCCCGGATCCGGTCGCGTTCGTTCTCCCGTACGCGCTGGACGATCCGCTGCTTCACGGCCATCACGGCGTTACGACCGAACTCGGTGAAGTCGACCGGGATCTCCATGACGTCACCCACCTCGTAGGTGTCGTCGTCCCAACGCGCTTCCTCCAGCGCGATCTCGCAGGCAGGATCCTCGACCTCCTCAACCACGCGGCGGAGGACGGTGATGTCGAACTCCCCGGAGTCCTCGTCGATCGTGATCTCCGCCTGGACGTTTGCGCCGTAGATGCGTGCGAGGCCCGCGAGGATCCCATCTTTGATGAGCTCGTTCATCTCCTCCGGGGACAGGCTTTTCGTCATCGCCACGTCCCTGAAGGCCGCGACGATCTGTGCGGCGTTGGGCATCGTTGTTTCCTCTCACCTCCACGTGAAAACGAGGTTCGCACCCGCGACGACATCCCGCGGAACGCTCACCTCGTCACCATCGGGCAGCCGGATTCGGATCGCGGCCGACCCACTCCCCACTTCCAGACCCAGGAGCTCGCCTTCGAGCCGACGGGACCTCCCGGCCAGCACGTCGTGCCCTTTCAGGGCGATGCGCTCGCCTCGAAACCGCTCGAAGTCACGGTCCCGGACCAAGGGGCGTTCGACCCCGGGGCTCGAGACCTCGAGCACGTACCGCTCCGGCACCTCCGAGCGCCCTTCGAGCCAGGGCTCCACGGCACGGCTGACGGCGGCGCAGTCGTCCACCGTCACCCCCGTCCCCGGGCCGGAGTCGGGTCGGTCGATCCGGACCTGGAGCAGGGGCCGGCGGGCGCTGCCGCGCCACCGCACCTCGACCAGCTCGAAGCCCAACGCCTCGATCCGGCTCTCCAGACCGCTCTCGATCTCCGGGATCGGCTTCATACGGCGCTCCCGTCGAACATCGACCATACCGAATAAAAAAGCGGGGGCCACCAACTCCCCCACTTCGCATTACGCCCCTGACAGGGGCTCTGCCGGTCCCGCAATATAGAGGAGGCCCCGCCGACCCTCAAGGGACGACGCCGGACCTCCGCCCGGGGCACCCGGGGTCCGTGAGCCGCGGTCCCCCCCGGATCAGTCCTCGGCGCCCTCCATCTCCGTCGGGTCAGCCGATGCTGCCCCGCCGCCCGTGAACCTCCCCTCCAGGGCCGAGAGGCGCTCGCCGAGGCTCTCCACGGCCTCGGCAAGGGTGTCGAATTCCTTCTGCGTGACGAAATCGAGGCGCTCGCGGGCGCCCTCGGCCGCCTCCTGGGCGCGGGATAGTGCGCTCTTCATCACCGACTTGGCGCGATCCGCCGAAAGATCACCCCGCTCGCGGGCCTCGTTGATCGTCTCCTCGAGGGCGTCCTTGAACGCGGACAGGACGCCGATCCCCTGCTTGATACCGTCGGAGACCTTGGCGCGCGCAGATTTCTTCTCGTCGGTCATCTCGGGTCCTCGTTGGTTTCGGTCGCTCTTATCCCTCGCCCAGGGACTCTACGCACGCGGAGCGGCGAAGGTTCAATCCGTGCGCTCCAGGCGTGCGCCCAACCCACGCAGACGCTCGTCGATGCGCTCGTAGCCGCGCTCGATCTGACCGATGTTGCCGATGCGACTCGTGCCTTCTGCCCCGAGCGCGGCGATCAACAGGGCCATGCCCGCTCGGATGTCGGGGCTCTCCAGGACGCCCCCGGTGAGCGGGCTGGGTCCGACGACGACCGCCCGGTGGGGATCACAGAGGATTATGGAGGCTCCGAGCCCGACCAGCTTGTCGGTGAAGTACATGCGCGACTCGAACATCTTCTCGTGGATCAGTACCGTTCCCCTACACTGGGTGGCGGTGACCAGCGCGATCGAAGTCAGGTCGGCGGGAAAAGCCGGCCAGGGTCCGTCGTCGATCTTCGGCACATGTCCGAAGGCGTCCTGCCGGATCACGTGCTCGGCGTCCCCGTGCACGACAAGATCGTCGCCCTCTCGCGTGGTGGACACCCCGAGCCTCCGGAAGCCCAGGAGCGTCGAGTCGAGGTGCTCGAACGGGGCCCGCTCGATGACGACTCGGCTTCCGGTGACCGCCGCCAATCCGATGAACGAGCCTGTCTCGATATGGTCTGCGCCGACACGGAAGCGCGTACCGGACAAGGACTTGACGCCATCGATCTCCAACGTGTGCGTCCCGATGCCCCCGATGCGGGCCCCCATGGAGACGAGCATGTGGCAAAGATCCTGGACGTGCGGCTCGGCCGCGGCGTTCCGGATCCGGGTGTGCCCCTCCGCGAGCACGGACGCCATGATCGCGTTCTCCGAGGCCGTGACCGAGGGTTCGTCCAGGAACATGTCGGTCCCGCGCAGTCGCACCGCCTCGATCGTGAAGCCTCCGTTGAGCGAGACATGGGCACCCAACGCCTCGAACGCGATGAAGTGGGTGTCCATGCGACGACGGCCGATGACGTCCCCACCCGGTGGCGGGAGGGCCACGTGGCCGAAGCGGGCGAGAAGCGGTCCGGCGAGGAGCAGCGAGGCACGGATTCGCTCGGCGAGCGCGCGATCGATGGTGTCGCCCACGATTCCGCGCGGGTCCACCGACACCACGTTTCGATCAGTCCAGGTGACGACGGCCCCCAGCGACGCGACGATCTCGAGGAAGGTCTCGACGTCTCGGATGCGAGGGACGTTCTCGAGCACCACGGGCGCGTCGGCGAGGATGGTCGCTGCCAGACAGGGCAGAGCGGCGTTCTTGTTTCCGGCAGGACGCACACGCCCCGAGAGCCTGTGCCCGCCCTCGACGAGGAAGGTCGCCATTCGTTTCGCACCGGGAGTGACGCGGAGGCTGGCCGGGCTCCCGGACGACTCCGCCACGGGCTCGACCTCGGTGCCCGGAACATACCCCGGGCCCCTCGCGGCGGACAACCGTGCCATGGCGCCTCCCTGGGGGTGGGAACCCGCCACGGGCCACCTCGATCCGGCGGCCGTGGACCAGGGTCAAAGGTATGCAGATTGCGTGCCGGGGCATGCGGCGCTTGCAGCCCCCCGCGGGCAGGTCTAGCTTCGCCACTCGGCCGGTCGGCACTCCCTCACCTCCCCCGGACCCCATGCGACTCGGAGCGTTCCTGAGAGAGGATTTCGTGCTTCTGGGCCTCGGGGCGCGCGACGTGGAGGGCGTCGTGCGGGAGCTCTCTGAGGGCGCGAGCCGCGCCGGGATCGGACCTGTGTCCGCGATCGAGGAGAAGCTCCTGGAGCGGGAGCGGCTCCACCCGACCGTGATGGGCTCCGGCCTGGCGATCCCGCACGCGACCGTGCCGGGGCTCGATGCGCCCGTCATCGGGGTCGCGCGTGCAGGGGGCGAGCCGATCGAGTTCGGGTCCGCGGAGCAGGAGCCGGTCCGCGTCTTTTTCGTATTGCTCTCTCCCCCGGGGCGGGAGCGCGAGCACGTCAAGCTGCTGGCCCGGATCTGTCGACTCGTTCGGCACGAGGGCTTCATGGAGGAGCTCGGCGAGGCGGAGACGGGCGCGTCCGTCGTCGAGATCATTCAACGGATCGACGATCAGCACGTATGACGACCCCCGCAGCCACGCGGCTTCTCGTGGCCGTCATCAACGACCCGGAGAAGCTGGACGAGATCCTCTCGGGGTTTCTCGAGATGGGCGTGACCGGTGCGACGATCCTCAGCAGTGAGGGCATGGGCCGCTTGCTGTCCCACGACATCCCGATCTTCGCGGGGCTCCAGACGCTGATCACGGGGTCGCGCCCACAGAACCGCATGATCTTCAGCGTCCTGCCCGAGGACCGGCTGGACGACGCCATCGCGGTCCTACAGGAGGTATGCGGGAACTTCACCGCCCCCGCCACGGGCATCGCGTTCGTCCTCCCGGTCGATCGGGTGATCGGGCTCGCGCCCGAGCTGGGCGACGAGGCAAACCCGATCTAGCAGGTCGCTGACGTGGACCCCCTGGTCGGCACTCTCGTTCTGATCCTCGTGGCCCTCGCGGGCGCCCGCTTCTCGTTCTCCACCGAACGCGTCCCCCAGGGGCCGAGGCTCCTGTTTCGGACCGGCTCCCATTTCCTGCTTCTGGGCCTGTTGCTCGGGCCTTCGGGACTGGGCTTGCTCACGGCCGAGGCCACCCAGCAGCTGTCGCCGCTCCTGGCGCTCGGTCTCGGGTGGGTCGGGTTCCATTTCGGACTTCAGCTGGATCGCGCCAGCCTGACGGTGTTCCCGTTCCGCTTCCACGTGATCGGAATGGGTCAAGCGGCGCTGTCGTTCGCGCTGTTCCTCGGCGGCGCCGTGGTCGTGTTGCGCCTGGTTGGCAGACAGGCCGACGTGCCCATGCTGCTCCTGCTCGGCGCGGCGGCGACCGCCTGCGTCACGACGCCCGCCGGAATCGCGATGGTGTCGTCGAACTTCATCGTGCGCGGCCGTGTTCGAGACCTGCTGTTCTTCATCGGAAGCCTCGACGCCGGGGTGGGGATCGTCGCACTCCAGGTGATCTATTCCCTCTACCGCCCGTCCGGGGCCGCCTGGACGCAGGGAGGGTGGGAGCAGCTCGTGCTCCCGGCCGTCGCCGCCGGCCTGGGAGCGCTTCTGGGGGTCCTGTTCGTATGGCTCGCCGGGCGACGTGCCGCGGCCGAGGAGCTGGTGCTCTACATCCTGGGAAGCTGCGCCTTCGCCGCGGGCGGGGCGCTCCAGTGGGGCCTGTCGCCGTTGTTCGTCGCGGTCGCCATGGGCGCGACGGTGGCCAACCTCGGGCGAGAGCGGCTCAGGGTCTTCGCGCTCATGCAACGGTGGGAAAAGCCGGTGTACCTCACCTTCCTCCTGCTGGCGGGCGCGCTCCTGAGGCTTCCCGGAGCGTGGGTCGCCCTGCTGGCGGTCGCGTACGCGCTCCTCAGGGCGATATCGAAGTCCGCCGCGGCGGCGGCCCTGGTCTCCGTGGTGCCGCTGGGGTTCGCGGTCCCACGCCGGCTGGGACTCGGCCTCATTCCCCAGGGCGGCATCTCGATCGCGATGGCGGTGTCGGGCGTGCTCATGTATCCGGGCCTCCAGGTGCGCGGCGTTGGGGGCGAGGCGACCCTTTACACGGTCATCGTCCTGGGCGTGATGGTTTCCGAGCTCGTCGGCCCCTTCCTTACCGTCCAGCTGCTCCGCCGCGCCGGGGAGATCTCGCCGCGTGTGGAGGAGGCGCTGGCCGCGGGGGACCAGCGCAAGGCCGAACGCGAGGCGCTCCGCCATGCGGCAGCGGCCCAGGAGCAGGATTCCGACGAGGGCGGCTGAGGCCGGGTTCTGGATCGGGCGCTCGGGTTCCGGTAGACTGCTGGCATGGATCACCCGGTTCTGAGCGCCGCGCAGACCCTCGTCGCCGATACGATCGTCACACGCCCCCTGCGCGACCCCGTGGCGCTGGCGTCGGACGTCGCCCTGTTGGTGTCGGCCGTCGCGCTCACCGTCCTCGCGGTGAGCCTCGTCCGATTCCTCGGACAATGGCGGCAGGCGATCAAAGAGGTGCGCCTGACGGTGCGTCAGAACCTCGGTCCGGTATCGGACCGCGCGCGGTCGATCTCGGACAACGTGGAGTTCATCACGCAGGCGTTGAGGGCGGACGTCGCCCGCCTGAACGCCTCCGTGAAGTCTCTCACGGACCGCCTGCAGCAGGCCTCCGATCACATGGAAGCGCGCATCGACGAATTCAATGCCCTCATGGAGGTCGTCCAGGGAGAAGCGGAGGACATCTTCCTCGACACGGCGGCCACCGTGCGCGGGGTGCGAGAAGGTGCGCGGGCGCTTGGGCGGTCCCCGGCCCGGTCGGATGACAACGCCGCGCCTCCGGGTGAACTCGGGCGCTCCGGAGACGGCGACGACGTCCCGACCTCCCGCTCGGAGCGCGAGGCGGTGGAGTCGTAGGACGAGACATGGCTCCGGCCCTCCTGCTGGCCCTGGCCTGGCTGCTGCTCGCCCCGGAGCCGCTGTTCGCGTGGGGTCCGGCCACCCATGTGGCCGTGGGAGAGGCGGTCCTTTCCTCCCTGTACCTGTTGCCCCCGGTGGTCAGGGTCGTCCTCGAGCGGCATCCGCTCCCGTTCCTGTACGGATCGATCGCCGCGGACATCTCGCTGGCCAAGAAGTACGTGCCCGAGGGGCGCCACTGTCACAGCTGGGCCGTCGGCGAGGAGATCCTCGCGTCCGCAGAGGACGAGGCTCTCGCATCGGTCGGATACGGATACCTGGCGCATCTGGCCGCCGATACCATCGCTCACAACGTGTTCGTACCGCGCCAGCTGCTCATGACCAGCACGACCCAGGCGATCGGGCACACGTACTGGGAGCACAGGATGGACATGCACGTCGGCGAGGAGTTTCTCGGCAAGGCACGCTCGCTGGTCATGGACCACGACCATTCGGAGGCGGACGCGCTCTTCGACGACGTGCTGAGTCGGACGATCTTCAGCTTCCAGACGAATCGCCGGATCTTCAGAGGAATGATCCGATTCCAGGGGCACGACCGTTGGCAGAGGATCTTCGAGCGCGTGCTCGCCAGCTCCCGATTCGATCTGCCCGACCCGACGGTGGACCAGTACTTTTCGATCGTGTTCGACTACGTGGTCGGGTACCTGCGCGACGGACCTGGCGCGAAGGCTGCGGATCTGGATCCGGTCGGGGATCTGAACCTCAGGCTCGCCAAGAAGGTGCGCAGGAGAGCGCTGTCAGATCATACCGCGGACCGGCCCGAGGTGCTCGCGGAAATGGCAGAGGAGTTCTTCCCGCTGCCTACCCATCCACTGGTCTTCTGGCCTGAGGTGACGGACCCGGAGTTCGCGTTGGGCATCACGGGTCGACGGCAGGAGCGGAACCCGCCCAAGAGGTGAGCAGCGGCGTCAGCTCGGGCTTGCCGTCGTGGACACGATGGCGCGGGCCCGTTCCAGGGCTTCCGGAAACGTGGCGACGAGGTTGTCCGGACCCAGCTTCACAAGCAGTCCGCCCCGCTCCATCACCCGCTGCGGCTGCTCCTGCACACCGGAGAGCAAGAGCACCGTTCCCTGACGCCTGAAGCGCGACCACACTTCCTCGAGCGCCCGCAGCCCCGTCGCATCCATGGCGGGGACGGACCGCATGCGCAAGATCACGACGGCCGGGTGCGCGCCGATTCCCACCAGGGTCTCGCTGAACTTCTGGGCGGCCCCGAAGAAGAACGAGCCCGCGACCTCGAAGACCTCGACCCGGTCCGGCACGTTCACGAGCGGCTCCTCCCCGTTCCCTCCCGCTTCGCCGCGCAATTGCTCGGTCACGGAGCGCACCTCACTGACCTCCGCCATGCGGCGCATGAAAAGGAGGGCGGCGAGAACGACACCGACCTGAATCGCCACCGTCAGATCCACCAGCACCGTGAGGCCGAACGTGCTCGCGAGGACCAGCACGTCGCTTCTCGGACCACGGAGCAGGCCCAGGAACAGCCGCCACTCGCTCATGTTGTAGGCGACGACCAGCAGGATGCCGGCCAGCACCGCCATGGGCACCAGCGCGACCCAGCGACCCACGGTGGTGAGGATCACGACCAGCGTGAGCGCGTGGATCATTCCGGCAAAGGGTGTGCGACCACCGTTGCGAATGTTGGTCGCCGTGCGCGCAATGGCACCCGTCGCGGGAATACCGCCGAAGATCGGCGACGCCAGGTTCGCGACCCCCTGGGCCAACAGCTCCGCGTTGGGCCGGTGCTTGCGTCCCGTCATCCCGTCGGCCACCACGGCGCTGAGCAGCGACTCGATGCCCGCCAGAAGCGCGATCGCCAGGGCCGGTGAGAAGAGCTCGGGCAGCGCCGCAAGCTCGAGGTGAGGCAAGCGCGGCACGGGAAGAGACGATGGAATCGCGCCGAAGCGCGAGCCGATCGTCTCCACCTGCAGGCCCAACGTCGCGGTGGCGGCGGTCCCCGCGAGCAGGGCGACCAGTGGGCCCGGCACACGCGGCGTGATTCGCGGCCACCACGCAACCACGGCGACCGTGGCGGCACACAACCCAAGCGCGGCCGCGTTGGCCGACCCGAGCGCCCCGACATAGGCGACGAGTCGCTCGGCGGCCCCGGACGGGACCTGCGCGAGAGACAGACCGAGGCCGTCGCCGATCTGCCCGATGGCGATGATGAGCGCGATCCCGGAGGTGAAGCCGACGGTCACGGGGTACGGTATGAATCGGATCACGGCCCCCATCCGCGCGATCCCCATCGCCACGAGCAGCCCCCCCGCGAGCAGGGTCGCCACCACGAGACCGTCGTATCCATGTCGCGCGACGACGTCCGCCACGAGCACGACGAACGCCCCGGTCGGGCCTCCGATCTGCACCCGTGACCCGCTCAGGGCCGCGATCAGGAAGCCGGCGACGATCGCGGTGTAGAGCCCCTGCTCCGGACGAACGCCCGAGGCGATCGCGAACGCGATCGCCAGCGGGAGCGCGACCACGCCGACAACGACCCCCGCCATGGCGTCGTGGGCCAGGTCGCGCGCGCCATAGCCCTCTCGCAGGACCGCTACCAGCTTCGGTTCCAGCTCTATCGGCCAGCGAGCCATAGGTGTGTGGCGGAGGGCTTTGTGGGGGGGTGCGTGGAGAGCGTGATCGCAACGATCACGGCCAGTCCCGCTCGAGGTTGGCGTAGCGGACCAGCAGCTTCTTTCGACCAGTCTCGTCGAAATCGACCGTCACCTTGAGGTCCCTGCCGAAGCCAGTGACCTCGACCACCGACCCTGACCCGAACGTCTGGTGGACGACGCGCTCTCCCTTCACGTAGCGCGGCAGGTCCTGATTGAACGACCCGTCCGGCTCGTACTCGGGTTCGTACTCGAAGGCCGGGGATTCACCCCGCCTGCGGTGCCTGGACCCCCGGTGAGGGGTCGAGGATGCGGCGATCCGCAGCCGGTCGCTCATGCGGAGGTCACGAAGCTCCTCGGGGATCGCGTCCACGAACGAGGACAAGGTCCCGTAGGTGAAATCGCCCGCCCTGCGCCTCTGCCTGGCCCAGCTCAGCGACAGCTTGTCCTCCGCGCGGGTGATCCCCACGTAGAAGAGCCGTCGCTCCTCCTCCAGGGCCGTGGGCTCGTCATAGGCCCGGGACAGCGGGAAGAGACCGTCCTCCATGCCCGAGATGTAGACCACCGGGAATTCGAGGCCCTTGGCATTGTGCAGCGTCATGAGCGTGACCGCATCGGCGTCGGGATCGAGTCGATCCACGTCCGCCACGAGAGCGACCTGCTGCAGGAAGAGGTCCAGCTCGGTGAACCCGTCCGTCTCCTCCACGCCGAGGGTGTCCACCGGGTCGACGTCGAAGTCCAACGCGCCCGCGATCAGCTCGGCCACGTTCCGGGCCCGATCCTCTCCCTCCGGACCCTCGTCGTGTAGATGGCGGGCCAGGTCCAGCTCCTCGACCAATTCCTCCAGGAGCGTCCCGACGCCGACCTGCGTCGCCCTCAACGAATACCGTTGGATCAGGGACGCGAACGAAGCGAGGCCCACCGCGGCCGCCCCGCGCAAGCCAGGCATGTGCTCCGAGCGCGCCGCGGCGTCCAGGAGGCTCAGGCCCTCGATGGACGCCCAGTCCGAAAGCTTCTGCAGCGACGTCGAGCCGATCCCCCGGCGTGGATAATTCACGACGCGCTCGAACGCGACGCGGTCCCGCGGATTGGAGATGAGGCGCAGATACGCAAGCACGTCCTGGATCTCGCGCCGCTCGTAGAAGCGCACGCTTCCCACGACCTGGTAAGGAATCCCCTCTCGTCGGAATGCATCCTCGAGCGCCCGCGCCTGGGCGTTCGTCCGGTAGAGCACGGCGATGGAACGGTAGGACAGGTCAGGCGTTTCGTCGTAGCGGACACGGAGATCCCCGACGATCCACCGCGCCTCGTCCGTCTCGTCGAAGGTCTCCACGAGGGTGATCGCGTCGCCACCGGCGCGTTCCGTGCGAAGGGTCTTTCCCTTGCGGTCCACGTTTTCCGCGATCACGGCGTTCGCAGCATCGAGGATCCGCTGGGTGGACCGGTAATTCCGCTCGAGGCGCACGATGCGCGCCCCGGGGAACGCGGTCTCGAAATCCAGGATGTTGCGGATGTCGGCACCCCGCCACCCGTAGATCGATTGGTCGTCGTCGCCCACCACCATGAGGTTGCCGTGGTCCGCCGCCAGGAGCTCGATGAACCGGAACTGGGCGCGATTCGTGTCCTGGTACTCGTCGACCAGCACGAACGCGAACCGCTCGCGGTATTCCCGTAGGAGACCGGGGGCAGCCTCCAGAAGCTCGACTGGCTTCATGAGCAGGTCGTCGAAATCGAACGCGTTCTGGTCTTGGAGGGCTCGCTGGTACGGGGGGTAGATTCTCGCCACCGCCCGTACGAACATGTCGAACGAGCCCTCGTTGTCGCGGGCGAACGCCTCCGAGGAGACGAGCTGGTTCTTCGCGTTGCTCATCTCGGCGCGCAGGGCCTTCGGGCTCCACCTCTTGGGATCGAGCCCTACCGACTCCTGGACGCTCTTGACCAACCGAAGCGATTGATCCTGGTCGAAGATCGTGAAGGTTCGGTCCCAGCCCAGCCGATCCGCGTGCCGACGAAGGATCCTGGCACCGATGGCGTGAAAGGTCCCCACCCACATGCCCGCGGGCTCCGAACCGAGCATTCTGGTGATGCGCTCCTTCATCTCGCCCGCGGCCTTGTTCGTGAACGTCACCGCGAGAATGCGCGCCGGCGGGACCCCGTGCTCGCGGATCAGGTGGCATACGCGCGCAGTCAGGACTCGGGTCTTGCCCGATCCGGCGCCGGCGAGCACGAGGATGGGCCCCTCGAAATGCTCCGTGGCCTCACGCTGCTCCGGGTTCAGACCCTCGAGATGGGCTGAGGGGTGGGCGGCGGGGCGGGCCTCAGCCATCGGCCACCGGGAGCCTGATCTGGAACGTGGTCCCGCCAGGGCCGTCAAGGAGCTCGATGCGGCCCTTGTGGACGCCCTCCACGATTCTGCGGGACAGCGCGAGTCCTACACCCCAGCCACCCGACTTGGTCGTCACCCCGGGCTCGAAGATGCGATCCCTGATCTCGGGGTCCACGCCCGGACCCGAGTCGCGGATGCGCAGGCTCACCTGACCCCCACCCACCTCACGCGCGTAGATGGTGATCCGGCCTCCTCGCCCCGCCAGGGCGTCGAGCGCGTTCTTGACGACGTTCTCGAGCGCCCACATGAGCAGAACCTCGTTCGCCTTCACCGTCGGGAGCCCGTCGGGGATGTCCACGATGAGATCGACGCCCCTACCCAGCTTGGGGAGCCGAACGGCGAGATAGCGCTCCAGGTCTCTCACGAGACGACGCAACGACAAGCTCTCGAGCTCTGGCTCCCGTCCGATCAGCTCGAAGCGGTGGCTGATTCGCTCCAGCCTCTCGAGATCCTCCTCGATGGCAGCGGCCACATCGCGGTCCGCCAGGGACTCCGGCCGATCCCGCATCGGCAGCTTCAACACCTCCAGCCAGCCCTGGAGTGAGGAGAGGGGCGTGCCCAGCTGATGCGCGAGCTCCCGGGCCATGGCGGTCCAGGCTCTCTCCCCCTCCGCCCTGCGCTGCGCACGGATCATCACGAACCCGAAGAAGACCGTGAGCAGCAAGCCTCCGGCCAGCAGGTTGGGGATCCACCGCAGCCGTCGGATCTGCGGCGTGTCCCCGAAGTGCAGATGCTGGATCGTGGAGTCGCCCACCGGCGGGTTCCGGACGTCCAGCCTCCGGACGTAAGCCCGAATCCGTTCCTGCCCCTCCCGGGTGTCGAGGTCCGCCGGAAACGGTGGGTTCTCCACCGCCAGAACCGTGTCGCCCGGTCCGGTGATGACCAGGGGAACCCCGGACTCGCGGATGATCGTCTGCAGGCGGAAGAGCGCATCGTCACCGCGCGCGGGGTCCGGGTCCGCGAGCGCAGCCTGGACTTCGGCGAAGATCTCGGTGAGCGTCTCCGCGTCCGACCGCAGGACCTCGATGATCCAGGTCGAGTACAGGACGTACAGGCCGAGGAGCGCCACGAACAGCGTGGCGAGGGCGATGGGCCACTTGATCCGAATCAAGGGTCCGGCCGAGCCTCACGCAGGTCCGGACAGACAGTCGACGCCCACGTACGGGCGAACGGCCTCCGGGAGGACGACGGAGCCATCCTCCTGCTGGTGCGTCTCGAGGAGCGCGGCAACCACGCGGGGAAGCGCGAGGGCCGAGCCGTTCAACGTGTGCACGAACTCCGGCTTTTCGCTCTGAGCCGCACGATACCTGAGATTGGCCCGTCGCGCCTGGTAGTCGGTGAACGTCGAGCAACTGGAGACCTCCAGCCACTTCCCCACACCGGGTGCCCACACCTCGAGATCATAGGTCATCGCGGCGCTGAAGCCGAGGTCTGCCGACGCGAGCGTGACCCGTCGGTAGTGGAGGCCCAAGCGTTCAAGCAGGGTCTCCGCCTCGCGAGTCAGCTCCTCGAGCGCCTGGCGGCTACGCTCCGGGCGTTCGTAGCGCACCAGCTCCACTTTGTCGAACTGATGAACCCTGAGGAGGCCACGCGTGTCCTTTCCGGCGGCACCCGCCTCCCGACGGAAGCAGGGCGTATAAGCCGTGTAGCGGAGCGGAAGCTGCTCGGCTGTGAGAATCTCGTCACGATGGAGGTTGGTTACAGGGACCTCCGCCGTGGGGATCAGCCAGAGGTCGTCTCTCTCCGACAGGTACGACTCGTCCGCGAACTTGGGTAGCTGCCCGGTGCCGGTCATGGTCTCCCCCGTGACCAGGTAGGGCACCCGCAGCTCGAGGTATCCGTTCTCGCGGGTGTGGACGTCGAGGAACCACGAGATCAGCCCACGCTGGAGTCTCGCGCCGACGCCGCGCAACACCGGAAATCCGGACCCACTGATCTTCGATCCGCGCGGCAGGTCGAGGATTCCCAGTCCCTCGCCCAGCTCCCAGTGCGGCTTGGGCACGAACGCGAACTTCCGTGGCTCTCCCCAGCTCGACTCGACACGATTCGCCTCTTCTCCGCCGTCGGGGATCTCGGAGAGCGGCAGATTCGGAACGGCCAGGAGGATCTCCTGGACGCGTTCCTCGTTGGCGCGCACCGCGTCGTCCAGCTCGCCGATGCGTTCCCCCAACTGCCGCATCGCGACGATGATCTCCTCGGCATCGCCACCCGAACGCTTGAGCTCGCCCACCTGCTTCGAGGCCTCGTTTCTCCGGGCCTTGAGGTCGTTCACCTCTCCCACCGCCAGGCGCCGCGCCTCGTCGAGGCTGCGCAACTCGTCCACCAAGGCGGGGAACCCGGGGTCCCCCCGACGGGTCAATGCCAGCTTCACCTCGTCGGGCTCGAATCGGATCCTGCGGATATCCAACATTCGGAGCGCGGGTCAGTTCGGCGGGATGAGCTTTCGATCGTTGCACACCGGGCTGGCATCGAACACGAAGCTCAGGGTCCCCTGCGCCGCATCGATCACGAGGGGCTCCATCTTGCCGTAGTTGACGCAGCGCGTCCCGAAGGAGCCGATGTACTGGTTCGTCCGTACGACGTAGACCGTCCCCAGGGACAGCGGAACGGGTCCGTCCGCCGTGTAGAGGGCGGTGTCCGCCGGCGCCTCGAGGACCTCGTCGAACTCCGCCCCCGGAAGGGCGACGATCCTCGCCTTCGACTCGACCCCGAGCGCCCCCGGTGGCAGCAACACCAAACCGCCGTCGCGCGTGTCCAGCGCGACGTCCCAGGAGCCGGTGGCATTGGGAGCCTCGATGCGGATCGGGATCCTGTTGATGAAGCTGAACCCGGACAGCAGGTTGAGCTCGGGACGGGCCAACGAATAGAGCAGCACAGTATCCGGCTGGAGCGTCCAACGGATCTTGAAGGGATCGTCGCCGCACGAAGCGAGAACCAACGCCACCCACAGGAGCGTGGCCAGACCGAGGGGAGCCCTCGCCCGGCGCCGGAGCGTGGCCATGGGGACGGAGCGCATCATCGCTTGGATCGAACTCCGGAATTGCCGCGGGAAGGTGGTGGAAGTTCCAGGGCGCCCGGTCGGGTGTCAAGCCCGGAAAACCCCGTCGTTGCTTGACTTTACCCCATGTGCCGGGTAGGTTCCCGCCCCGTCGGAGGCCGGGAGCTGGGACCCGCGCCAGACGGCGAGGCGGGGTTGGCCCCTCACCTGGCGATTCGGGGGTACGAGGACCGATGAACACGGAGTCCGGGGGAGCGGGCGTGCTCGGTCGGATCCTGGTGGCCGACGACGAGCCCCACATCCGACGCGTCCTGGCCGTGCTGCTGGAGAAGGCGGGATATGGCGTCGTCCAGGCCAGCGACGGGCTGGATGCGCTTCAACACGTGAACGGTCCCGCCGACTTCGATGTGATCCTCCTGGATCTCATGATGCCGGGAGCCACCGGGATCGACATCCTGCGCCACGTGCGCCAGCACGAAGAGCGCTCGCGCACTCCGGTCATCATTCTGACGGCGAAGGGACAGGAGACCGACCGTCAGGCGGCTCTGGCAGGAGGTGCGGACGACTTTCTGACCAAGCCGTTCAGTCCCAAGAAGCTCCTCTCCCGAATCCAGGAGATCCTCGCTGAGCGTTGAGCCCAACGTGTGGGTGCTGATCCTGGCCGGAGGCGTCGGCTCGCGCTTCTGGCCGATGAGCCGACCGGACCGTCCGAAGCAGCTCCTGCCGCTCGCGTCGGGACAACCCCTGATCCTGGACGCGGTCGACCGAGCGCGGGCGCTCGTGCCCGACGATCGCATCAGGATCCTGGCCGGGCCGCACATGAGCCAACAGATGCGAGAAGTCCTCCCCGACCTCCCCGGCACGGCCTACATGCGGGAGCCGCAGGCGCGGGGGACGTGTCCCGCGCTGGCATGGGCGGCCGCTGAGATCGCACGGGGCGACCCCGGCGCCGTGCTGGTCTCCCTGCACGCGGACCACATGATTCGGCCGGTGGACGAGTTCCGTCGGAGCGTCGGCGCGGCCGTCCGCCTCGCCTGCGACGAGTCGCTCCTGGTGACTCTGGGTGTCACTCCCGACCGGGTGGAGACGGGTTACGGACACATCCAGCCCGGTGACCCGATCGACATCGGTCCGGGGATCGCCGCCTTCCGCGTGAGGGCGTTCCACGAGAAGCCGGACGCCGAGTCGGCCCGCGCGCTCATGGCTTCCGGCTCACTGTGGAACACGGGGATCTTCGTATGGCGAGCGACGTTGTTCCTCGAAGAGATCGAGTCACACGCGCCAGAGGTCGCCGAGCATCTGGGTCGGCTCGAGCACGGAGGTGCCGAAGCGTTCTTCGAGGCCGTGCCGGCGTGCGTCGTGGACCGGGCCGTGCTGGAGCGGAGCTCCCGCGTGGGGTGTGTGCGCGCCACGTTCTCATGGGATGACGTCGGAACCTGGGAAGCGTTGGCGAGGGCCCGGCGCGGCGACGCAGACGGGAACGTCGTCGAGGGAGCGGAATGCCGCGTCGTGGATGGACACGGCAACATCGTGTTCGCGGAGGAGGGCCGCCTGGTCCTGTTCGGGACCGACGATCTGGTCGTGGTTCGTGCGGGTGACACGACGCTGGTGACCTCGCGTGCCCGAGCCGGCGACCTGAAAGCGCTGCTCTCGGAGCTCGGAGAGACGTCGTGACCACGGCCAGGCTGTACCTGTTCGACGACCACCATGCCCGCCGGTGGGCGCCGTTCACGCTCACGAGGCCCGCCGGCGAGCTCGCATTCGGGGCCTGGCTCCTGCGCGAGCGAACGGAGCGTGCGCTCGGGCTGCCGTGTCAGGGGCACCTCACGCGGCCCGCCCTGGCTGGGTTCGACGAGCCGGACGCGCCCCCGGTCGTCGCCTCCGCGGACGTGCCCTCCGACGCCCACCGTATCCTGCTCTCGAGCCGCGCCGTCCTCGAGGGCCCCCCCGAGGTCGTGCCGGAGGGCCCCGCGCGCCTGGCCGTGCGTGGCATGACGGTGGGTTGGGTGCTGGCTCCGGGGGATGCGGTGCCTCCGGACGATCACCTGCGGTTCCCGGCTCGCCACGACGGCGAGCCAGGGATTCAACTCGCCGGCAGGGTTCTGCTGCACCCCTGGGAGCTGATCGGTGATGCCGAAAGCCAATTGGCCGCGGACCTGCGCGCTCTCGGCGCGAGGGGCGGAACCCCGGAAGGGGTCGGCAGGGTCGGCGAAGACCCGCTCCATCTCGGCCCCGGGGCCGAGGTCGAGGCCGGTGTGGTCGTGGACACGCGCGGAGGGCCGGTCCACCTCGAGGAGGACGTCCGGGTCGAGGGACCCGCCCGCCTCGTCGGCCCGTTGTTGGTCCGGCGCGGATCGACGATCCTGGGCGGGCGTGTCGGGACCTCGTACATCGGACCCTCGTGTCGCGTGCACGGAGAGGTGGCGGACTCGATCCTGCTCGGCTTCGTCAACAAGGCGCACGAGGGACACCTCGGCCACGCCGTGGTCGGGCGATGGGTCAACCTGGGCGCCATGACCACGAACAGCGACCTCAAGAACAACTACACCCCCGTTCGTATGTGGACGCTCGACGGTGATCGCGACACCGGCCTCCTCAAGGTCGGCTGCTTCCTCGGGGACCACGTGAAGACGGGCATCGGCACCTTGATGAACACCGGCACGGTCGTCGGAGCCGGCAGCAACATCTTCGGGGGGCTGACTCCCCCGCCCGTGGTTCCACCCTTTTCGTGGGGATCCGGAACCGACCTGAGGGACTATCGGCTCGACAAGTTCCTCGAAGGCGTCGAGCGATCGATGGCGCGCCGGGGCCAATCGCTCACCGCGGGAGTGCGGACCCTCCTGTCCAGGGCCTGGAGGGAGACCCGGGTCCGGCGCGCGGTGTGACGCACTGTAGGCGAGTCCGGTGCGCGTAGCGGTTCTCGGGAGCGGGAGCGCGGGCAATGCCACGCTCGTCGTAGCGGGACGCTCGCGGGTCCTGGTCGACGCGGGCTTCAGCGCCAGGGACCTGGCGAGACGCCTCGAGGTCCTGGACGTGGAGCCCGCAGGGATCGCCGGCGTCGTGATCACCCACGATCACGCGGACCATACACGCGGCGCCGGCGTCTTCGCCCGGCGCCACGGGGTGCCGCTCTACATGACGGACGCGACCCGGGCCGCCTGCAAGGGCGTGCTCAGGGGCGCGGAGGACGTACGGGCGTACCGTTCAGGGCACCCGTTCCTGATCGGCGACGTGCGCGTCGAGCCATTCCTGACCGTGCACGACGCGGCGGACCCCGTGGGCGTGGCCCTTGTGGACGAGTGCACGGGCCATCGCCTGGGGGTGGCCACGGACCTGGGACGGCCCACCGCTCAGATCAAGCACGCCCTCGCGCGCTGTGATCTGCTGGTGCTGGAGGCCAACCACGACGAGGTGCTCCTGCGAACCAGCGGCTATCCGTGGTCTGTCAAGCGACGGATCGCCTCGAGCCATGGTCACCTGTCGAATCAGGCGGCCGCGCGCCTCGCGGTCGAGCTCCTGCACCCTCGGCTCGCAGGCGTCGTTCTCGCGCACCTGTCCAACGAGTGCAACACGCCGGCGCTGGCCCGATCGGTCGTCGGCGACGCGCTCCGCCGGGCCGGGTGGATAGGGCACCTCGAGGTGGCGACGCAGGACCGACCCTCGATCCTCCTCGACGTGGACGAGCTCCGGGTGCGGTCAGGGCCCGAGCAGATGAGCTTCCTTTGAGCGGGAGTACGGGCCATGAAGCCCGTGGACGCCGTCAGCAGCCGAAGGACAGCGGTTTGAGGCTTCGCCCCTCCGACAACATGCGATCGACGTACCAGCGGGAGTACACGCGGACCTGGCTTCCCCAGTCGTACAGCTCCACCAGGTAGAGCTCCCGGCTGTCGAACCCCTCCAGCTCCCGGGCGCCTGCGAAGGCCGGGCGCTCGTCGATGCAAACCCTGACGACCTGCTCGCGACCGCGGCGGATCATGCACAGGTCCTCATTCGCCCGCAGGCACGGCCTCGCGAACGGAACCGAACGCTGAAGGAGATCGTACGCGGTCCCGGGACCCCCGTTGAGAAGGCGGTCCTGGTCGATCACCCGCACCGACCCGAAATAGGTGCGTCGGCGCCGCTCGAAGCGGTCGACCAGCACCGTAAGCCCCTGGATCGCGACGGGATCGGGGGGGAGCAGGATGGTGGTGAACTCGTCGGGGGCGGTGGGGTTCAGCACGACCTCCATCGTCCTGTATCCGAGGCTCTCGACCGTGAGCGCATAGTCGAAGTCGCGTAGGAGCCCGAGCGTGAACACCCCCAGCGAATCGGTCAGGACTCCGCTGTCGCTCCGGGTCAGTCCCACGAATGCACCGGCCACCGGCACGCGTGTCTCGCGGTCCAGGACCCGCCCGCGGATGAAGGTCGGTTCCTGGGCGCCGAGGTCGTGGGGCATCCCGGCTCCCGCGATCCCGCCGAGCAGCCACAGGATCACGACGACGGCTCCGCTTGGGCACCTTGTGCTTCGCTCCACGATGGCCTTCCCCCCGCTGGGCGTCCGGGCGATCAATGCGCCGGCCCTCGCCGGAATCTGAAGGTCTGGAGCAGCTCCCCCTGGACCGGCTCACCATTGCTGAGCGCCGGCTCGAAGCGTAGACCGGCGATCACGCCTCGCGCCGCCTCGACTGCACGGGTCGTGCCTTGAATCGGCACCACCGACCGCACCGTTCCTCCTGGATCGACGACGATGCGGACCACGGCGGTGCTGTCGTCCCCCTCACGCACGGTCGTTCGTCCGCCCCAGGTGCCCACCGTGTCCGGGAGGCCGGTTGCGCGCCTGCCACGCTCGTGGACGACATGGGGTAAGCACACGACCGGAGCCGCGACCTCGAAACGCGGGCGCGTCGCGAAGACCACCCGCGTGCGGAATCCGGTCGGTTCCAGCAGGCTGGGGAGGGGTCTCGCCCGGGTCGACAGGATCGTCTCGACCCTCTCTGAGATCCCCGGGTCCACCGTGGGCTCCCAGACACCCATCCGGGTCGGACGGCCGTCGACCCCGTAGCGTGTGACGAAATCCACCATGGGCCAGGGTGGGGCCAAGGGCCGCGGTACCAACCGGAGCTCGGCCAACTCCCGGCCGAGGCCGACGGTGTCGAAGAGCTCGGCCACTCGGACGAAGGTGGAGGTCCGGTCGCCCGTCGAGCAGGCCTGGTCCCAGTGCCGACGTACGATGTCCGGCCGCGCTTCGACAGGGGCACGCGAGACGGCCGCTCCCGACGCGCAGGCGCACGGGGCCAGAGCTCCCAGGATGCTCCAAGCGTCCCGTCGCCAGCGGCGTAGCATCGCCCTCGCACCTCCTCGTTGGACCCGCGGACGGCAATCTCGCCCGTAGCCTGGTCGAGCGCGAGTCCCGGCGAGGCCCCGTCCTTCCGTCCACACGAGGTGACACGGCACGTGGCCTCGGGGGGACACCGGAGCGGTGGGCGACGGCGCGGTCGGAACCCCGAACACCAGACGAAGGTCCGGTTGACAGTGCACTCTGGCACCCGTAGTGATACCACGCCCGAGCGGCGCCATCCCGCCTTTGTGAACCCCTCCGAGAAGCAACGAATGGCCTTCACTGCCGGAACCCGGCTCGGGCCCTACGTGGTCCGGGCGTTCCTGAGCGCGGGGGGGATGGGTGAGGTCTACCGGGCGCACGACCCCCGGCTGAACCGGGAGGTGGCCATCAAGGTTCTGCCACCTCAGCTGGCCGAGCTCGCGGAGTTCCGACGGCGCTTCGACAGCGAGACCCAGGCCATCTCCCGTCTGAACCACAAGAACATCTGCACGATCTACGACACCGGGACGCACGAGGACCGTCCCTACATCGTCATGGAGCTGCTCGAGGGCCGAAGCCTGGACGCCCTCACCAAGGGCGGACCGCTGGAGATGGACCGGGTCGTACACATCGGGATCCAGATCGCCAACGCGCTGGACGCGGCCCACGGCGGCGGGGTCATCCACAGGGACGTCAAGAGCGCCAACATCTTCCTGAACCACCGTGGCGACGTGAAGGTGCTGGACTTCGGTATCGCCAAGGTGCGCCGGGCAGATGAAGAGGCCGAGGAGACCCGGACCACAGGCATCGGAATTCCCGTCGGGACGGTTGCGTACATGTCCCCCGAGCAGGCGCGTGGAGAGGACGTCGACGCGCGCTCGGACATCTTCTCCCTGGGCGTGGTCCTGTACGAGATGGCCACAGGGGCGACCCCGTACCCCGGCACGACGTCGTCCATCCTCGCACAGCTCGTGTCACCGGACCCGGTCCCCGACCCCCGCACGCTGAACCCCACGATTCCACAGGAGCTAGGCCGCATCGTCTGCCGAGCGCTCGAAAAGGACCGGGGGATGCGCTACCAGACGGCAGCCGATCTCCTCGCGGCCTTGCGCGGGCTTCGCCGGGACCTGACCACGGTGTCGACGAAACCTGCCCCTCGCGACGCCCGGGCAGCCGCGACATGGAGGACCCCGAGGCGCACGCTCCCGTGGGTAATCGGCGCGGTGGCCGTGGTCACCGCGGTGCTCCTGGGCCGCGGCCTGCTCTCCTCCGGACCACTCGCAGACCGGCCGGTTCGCTCGATCGCGGTCCTCCCGTGTGGACGCGCGGGGGAGGGCGCAGGCGTGGATTACGTTTGCGACCTGATCGCTGAGCGCATCATCACAAGTCTGTCGGCCGTGCCCGGCTTCACCACGGTGCTTTCCTACCAGGCCGTGGAGCCGTATGCGGGCGACGACCGGGGCGCGATTCGCGTGGGTCAGGACCTCGGGGTCGACGCTGTCTTGACCGCGCTGGTTCGCGAGCAGGGAGGTGAACTCAACGTGACGGTCGAGCTGACGGACGTCCGGACCGGGGCCCTTCTCTGGGGACGACCCTACCAGAGGCCGGCCGACGAGGCACAGACCCTGCACGAGGACATCGCCGAGGATGTCACCGAAAGCCTCCAGCTCCGGCTCACGGCCCGAGATCGGGAACGCATCAGGTTGGTCGAAACGTACCAACAGGCCCAGTACTATCTGGACGACCGCACGGCGTCCAGCCTCGAGAAGGCGGTGGGACGGTTCGAGGAGGTCATCGCCGCCGATTCGACGTTCGCGCGGGCCTACGCGGGGCTCGCCAGCTCGTACATCCTGCTTCACTACTATGCGGGGCTGAGCCCGGAGGAGTCGTACCCGCGGGCGCGGGAAGCCGCCGAGAGGGCGTTGGAGCTCGACGAGTCGCTCGCCGATGCCCATGCCTCCCTCGGTCTCGTGAATCGTGACTTCGACCGGGACTTCGAGGAAGCCGAGCGCGAGTTTCGGCGCGCACTGGACCTCGATCCCCGGTCGACGTCCGCGCTCCAGTGGTATGCGGAGCTCCTGACGGTGTTGGGGCGCTTCGACGAGGCGGAGGCACGCATCCTGGAAGCCGAAGCCTCCGCGCGCCTGAACCGCACCGTGCGCGCGGTCCACGGCTGGATCCTGACGGGGGCGGGGCGGTACGCGGAGGCCGAAACCCAGCTCCTCGCCACCCTCGAGCTGGACCCGGATTTCGCCTTGACGAATTGGTTCCTGGGCCAACTCCACTTCGCGCGCGGCGACTACGCCGCGGCGGTCGAGACACTCCTGCGCGCCACGGAGTTCTCGGGTGGCTCGAGCCGCATGCGCGCCGACCTGGCCAGCGCCACGGCCAGGGCCGGGGACCCGACGGCGGCTCGAGGGATCCTCGCCGACCTCGAAGCCACCGCTGCGGCCGCGGGCTCGACCATATCGCGGTACGAGGCTGCGATCGTTCACGCGGGCCTCGGTGAGACGGACGTAGCCCTTGCCGAGCTCGAGGCCTCCCTGGATGAGCGCACCTGGCAGGTGGTCAACATGGGCGTCGACCCGATGCTCGGAGCCCTCCGTTCGAGCCCGCGGTTCCAGGGGCTGCTCCGTCGGGTCCGCCTACCGGGTAGCTAGGTCGAGTCATGGTGAACGGGAGGCGTGTATCCCTGGCGGTCGACCCCCAGTTGGTGGAAACCACGACCGGGCCACCGAGCGACGTCTATGGGAACATCGACGCCCTGGTTCGGCCAGACCTGCGTCATCACTATGCCACCCCACTCGGGGCCCAGCGCTGGCTCGACGTGTGCGCGGATCCGGGGTACGGACACGCATCCTTGCTGGAAAAGGTGGATCGCGCCCTTCCCTCCCTCGCGGACGCGCTGAGCGGCGAAGCCACGCATGACCGGCTGGAGCTGACCAGCCTCGGGCCCGGGGACGGTTCCGTGGACGAGCGGATCCTCCGCGGCCTCGCGTGCGGGTTCGACATCCCCTCGTACTGCGCGGTCGACTCTTCACTGGAGCTCCTGCTCCGCTCGCTTCGGCGGATCGTCCACGCCGAGGGGCTTCCGGCGTCGCTCGCCGTACACGGAGTCCTCGGCGACATCAGAGCCGTGACCGAGATGCCCCAACCCGCTCCGGGTCCGCCCACGCCTCGTCTGCTCGTGCTCACCGGGTTTACGTTGGGCAACTACCCCGAGATGGGGTTGCTCAGCAGCGTTCGCGCCCTCATGGAGCCGGGCGACCAGCTCCTGTTGGACGCCCGACTCCACGCGTTCGGAAAGCTCCCGCGAGATCTTTCAGGCTTCAGGGCGTCGAACGGGCAGATCTTCGGAAGTTACGACCTTCCCTCCGTGCGCCGGTTCGTTTTCGGGCCGCTGGAAGTCGCGACCACCGCCGTGGTGGACGACGTGACGGTGGACTTCGACATGACGCGCAGCGTTACGGAGGTCCCCAATGCCCTCAACCTCCTGATCCACTGCCGAGGTCTGGATGCCGTCGTACGTCTCACCGGAGAGCGAATCGTCCGCGATCGTCTCGATCTGGCGGTGACCACGCTTTACAGCCTTCCCGACCTGCTGATCTGGTTGGACCAAGCCGGACTCCCCGCCACCTGGCACCACGCCGACGGCGACGTGGCCTTCATCCTGGTGCGTGCGGCCTGATGAGTGCTAAAGCCCGAAGAGCCTGAGGAAGTCGTTGGACAACGCCCACAGCATGATGCCCATCACGACGAGGAAGCCCACGTTGCTCCAGCGCAGGCGCTGCTCGACGGACAGGGCGCGCCCGCCGCGTACCGCCTCGATCGCGAGGAAGAGCAGGTGGCCGCCGTCGAGAATCGGAATGGGGAGCAGGTTCAGGACGGCTAGATTGATGCTGAACAGCGCCATGAAACGGAGAAACTGGTCCAGGCCCTGTTGAGCCGCCCTACCTGACGCCTCCCCGATGGTCACGATGCTGCCCATCGACCGGGGGGACTCTGCGCCGGTGACGAGGCCCCTGAGGAATCCCAGGATCTCGCCCGTCCAGCCCACGGTCTCCCGATATCCCACGACCACGGCCTCTGCGAACCCGACGTCGCGATACGACATCTCTCCGATGGGACGGTAGATCCCGATCCTGCCCACGGTGACCGTGGCGCCGTTCCGCTCCTCGGTCTCCGTGTCGAGCGTCATGGCGCGCCGGAGCTCTCGTCCGTCACGAGTCAGCGTGAGCTCTACGCGCTGCCCGGGCTTCGCCGCGATCTGGTCCACGAAGTCGAACCAGCTCGCCACCGCGACGCCATCGACGGCGACGATGCGATCCTGGGTCTCCACGCCGCCCCGCGCGGCCGGAGAGCCCGGCTCCACCGCTGCGACCACGGGATCCACCCACCAGGCGATGGCCCGAACCAGGTTCCTCCGTTCCTCCTCACCCGCCGGAATCCGGATCTCGATGGTGCGCGACGGATCGGCGAGCTCGACCTCGACAGGCCCGACCTCGCCGGTCAGCCCCTCCTGCACGTCTCCCCAGTCGTGGGTCCGTAGGGCGCCGATCCGCACCACGCGGGACCCGGGGTCGACCGTCGTCAGCTCTTCGGTGCCCGCCGGAAGGAGCTCGCCGAAGACGCGGCCGACGCGTGTCGTGTCCAGCTCCGGCACGCCCCAGTGGGCCGCGACGAAGGCGTAGGTGGCGAATGCGAAGAGCATGTTCATGACCACACCGGCGGAGATCACCACCGTGCGTGCCCAGACGGGCTTCGCGTCGAAATCGCGCGGACCGGGTTGCCGCGCAGGGTCTCCTCGACCTTCCAGGCGCTCCATCGCCTCGTCTTCCATCCCCCCCATCTTCACGTACCCACCGAGGGGAATGGCGGAAAGGACATAGTCCGTCTCGCCCCGACGGAAGCCCGCGATACGGGGGCCCAGCCCGATGGAGAACCGCTGCACCTCTACACCGACGGCCTTGGCCGCCGCGAAATGCCCGAGCTCGTGCACGAAGATGAGCACGCCGAGCACAATGATGGTCGCGAGGATCGTCATGCTGTCGTCCCTTTCGTGGCCATCGCGAGGCGGGTCGCAACCCGCGAAGCCGATTCCCTGGCGGCGGCGTCCGCCGCCAACACGTCGTCCACCCCGGTCACATCGTGGCTTCCCACCTCGTCCAGCGCGGTCGCCACCACGTCCGCCATCTCCGGAAAGCGGATTCTCTCCTCCAAGAACGCCTGAACCGCGATCTCGTTCCCTGCGTTGTACACCGCGGGCGCGCATCCGCCTCTGCGGCCGGCTTCGACTCCGAGCGCGAACAGCGGAAACGAACGCCCTTCGATCTCCTCGAAGGTCAACGGGGACGATCGGACCGGATCGTATGTCTGCAGGGCGCTGTCCTCTACACGCTCAGGATAGTTGAGCGCGTACAGGATCGGCAGCTCCATGGTCGGGAATCCCATCTGCGCGAGCACCGAGCCGTCCACGAACTCCACGAACGAATGGACGATCGACTGGGGATGGACGACCGCGCCGATCCGATCATACGCGAAGCCGTAGAGATAGTGCGCCTCGATGACCTCCAGTGCCTTGTTCGCGAGGGTCGCGGAGTCGACGGTGATCTTGGCCCCCATGTCCCAGGTCGGGTGGTTCAAAGCCTCCGATGGCCGTACGTGCCAAAGCTCCTCGGGGTTCCGGCCCCGGAACGGACCGCCCGATGCGGTCAACGTGATGCGTCGCACGCTCGAGG
Organism: Gemmatimonadota bacterium; assembly: GCA_003248075.1. Lineage (GTDB taxonomy): Bacteria > Gemmatimonadota > Gemmatimonadetes > Longimicrobiales > Gaopeijiaceae > SZUA-318. Next base: position 67,614 of record QJYK01000276.1, on the reverse strand, counting down.
CGTCATTACCCTCCAGGCACTGCAGGATCGCGCTGTGCTCGGAGTCGATCGGCACGATCTCGGCGCTGCCCCGAACCCCCGCGCGCAGCACCAATGGACCTCCGGCGACCAGCGATTCCTTGTTGGCCAGTGCAAGGCGATGTCCGGCCTCCAGGGCCCGGAGCGTCGGCTCGAGCCCGGCAGCTCCCACCAGAGCGTTGAGGACCACATCGACGTCGGGCAGGGCCGCGGCATCGAGGAGCGCCTCGCGACCCACGCGCCATTCGGTACGGTTCCCACGATAGCCGTCCACATCGGCGGACTCGTCCGCGACGACGGCGAGCCGGGGAGCGTGGCGGGCGACCTGTGCGGCCAACTCCCGGACGCGGCGGTGCGCGGCAAGCGCCACGATCTCGAACCGATCCGGATGTCGGGTGACGACCTCGAGCGCGCTGCGGCCGATCGATCCGGTCGAACCGAGGATGGCGACCCGGATCACGCCAGACCCTCCGCGAGGAGCAGGAGAAGGTACGCGGCGGGCATGGTGGCGATCAGAGCGTCGAGGCGGTCGAGCGCGCCCCCATGCCCCGGGAAGATCGACCCTGAATCCTTGACGCCCGCCTCCCGCTTCAACAGCGACTCGACCAGGTCCCCCACGATCGCCGCCACCCCGAGGGAGGCGCCGACCCCTGCCGCGCCGAGGCCCGACAGGGGAAGGCCCGGCACCACGGAGCCCGCCACCCGATACCATCCCCAACCGGACAGCGCGGCCCCACCCACACCGGCCCACGCGCCCACCCAGCTCTTCTTCGGTGACACGCTCGGGAAGAGCTTGGCGCGCCCCCAGGCCGAGCCGGCGAAGTAGGCCGCAGCGTCCCCGACCCAGGTGGCGGCGAGCGGGAGCGCGACGACCATCGCCCCGGCCGCCCGGGCGTCGGCCGGGACGGCCCAGGCAAGTTGTGCCGGAAGGGCGTGCAGGAGCGGCACGAAGGCGAGTGCCAGTCCGGTGTACACCGCCCCCGTCAGCGTCACGGCCACCGCCGCGAGCGGACCCTCGTCCGGGCGTCGGGTGAAGAGCGCCATCACCAGGGTTCCGGCCGTGATAAGACCCAGCGTCCAGAGCATCCACACCGCCGCGGCAGAGAAGTCGGGTCGCAGCGCGGGGACCAACACGAGCGCGGCAGCGGCCAGGGCACCGGTGCCCCTGAAGGCACGGACGCCACGGGCCCGAGCCATCCGATACAACTCGAGCGCGCCCAGCGCGGCCAGGCCCGCCACGAGAAGAGAGAGGAACACCCGACCCAGATAGAGACACCCCAGAACGGCCGGGATCCCGACCACAGCCACGACCATGCGCCGACCGAGGTCGCCGCCGGCGCGGCCTCGAGAAGCGGCTCGAGGCGGACCCTCGGCGCTCACGTCGCGGAGACCCGACCGAACCGACGCTCCCGCCGCTGGTAGTCCTCCACGGCCTCCCAGAGGTGCTCCCGGTTGAAGTCTGGCCAGAGCACTGGCGAGATGTGGATCTCCGTGTACGCCAGCTGCCAGAGGAGGAAGTTGCTGATGCGGTACTCGCCGGAGGTCCGAATGAGGAGGTCGGGATCCGGCACGCCCGCGGTGAACAGGCTGGACTGAAAGAGCGATTCGTCGATCTGCGAGGGCGCCAGGGCGCCCTCACGAACGCGGGCGGCCAGCTCGCGGGCCGCGCGCACGATCTCCTCGCGTCCTCCGTAACTGATCATGAGGTTCAGACGGAGGCGATCCCCCCCGCGCGTGCCCTCAACGATTGCCTCGACCGCCTGACGCGTTCCGGGGTCCACCCTGTCGAGCTCGCCGAGCACATGGACCTCGACCCCCTGGCGCCTCAGCTCTTCCCGCTCCTTGCGGGCATACCGCTGGAGGAGGCCCATGAGCGCCGATACCTCGCGGGCGGGTCGCTGCCAGTTCTCGGTGGAGAATGCGAACAGGGTGAGGATCTCGATCCCCGCATCGACCGACCCCTCGATCGCCTCGCGGACCGATTTCATTCCTTCTCGGTGCCCGAGGTGTCTCGGAAGGCCCCGTTGCCGTGCCCAACGACCGTTCCCGTCCATGATCACGGCCACGTGCCTCGGCACGTCGCCGTTCAGTCGGATACGGGCCAGCAGGTCGGACGCCATGGAAAGCGCACTCTCCTCAGAGCGCCAGCACCTCTGCTTCCTTGTGCTTCAGGAGCTCGTCGATCTTCTCGGTATATTCGTGCGTGAGCTTCTCGAGGGCTTCCTCGCGCCGTCGGCCCTCGTCCTCCCCGAGCTCGTGATCCTTCACGAGCTTGTGAAGCTCGTCGCGCACGATTCGGCGCGCATGACGGATCGACACCCGTCCCTCCTCCGCCATCTTGTGGAGGAGCTTGACGAACTCCTTGCGCCGTTCCTCGTTGAGCGGAGGAATCGGAATCCGGATGACGTTGCCGTCGTTCGACGGATTGAAGCCGAGGTCTGCCGCCTGGATCGCGCGCTCGACGTCCGACATCAGCGATTTGTCGAACGGCTGTACGACCAGCAGGGTGGGCTCCGGTGTGTGCACCGTGGCGAGCTGGTTGATCGGCATCTTCGAGCCATAGGCATCCACGCGCACGGTGTCGAGCAGGGCCGGCGTCGCCTTGCCGGTGCGCACGGTCGCGAACTCCCGGCGCAGCGCCTCGAGCGCATCGTCCATGCGACTCCTGGCATCCTCCACGGTCGGCATCGGTCTCTCCGTCGTTCAGGAATGCGTCGAAACGTCCTACGATACGAGCGTTCCAACGTGCTCACCACGGATCGCGGCGGCCACGGCGCCACGCTCCTCGAGGTTGAGCACGATGATCGGCAGGTCGTTCTCCTTGCAGAGCGAGACCGCGGCGGCATCCATCACCGCCAGCTCCCGGGCGACGACCTCCTGGAACGTGATCTCGGGAATGAACTCGGCGTCTGGATGGGTTTTCGGGTCCGCGGTGAAGACCCCCTGTACCTTGGTGGCCTTGATGACCACATCCGCTTCCATCTCGATGGCCCGTAGCACGGCCGCGGTGTCGGTGGAAAAGTACGGGCTCCCGGTCCCACCGGCGAACAGCACGACCCGACCCTTCTCCATGTGCCGCATCGCACGGCGGCGGATGTAGGGCTCCGCGATCTGCTCCATGCGGATCGCCGTCATCACCCGGGTCTCGACCCCCTTGACCTCCAGGAGGCTCTGAACAGCGAGCGCGTTGATGACGGTCGCCAACATGCCCATGTAGTCGGCCTGGACTCGATCCATGCCCTGACGTGAAGCAAGAGCCCCGCGCACGATGTTCCCACCCCCGATGACCACACCGAGCGAGACCCCCATCTCTGCGATGGAACGGATCTCGTCGGTCAATCGGTCGACCACCTTCGGCTCGATGCCGAAGCCCCGCTCTCCGGCGAGCGCCTCGCCGGAGAGCTTCAGGAGGACTCGATCGTAGTGTGGGGCGCGCACGCGGCTGCCCGGATCCCTCGGCACGATCTTCAGCGTTCGCCTACCTTGAAGCGCGCGAAGCGGGCGACTTCGATCTTCTCGCCAGTCTTCGCGGACACGTCCGTGATGAGCTGCTCGATGGTCCGATCCGGATCCTTCACGAACACCTGAGCGAGCAGCGTATTCTCCTTGAAAAACTTCTGCAAACGGCCCTCGACGATCTTCGCGGCGATGTGCTCGGGCTTGCCCTCACCCTTCACCTGCTCGACGTAGACCGCCCGCTCGCGCTCCACGACCTCGGGAGGGATGTCGTCGGACGAAACCGCCAAGGGCGCGGAGGACGCGATGTGGAGGGCCAGATCCTTCGCCAGCGCCTTGAAGTCGTCCGTGTTGGCGACGAAGTCCGTCTCGCAGTTCAACTCGACGATGACGGCGGTGCGCCCGTCGAAATGCACGTAACTCCCGATCGTGCCCTCGTTGGCAGCCTTCTCGGCGCGCTTCGCGGCCTTCGCCGCGCCCTTGGCACGTAAGAGGTCGATCGCCTTCTCCAGATCGCCATCGGTCTCTCCGAGGGCTTTCTTGCAGTCCATCATCCCCGCGCCCGTCATGTCGCGGAGCTTCTTCACATCCTGGGCACTGATCGTCGTGGTCATGGTCGATCCATCATCTCGTTACTGGGCCCGTGCGCTCGTCCGCTTCGGGCTGTGAAAAGAGGCGGAGCGAAACGGGACGAGTCCCGTTGCGGCTGCCGCCTCCCACGGGCGCCGGAAACCGTCCGGGCACCCCCTGCCAGAGCCGCACCAGCGGCGCCGAGCCGCTACTCGGCGCCCTCGGCGACTTCTTCTCCTCCGTTCGTCGCGGCCGCGGCCGCGGGCTCCTTCTTCGCGCGGGGCTTCTTGGCCTTGGGCGCCTCCTTGCCGGCGGACTCGCCCCCGGCGACGCCATCGGTGGCCGCGGCCGCCGCCTCGCCCGTCTCCTCGTCGCCCTTGAGGTGCTGGGCGATCACCTCCGGACGCGGACGCCGCTTGCGGCGGACTCGCTTGCGGGAGGGTCGATCACGCTCCGTGGTCTCTCCGGTCTCCGTGGAGTACGTCGTCGCCTCGACGTCCTCGGTCCGCCGCTGGTCGTCGGGAACCTCCTGGCGGGCGGCCTCGATGGAGGACGCGATGGCCGAGGAGATCAGCCCCACGGAGCGGATCGCGTCGTCGTTGCCCGGGATCGGAAAGTCGATCAGGTCCGGATCGGCGTTCGTGTCCGTGATCGCGATGACCGGGATTTTCAGGCGCGCCGCTTCGCGGACTGCGATGGTTTCCCGCTTCGCGTCTACCACGAAGACCGCGCCGGGAAGCCGGCCCATGTCCTTCACACCCGCAAGGTACTTGTCGAGCTTCTGCCGCTCCCGCTCCAGGAGGAGGCGCTCCTTCTTCGTGTAGAACTCGAAGGCGTTCTCCTCCTGACCCCGCTCGAGCTCCTTGAGGCGACGGATCTGTTTGCGGATGGTCTGGAAGTTCGTGAGCATGCCGCCGAGCCAGCGCTCGGTGACGTAGTAGGCCCCACACCGCTGGGCCTCCTGCTCGATGATCGACCGCAGCTGCTTCTTCGTGCAAACGAAGAGCACCCGCTCGCCGCGCAAGACCAGCTCACGCACCGCCTGTTGAGCGGCGACGAGGCGGTCGAGCGTCTTGCGGAGGTCGATGATGTGGATGCCGTTGCGCTCCGTGAAGATGAACGGCTTCATCTTCGGGTTCCAACGGCGGGTCTGGTGTCCGAAATGGACCCCAGCCTCGAGCAGCTGGCTCAGGCCGACTTCCTGCATCTCTTCCACTCACTCACTGGGGCCGATTACGCCCCGATCAGGATATACCTCGCTCGAAACGATCAACGCTTCGAGAACTGGAAGCGCTTCCGCGCCTTCGGGCGACCCGGCTTCTTTCGCTCGACCTTCCGGGGATCCCGGGTCAGCATTCCCTTCTCGCGCATCGTCGGACGTGCGTCCTCGTCGTACGACACCACCGCGCGCGCGATGCCCATCCGGACCGCGTCCGCCTGACCGGTGAGCCCTCCCCCGTCGCACCGGATCTGCACGTCGAACTGCCCCTCCAGGCCCGAGGCCTTGAGCGGCTCCATGATACGGATCCGGTGGGTCTCACGCGGGAAGTAGTCCTCCAGCGCCCGTCCGTTGACCTTCAGCCCCCCCTTACCCGGCCGAAGGAGCACCCGAGCGGTCGCGGTCTTGCGTCGACCGACCGTTTGAATCTGGTTCTTCGCGGCCATCTCTTCGAATGCCTCGTCAGATTTCCAGGGGCTGGGGCTGTTGGCCCTGGTGAGGGTGCTGGGCACCACCGTACACGCGCAGCCGCTTCCGCAGGCTCCGTCCCAACGCGTTCTTCGGCAACATGCCCCGGACGGCCAGCTCGATGACCCGTTCGGGGTGCGTCTCGAGCATCCGCCGGTAGGGGATCTCGCGCTCTCCGCCCATGTAGCCAGAGTGACGGAAGTACGTCTTCTGGTCGGCCTTCTTGCCGGTGAGCCTCACCTTGGACGCGTTCACGACCACGACGTGGTCACCGGTGTCGAGGTGCGGCGTGAAGATCGGCTTGTGCTTGCCACGGATGACCCGCGCAACCTCGGTGGCGAGGCGGCCTAGCGGCTTGTCGGCCGCGTCCACCACCCACCACGAATGGTCGATGTCGTCCGCTTTCGGCGTGAACGTTCTCATTCGGATGCGCCCAAAGGGCCGTTAGAATACAGAGCTTTGAATGATATCCGGGGCTTCTGGGGGTGTCAACGGCGCGGGGAGCCTCAGACGGTCGGCCTTCGGGGGGTCTCCGGATGCGGGCCGAGGGAGGCCGCGGCAGGAACCCGGAGGCGGCTCCCGGGTCGGTCACATGAACGTCTCGAGAAACCTCGCTCGGGACGCGTGACGGAGCCGCACCAGAGCCTTTTCCTTGATCTGGCGCACGCGCTCACGGGTGATGCCCAGCAGGGCCCCGATCTCCTCGAGGGTCATCGGGTCCTGGTCGTCCAGCCCGAAATAGAGGCGGAGGATCTTGGCCTCTCGCTCCTTGAGCGTCGACAGGGCGTCCTCGATGGTCTTCCGGAGAGCGCGTTCGTACGCCTCGTCCTCGGGCCCTGGAGAGAGTTGGTCCGGGAGGTAATCGAGGAGTCGGTTGTCCTCCCCGGGCGTCAGTGGAGCATCCAGCGACAGATGCGACTGCGAGATCGCCAGCGTGCGCTCGACCTCCTCCTGCGAGATATCGAGTCCTTCCGCGATCTCGTCGACGGTGGGCTCGCGCCCGAGCTCCTGGAGGAGCACGGAGCTGCGACGTCCGATGCGGTGCAGCGCTCCGGCGCGGTTGAGCGGCACCCTCACGATGCGACTCTGCTCCGCCAAGGCCTGAAGGATCGCCTGGCGGATCCACCAGACCGCGTAGCTGATGAACTTGATCCCCTTGGTCTCATCGAACTTGTGGGCTGCCCGGATCAGGCCGAGGTTGCCCTCGTTGATGAGGTCCGACAGGGGGACCCCCTGGTTCTGGTACTTCTTCGCCACCGACACCACGAACCTGAGGTTCGACCGCACCAGCTTGTTGAGGGCGTCCTCGTCGTCCTTCCGAATGCGCCTCGCCAGCTCGGCCTCCTCCTCACGGGTGATCAGTGGATACTGGCTGATCTCCTTGAGGTACTGGTCGAGGGAGCCTTCCCTGAACGTGGCGCGTCGGGGGGAGAAGCTCATCAGGCGGCGGCGGGTGCGGGAGTGACGTTGGGAGTCGTCGTACAGGCGTCGGGCGCCCCAACGGGCGGAGGCCTGACGGCCGTCGCGAGGGACATTGGCGACAAACGCCCCCCTCGCGCAACTCCACCCGGTCTACGTACACCGCATCTCCGGGGGCACGCGGGGGTCGGTCTCAGCGTATACGCTCCCCGATCCTGGCCCAGCGAACGTGTCGGAGCCAGGGGAGTCGACCGGTGTGGTCGGCGTCGAAGGAGTAGTAGACGAGCCAGGGGCGCCCGTGGATCGCCTCGCGGGGGACGAACCCCCAATACCGCGAGTCCTCACTGTTATCGCGGTTGTCCCCCAGGACGAAATAGTCGTGGTCCGGCACCACGATCGGGCCCCAGTTGTCCCGCGTCGGTCGATAGGCCCGCCCGGTGCTCGCGATCAGGTGGTTCGACTGCCATCGCATGTCCGGATGAACGGCGTCGCCCTCCGTGTCCAGGTGACGGGCGTACGGCTCCTCGATCGGCCGCCCGTTCCGGAACAGCACCTTGTCGTGCATCTCCAGGGTGTCGCCTGGCTCTCCCACCACCCGCTTCACGTAGTTCTTCGTGGGCTCATGGGGCGGCGTGAAGACGACGACGTCGCCCCGATGGGGCTCGGCGAAGGCCGGCAGGCGAACGGACGTGCCGGGCAATTCCGCCCCGTAGACGACCTTGTTCACGAGGAGGAAATCCCCCACCAGGAGCGTCCCTTCCATCGACGACGTCGGGATCTTGAACGCTTCGATGACGAACGTCCGGATGGCGATGAAGAGCACGAACGCGACCGCGATCGACTTGGTCCAGTCCCACAGCGCAGCGAGCCACCCATAACGTGGGGGGTCCGACGCCCGCAGTGTCCTCGATACGACCCCGGGTTCTTGCTCGCCTTCGTCGTGCACGCGCCATCCCTCCCACACGAGAGATCCACGCCCGGCCTCCGGTCGGGCGGCCCGCTTCCCACGCCACTCGAAGAAGATGACCTCTACACACCTCCCTTCGCCACCGTTCCCGCCTTTCGACATCCGTGGGGTCGGGGTAGGTTGCCGCCATGCCTCGCCAGACGCCCCGCCCGGGACTCCTGAGCCCCATGTCGCTGGCGGCGGTGGTCCTCCTCGTCGCCGGGATTCTCGGCCTGCTGCGGCCGCGCGGGGGGGGCGACCCCTGCGATGCCGCGTCCGGTCCCCAATGCGCGGACGTTTCCGAAGATGGACCTCCCGGCTCGGGAGGGGTCGACCCCGCGCGGGTTCTCCGAGCGGCCGAGGCGTGCCGTGACGTGGGCTACCTTTGTGCGCCACTGTCGGACTCGGATCGCATCGACGTCCGCCGGTGGCGGAACCTCCGGGGTCCGCTGGTGGTGCGTGTCCCCCTCCCCTCTCTTACGGACCCGGCGGCGGCCCGTGCGCTCCAACGGGCCGCCGCCGCTGGCATCCGACTCTGGAACGGCCAGCCCTTCCCGATCCTGCTGGATGAGCGTGGCGTGCGACCGGCCCACGTGATCGTGCAGTGGGGTCTCGCACCCGGAGGAACGCAGCTCGGTCTCACCCAGACGGAGTGGAGCGCGGACCGAGGGCTCCGGGTCCGCAGCCTTGCCCTCGCGACCCAGGAGCCGCGCTCGAGCCGTGACCTCGATCCGCAGCAGGTGCGCCTGACCGCAGCCCACGAGATGGGGCACGCGCTGGGCCTCCCGCACAGCGATCAGCCCCGAGACGTCATGTATCCGACCAACACGGCGACCGCGCTGAGCGCCCGGGACTATCGCACCCTGGAGGCGCTGTACGCGCTCGAGGACGGGACGACCATCGTCCGCTAGGTCGCCCGGTGGCTCCCCGAGCGGTCGGTGGGTTCATCGCACACCCCCGACGCCGAAGCGGAGGCCTGCGTACACTCCTCGCCCGGGAGCGCTGAAGCCGTACACCTCCTCATAGTCCCGGTTGCCCAGGTTCTCCCCACGCACCGTGACCACCAGTCGCTCCGTGAGCCGGAGCTGGCCCCCGACCGAGATGATCGAGTATGCAGGGAGCCGCACGGCCCCTGCGGGAAATTGGGAGAAGTCACGATCCTCACGGCTACCCACGTGCAACAGGTTCACCGAGAGGGTGCCTCGCATCCAGGCGTACGCCACCCGGGCCGACCCGGACCGCTCCGGGCGCCGCAACAGTCTTCCCCCCTCAACGAACGAGGCCCCGGGTCCGGACTCGAAGCCGGCATTCGTGACGCGGGTGTCGAGCCACGTCCAGGCCGCCGACAGCGTCCAGCCGCGGAGCCGCGCGTCCGCCGCCAGCTCCACGCCGCGGCTCCTGGCCTCGGCGACGTTGTAGAAATTGGGATCACCCTCCGCGGCCGGCGTCGCGGTGTATTGGATCAGGTCTTCAAACGTCTGCGCGAAGTAGGTCGCCGCAAGACGCCCCCGAGCCAGATCCCGCTCGACCCCCATCTCCCAACCCAGGGACCGCTCCGGTCTGAGGTCCGGATTCCCGGTCGCGAAGCCGGTTGCGTGGTTCTCGAAGAAGGTGGGCTCCTTGATGCCACGTCCCAGCGAGCCCCTCAGTCGCGTCTGGCCACCCCACAGAGGAACCGCACCGCCGAGCTCCCAGGTCGCAAGGCGCCCGAAGCGCTCGTTGTCCTCCAGACGGGCTCCTGCGTTCAGGGCCACGCGGTCCATGTCGAGCGAAGCCGACAGAAACCCGGCCCGGTTCCACCGCGCATATTCGCTGCGCCCCGACGAGGTTCCGTACTCGCTCAGGGACTCTGTGAACGAGCGCTGGCGCTCCTCCTCCAGCTCCCCGCCGAGCGTCACCATCCCGCCACCCAGCCGAAAGGACGTCCTCACGTCCGCGCTGGCCCGCCGGACGTGATCGAGGCTCGTGAACCCGAAGAAGCCCAGGGTATCGGCCGGGCCATCGGGGGCGTCGTCGGTTCCGCCGTCGCTTCCGCTCAGACCGATCGTGCCTCGCACCTGCAATCGGTCGGTGACGTCCCGGGCGAGGGAGAGTCCGACGACCAAGCCGTCCTCGTAGTTGAAGGAGTTTCGATCCCCTGCCACGCCCGACCCTTCGGTCGGATAGTGATAGCGGCGGTCGGACAGACGCAGCGTCAGTCGCCCGTCGGTGGATCCGTCGGGCTGGAAACGCATGCTTCCGGAGAACACCGTGTTACGGCTGGAGTTGTTCAGCTCATGGAGCCCGCTCGTCCCACGCCGCGTCAGCGAGACGGAGTACCCCGACCGGGTCGAGCTACCGGACGCCGTGAGGGTCGCGTCCAATCTCGAAAAGGAGCCACTGAGGACCTCCACCGAGCCGGTCGGCGCCCCCGCGCCCCGGCTCGTGATCACGTGGATGACCCCCGCGACAGCGTCCGAGCCGAACAGGGCGCTGGACGGCCCGCGCACGACCTCGATGCGCTCGACCCCGGCCATCGTGAGCCCCGAGAAATCGAACGCGCCCCCCGGTTGATTCACCTGCACACCGTCGATCAGGACCAGGACGTAGTCGCTTTCCCCGCCCCTCATGAACACCGACGTGACCGAGCCGAACGAGCCGTTCTGCACGACGTCCACACCGGGAACGGCTCGTAGGGCGTCCTGAACCAGGGAAACCCCCTGGGCGCGGAGCTCGTCTCCCTCCAGGACGGTGACGTGCGTCGACACGGAGGTGAACGGTCGTGGAGTGGGGCTGCCCGTCACCACGAGCCCCTCCAGGCGAATAGGCCCCTCCTGGCCCGCCGCCGGGCCGGCCAAGGCGATGAGCAGCGCAGGCACCCAGCGGCACGTTCGTACGTCAGCCAGCCCAGGGACCCGGCGTGGCTTCGAGCTTCGCGCCGAGGCCATTGGCGGCGACGTCTTCGGTGACGCGCCCTCGGCGGTGGGAGTCACGAATCCCCGGGCCGGACCGACGCGCTCGGCCGACCGCAGGGCTCGACCCTCGCGAGCCTCTGACATGGAAAAGCCCCTTTCCTCCAAAGGAGGATCGGGGCAGCCGCGATGGAGCGGAACGACCCGGATCTCCCCGCGGAGACATGAGTGGCAGGCGGGTTGGGTCAGGTCTCCTGGCTCGAGGCCGTCACGCTCGCCTTCCCGGACCCAGGGTCCAGTGGCATGGTGAGCGTGCGTTCCGAGACTCGCTCGGACCTCTCACAGTGGCGGGGCCGCGCCGGATTCTCACCGGCTTCCGGATTGACCCACCCGCGATCGGATTGTCGCTGTCAGCCTATGCCACCGAGGACGGGGCGGCAAGGCCTACCGGGTAGCGCGGAGGTCCGCCTCACGCGTCCCGCACCAACCCGTACTTCTCGATCTTCTTGTACAGGTTGGACCGTGGCATGTCCATCCGCCGCGCCGTCTCCGCCACATTCCAATCGTGCTCGCGGAGCTTCTGGAGGATGAAGGCTCGCTCGGCGAGCTCCTTGAATTCGGCGAAGGTCTCCGCACCCAGCAGGTCGCCTCCCAGCCCGCCTCCGACCGCCCTCCCCGGTGCGAGAAGGTCCACGTCCTCTGGCCGAACCTGGTCGCCGGTGGAGAGGATGAGCAGGCGCTCCACCGTATTGCGGAGCTCCCGAACGTTGCCGGGCCAGTCGAGACCGGCGAGGCGCTCCATCGCGCTCCTGTTGAAGCTCTTGGCGGACACCCGCGCCGAGCGGGCCATGCGGTCCGAGAAGTGCTGGACCAGCATCGGCACGTCCTCGCGGCGCTCCCGCAACGGCGGGAGGTGGATGGGCACGACGTTGAGGCGATAGTACAGATCCTCTCGGAAACGTCCCTCGGAGATCTCCTCCGAGAGGTCCTTGTTGGTCGCGGCCACGACGCGGACGTCGACGGCGATCGGCTTGGAGCCACCGACGCGGGTGATCACGCCCTCCTCGAGGGCCCGGAGCACCTTCGCCTGCGCCGCCAGCGACATGTCTCCGATCTCGTCCAGGAAGAGCGTTCCCCCGTCGGCTTGCTCGAACTTCCCGGCGCGATCGCCGACCGCGCCCGTGAAGGATCCCTTGATGTGCCCGAACAGCGCCGACTCGATCAGCTCGGAGGGTATGGCCGCGCAATTGACGTCCACGAAGGGACCCTCGGCCCGCGGCGACAGTCGGTGGATGGCGCGCGCCACCAGCTCCTTGCCGGTTCCGTTCTCGCCCGTGATGAGCACCCGCGCGTCCGTGGGCGCCACGCGCTCGACCCGCTCGAGCACCTGCCGTACGGCGTAGCTGTTCCCGACGATCTCGTATCGACTCTCGACCTCGCTCCGTAGGGCCTCCACGCTGGCAGCGAGGCCCCGTAGCTCGAGGGCGCGCTTGAGCGTGACCAGTAGGCGGTCCGTGTCCAGGGGCTTCTCGAGAAAGTCGTAGGCGCCCTTGCGGGTAGCCTCGACGGCGGTGTCGATCGTTCCGTGCCCTGAGATCATCACCACCAACAGCTGAGGCTCCGCCTCGCGTAGCTTCGCCAACACCTCCAGTCCGTCCATCCCGGGCATCTTCACGTCGAGGAAGACCACGTCCGGCCGCACTTCCCCGGCGAGCTTCAGCGCCTCGGGCCCGTCGCCGGCACCCACCACCTCGTGGCCCTCGTATTCGAAGACCTGCACGAGGGCCTCGCGGATGGACCGCTCGTCGTCGACGACCAGGAGTCGGGCCATCAGCGCTCCGCCATGACGATGAGGCTGTCACCCTGTACGAACGCACCGCGCAGGCCCCTCGGCAGGGGGACCGCAAGCGCGTGGGGTGGGGCCCCCTCGGGAGCCCGGCGGCCGAAGCCCGCAAGCACCTCGTCGATCATCCGGTTGGGGATCGGGATGCGCGATGCCTCGACCCGGTCGACAACGAACGCGAGGTAGCGGGGCTCGAAGCTGATCAGGGAACCGTCCATGCGTATCCGAACCGTGTCGCTCAGCAAGCCTGCGACTTCGTCGAGTCGGGGGAGCCGGGGAAAGGCGGCGAGCGCGACGCTGGCGCTGAGCCTCACGCGCCCGTCCTCGAGCTCGACCGTCGGTTCGTCCACACCGGAAGGGATGATGCCGGGGAACGAGTGACGCACGAGGGCGGAGAGCTCGGTCGCCCCGAACGCCGCTCGCGCCGGGCCCTCGCCGGACCGGAGGCGCTCGAAGCGGCCCAGAGCGCGCTCCGCCAGCTCCGGAGTCGGCTGCGGCTCGAGCTTCGCGACCGCAGCCGGGACCCGCTCACGCGCCCAAGCGAACGCCCGCTCGATCGGGGGGAACACGTTCCCGCCCCACCGGAAGCCCACGTAGCCCGCTCCAAGGAGCGAGAGGACGAGGAGGATCCGTCTGATGCGCCCCACCATGGTCAGGAGCCCTGGAGCTTGAGGCTCGACAAGACCGAATAATGCGCGCCCTCGCGGGACACGTGCGAGCGCATGAGCTCGATCGTGCGCACGCCCGCCGTGCCCTCGAAGGCCATCTCCGCCACGATCTCATCCAGGCCGCGGAACGCGCCCGCGCTGTGGGACGGATGGGCCCGGCCGATGGTCAGGTGGGGGTGGAACGCGCGCGTCTCGGCCGGAAAGCCGCACTCCGAGAGGCCCCATTCGAGGTCCTGCTTGAGGCACCGCAGCTCCGGGCTCGCGTGTACGCCCATCCAGAGCACGCGGGGCTTCCGGATCGTCGGGAAGGCACCGAAGCCACCCATCGCCATGGCGAAGGGCGCGGTCGATCCGGCTACACGCAAGAGCGCGTCCTCCACGTCGGGGATGAGGTCGGGCCGAAGGTCCCCCAGGAACTTGAGGGTCACGTGGAAGGCGTCCGGATCCACCCAGCGGACCGGTAGGTCCTCGTCCCGCAGGCGCCTCGCAGCACGGTGGATGCGTTGACGCTCCTTCTTGGGGAGGTTGAGGGCCACAAAGACGCGCATCAGGCCGTCTGCTCCCGCCCTACGCCGGGTACGCGCGCTGACTGGCTGTAGGACGCCAGGACGGCGACGCCCTCCACCGCTCGGTCCACGTCCTCCTCGGTGGAGGCCCAACCCACCGACAGTCGAACGGCCCCGGTGTCGTGCGACCCGAGAAGGCGGTGGCACTCGGGTGCGCAGTGCAGGCCGGCACGCCCCTGGACGCCGTGGTCCGACTCGAGTCGTCGAGCGACCTCCCCCGGAGCCAGGCCGTGGATCTGGAAGGTCACGATGCCGACACCATCCGGCGCCGGCGGCGAGAGGACGTGCACACCCCGGGTCGAGGCGAGACCGTCGCGCAGCCGGACCTTGAGACGTGCCTCCTCGGCGTGAATGGCGCTCACCCCCCGAGACAACACCTCGGCGAGCCCTGCCTCGAGCCCCGCCAGTCCGGGCGCGTTCATGGTCCCGGCCTCGAGCCGATCCGGCATGGCCTCCGGCATGGTGCGGAGGCGAGAGTCGCCACCGGCTCCCCCGCGAACGAGCGGCTCGACGTCCACGCCCTCGCGCACCCACAGGCCACCCGTGCCCTGGGGACCGAGCATCCCTTTGTGTCCCGTGAACGCAACCAGGTCCGCACCTTCCTCCATGCATCGCATCGGGATGTGCCCCGCCCCCTGGGCCACGTCCAGGAGTACCAGGGCTCCCGCCGCGTGCGCCCTCGCCGCCAAGTCCGCGAGCGGCAGTCGGTTGCCGAGCACGTTGGACGCGCTGTTGACCGTCAGGAGTCTCGCCCCCTCGAGCGAAGCCTCGGCCCCCTGGTAGTCGATGTCTCCCTCCGGGGTTCCCGCGAGCATCCGCACCTCCACCCCGAGCCGGGACGCGAGGTACGCCGCGGGCCGGAGCACCGAGTTGTGGTCGTACTGGGTGACCACGAGCACGTCGCCCCGCTGCAGGAGGCCCATCAGCGCCGTGTTGATCGCCGTCGTCGCGTTGCAGCTGAACGCGACTCGACCGGGGTCGCCGGGCAACCCCAGCAGCTCCTGCACGGCCCGTCGGGTGCGCAAAGCCAGCCGACCGGCTTCGAGGGCGGGCGCGTGGGCGCCCCTTCCGGGCGTTCCGCCGCACTCGTGCAGGAAGCGGGCTACGGCGTCACCCACGCTACGGGGACGGACGGCCGACGTGGCAGCGTAATCGAGGTAGTGGGCCATCGGTTTCCGCCGGGCGCGGGGACGGCGAACGGGCAGCTCTTCCGTGCGGTCAGACCCCAGCCGCTCGCACCGTCGAGCCTCCGTCGTGAAGCTAGGGGGTGTCCCCCCCGGAGGACAACGGCGGAAGCTCGGCGCGGGCCTGTTCCTTGCCCTCCACCGGATTCAGGAACATGCGTTGGGTCGGGTAGGCGAAGTCGATGTCGGGGTGCTCCGCGAAGCTGACCAGGATGCGCTCCCAGAGCGTCTGCGCCGTGCCTCGCCGCTCCCGCGGTCTGCACAGGTAGCGGATGGTGAGCTGCACCCCACTGTCGCGCACCGCCGTATAGACGGCAGGGGTGAGCTTCCGATAGTGGATCAGGAAGCGCTTCGTTGTCTGCTTGAGCGCCCGCTCCGCTTCCTGGCTGACGCTCTCCGTTTCCTCCTGGGCGATGCGCTCGAGGAGGGCTTTCGTCTTCCTCCAGTCGCTCTCGAACGTCACCAGAACCGGCAGCTCGTTCCACAGGTAGGCGAAGCCGGCGGTGTAGTTGGCCAACGGAAGGGTGAAGACCGAGGCGTTGGGCAGGTGGATCACGCGCCCGGTGCTCTGGTCGGCCTCCACCCAGTTTCCGATCTCCAGGATCGTGAACGCGAAGATGCGGATGTCCACGACGTCGCCGGCGTGGTCTCCGAGCTGGATCCGGTCGCCGAGATCGAAGGGCCTGCGCCACAGGATGAAGACCCAGCCCGCCAGGTCGGCTACCAGGTCCTTGAGCGCAATGGCCAGCCCGGCCGAGAGCAGGCCGAGGAAGGTCCCAACGGATCGGATGGCGGTGAACCATACCTGCACCACCACCAGGAGTCCGAACACGAAGGCCGTGTACGCGCTCGCCTTCGACCACCGGTAGCGGAGCCCCGGCTCCTCGACGCGCTTGTCGACGATCCGCAGCACGGCCCGACGGAGGAGGACGAGCACCAGGCCGAGGATCAGCGTGAAGACGAGCTTGGTCTGGGTCTCTGGCGTGAGCCCCGGAAAGACGAGCGGGAGGCTCCCGGCCCCTCCCGCCACGCTGTCGGCGACCTGAAGTGCCGACGGTGCGGCGGGCGGAGGGACGACCATTTCGCTGCTCCGAGATCCGGGACGGAGGGCCCCGCCCCGGCGGACTCTGGAAGGCGGCCCCTGCTCGAGATGATGGATGATGGGAGGCCGAACGCCTCCTGTCACTACGCTGCGTCGCGGACCGGTGCAGGGCGGAGCGGTGGCGCGTCACCGGACGCACCGCGCTCCGTGGTGATCACCACGACGCCCCCGACGATCACCGCGGCGGCCAGGAGGGAGCGCGGCGTCAGTGGCTCGCCGGCGACGGCCCAACCGAGGACGAGCGCCACGACGGGGTTCACATAGGCGTACGTCGCTACGCGAGCCGGCGCGGTCGCAGCCAGGAGCCAGATGTAGGCCGAGTACCCGATGATCGCACCGAAGACGATCAGGTAGAGGAGGGCCAACGCCGATCGAGCCGAGACCCCGGACGGGTCCACCCGAGCCCATTCCCCCGCGAGGGCTGAAGCCGGGAGGAGCAGCGCGCCCCCGGCGAGCATCTGCATCCCGACCCACACCCTCGGACGCGGCGGCGTCGGAGCGCGTCGGGAGTAGATCGAGCCCGTCGCCCAGGACGCCCCCCCGAGCAGCAGCAGTACCGCGCCGAAGACCTCCATGGGGCCGCCGGCACCGACCCCCGGCGACCCCCCGAGCAGCGCCACGCCCAGAAAGCCCGTGAATAGTCCGCCGGCTACCCGTCGGGTCGGCCTACGACCCGACCCGGCCAGCCAGTCGACAAGGACGATCCACAGGGGCACGGCGGCGATGAGCAGCGCCGCCAGACCGGATGGAATCCACTGCTCGGCCACCACGACCGCACCGTTACCGCCCAAGAGCAGGAGCCCCCCGACGATGGCGGCTGCGCGCCACTGCGCCCCGGTCGGGCGCGGCGCCCCGCGTCGGCGCCCCCATATGTAGAGGGCGGTTCCGGCGATAAGAAATCGCACCGAGGCCATGAGTAGCGGCGGCATGGTCTCGATCGCGAAGCGGATGGCCAGGTAGGTGCTCCCCCAGATGACGTAGACGGCCGCGAATGCGGCTGCCAGCTGCACCGTTGAGGGGTCGCTCGGCCATTCCTGGCGGCTGTGCATCGACGGGGCTCGACTCGACATGCACCGAAGCTAGGCGACGCCCGCCTGACTTCAATCCGGAAGTTGCCCCTGCGCGGTTGCCGCCGAGGTCCCAATCGCGGGCTTTCTGGAGCCGCTGCGAGCGGCCGGTCTCAATCCTCCACCTGGACGCGCTCGCGGAGCTGACGGACAGCCGTCAGGAAGACGAGCCCGAGCGCGAGAAGGAAACCAGGGAGCGCGAACGCGAGGACGAGCCCTGGGCCGACGTGGCCCCAGAGGTCAGCAAGAAGCTGAATGGCAGAAGACATGATTCGATCACCGATCTATCTATGTGAACGCCCGAAGGCGGAATTTCTTGTGCGGTCGGGACGAGCCCGGGCCACGACGAAAGGTCGACTCACGGAGCTTTGGCTGGAGTCGGGAAATCCCCGCATGGCTACGTGGGGAAAGCCTACGACTCAGCGGCCCCGGGTATAGATCAGCAGCACCCCGTTACGCGCCCTGGGCGAGCCCGCGAAGCGTACGCCGGCCTCCGCCGGATCGAGGAGCTGGAAGCGGTCGATGTCGCCCGGCGCGAGGTTTTCCAGGAACAGCTCCGCCTCCGGGATGCGGACGCCGTTGAGGTAGACCTCCACCATCTCGCAGATGTCGGACGAGAACGTAGAGCGACGGGACGTTTCCACGCATATCCCGGAGGTCTTCACTCCGAGACCGCTGACGAAGGCCACGTTCCGCACCTTGAGGCCCGGAACGTTGGCGTTTCGAAGCAGGTCGTCAAAGCCGATCGATCGAGGCAGGAGTTTTTCGATCGAGGGTCGGTCGAGCCCATCAAACCTCGACCCCGTATGGACGGGCTCGGGAGCGGCCCCCCGGACGGTGACCACCATGGGCGACATCTCCACGGCCTCGGCGAACAGCTCCACGGTGATGTCCACGCTGTCGCCTCCGGCAGCCTCGATGCGGGACTCACCGCTCCCGTAGCCGATCCGCTCGACCCTCAGGCCGACCCACCCGGGGGGCAGCCCGCGGAGCAAAAAGGTGCCGTCGGCGCGGGACGCGGCCCTGAGACGGCTGCCCGAGACCTGCACGGTGACGCCCTCCAGCGGACGCCCCGTCTCCGCGTCCAAGACGCGACCGCTCAAGACCGCCGGCTCCGACGCCGGCACGAAGAGGTCCCGCACGGCCACACCCGAGCCCGGGGGGCGAACGGAGACGGTGCGGCTTCGAGCCGAGCCCAGGCGTGCGTCGACCCCGACCGGTTCCCCGTCGGAGAGGCACACGAAGTACTCCCCGTTCTCGCCGGACGGGACCGTCGTCGGGCTCGTTGTCCCGGACCCCGAGGGTCGCGCCGTCACGCGCGCCCCGGGTATGGGGATGAGCGTCAGCAGGTCGCGGACGGTCCCCCCTACCACCGCGTCCGCGCCTGCCCCACACGCGCGCGTCAGCACGGTCCCCGCCGAAGCGGTCGCGAGAAGCTCCTCCACGACCGAGCCCGCGACCACGTCCACGATCGCCTCGTGACGCAGGAGGGACCACGCCGAGACACGTTCGTGCTCGAAGGTCAGCCGCGCCGGACCTGGGAGCAGCGTCAACGCGTACCGTCCCTCCCCGTCCGTGGTGTCGACGGCCTCGCCACCGCGAGCCAACACGATCGCGTTCGGAAGGGCCCGGCCCGACAGGCTGTCGAAGACCAGCCCTGTGACGCGCCCCTTCGTGATCTCCTGAGCGGTGCCGGGCCCGCCGTAGAAGCAGAGGAGAGCGACGAGTGCCCATGCACGGCGGGCGTGCGTCATGGGAAGACGGGTCGCCAACGCAGCAGACGCGATCCGACGGCGGCGCCCAGGAGGGCACCTGAGAGGGCCGCGGTAAGGCTCCAGTTCACTCCGGTCCGCCATGAGCGGGAATCGCACCAGTCGGGGTCGTCCCCGCACACGTAGGAGCCCGCCATGTACCCGGCCATGAACCCCCCGACCAGACCGACTCCGGCCACCTGTATCGCCGTTCCCAGCCAGCGAGTTCCCCGCACGGAAAGCCCCTCGATCTCGTCGACGCCGACCACGAGGTACGCGTCGGCCTCGGATACGAGCAGGGAATCGTCCCGGAAGCCGAGGAAGACCCCGTCGGTCACCACGAGCCCCGGAGCCAGCAGACGTACGCGGGACGAGTCCTCAAGACTCTCGAGGGTCCGTCTCAGCTCGGGAACCCCGCGTGCATCCTGGGCGCACACCCCATGGGCCCCCACGGCCATCGATAGAGCCAGGCACGACAACGCGCGAACCGATCGGGAGCCGGGCTCCATCGCACCTCCGGGTTGACCCTCGCGACACCGGGCGTCCATACGGTGGCGGGCCTACCCTCTTTCGGCCAGAGCAACCCCGAGCCGTTTCAGCGCGGACGTCGGTCGAGCACGCGGTATTGGAGGGCCTCCAGAACGTGGTCTTCACGCACCTCTTCGTCGCCGGCGAGGTCCGCGAGCGTCCGGGAGACCCGGAGCACGCGGTGGTAGGCTCGCGCCGAGAGGCCGGTCCGATCGACGGCGCTCTCCATGAGGCGGGCGGCGCGAGGCCCGGGACGCACGAACCGACGAAGATGCGCGGAGTCCATCTGTGCGTTCGCGTACACGCCGGGCAGATGTCCGAGCCGCACTTCCTGGAGCGCGCGTGCCGCGCACACCCTTCCTCGAACCGCCGCGGACGCCTCACCGGGGCGCGCTGTGGAGAGTGGGCCGAAGGGCACGGCCGGGACCTCGACGTGCAGGTCGATCCGATCGAGAAGGGGCCCCGAGACCCGAGCGCGGTACCGATGCACCTGGGCCGGGTCACACAGGCAGCGTTGGCTGCCGTCGCCGTGGTACCCGCACGGGCAGGGGTTCATCGCACCGACGAGCAGGAAGCGGGCGGGGAAGTCCACGGAAGAACGGACCCTGGACAGTCGGACCCGTCCTTCTTCGAGCGGTTGTCGCAGCGCCTCGAGAGCCGGGCGCCGGAACTCGGGGAGCTCGTCGAGGAAGAGGACGCCGCAGTGCGCGAGGCTCGCCTCCCCGGGGCGGAGCGGTGAGCCTCCTCCGACCAGACCCGCGTCGCTGACCGTGTGGTGGGGCGCCCGAAACGGCCGGCGTGTGACCAGGGCCTCACCGTCTCCGAGGCGACCCGCTACCGAGTGGACCCTCGTGACTTCCAGGGCCTCCGGGAGCGTGAGCGGGGGAAGGATCCCGGGGAGTCGACGAGCCAGCATCGTCTTGCCGGATCCGGGAGGGCCGATGAGGAGGGCGTTGTGACCACCCGCGGCCGCGATCTCAAGGGCCCTCTTCGCGGACCCCTGTCCCCGGACGTCGCCCAGATCGGGCCCTGAAGCCGGGGGCGCGCAGCTCAGCAGCGCCACGCTGTCGACCCGAGTCGGCTCGATCTCGGCGCTTCCGTCCAGGTGAGCCAGCACCGCGGAGAGCGATCGCGCGCCGATGACGCTGAGACCGTCGACGACGCTAGCCTCCCGCGCGTTCCCGGCCGGAACCACCAGCGATCGGACGCGGGAGCGCCGGCAGCGGTCCGCAACCGAAAGAACGCCCCTGACGGCGCGCAGCGAGCCATCGAGGCCCAGCTCGCCCAGGAAGGCGGTCTCACTCAACCGGTCGGGGCCGAGGTGACCGCCCGCCGCGAGCAAACCCAGGGCGACCGGAAGGTCGAAGGCGCTGCCCGACTTCGGCACGTCCGCGGGCGCGAGGTTCACGGTGATCCGCCTGGGCGGGAGCGGAAAGCCCGAGTTGCGCAAGGCGGCTCCCACGCGCTCGCGTCCTTCGCGCACCGCCCCCTCGGCCAGACCCACGACCGAGAAGGCCGGAAGGCCCGGGGCGAGGTTCACCTCCACCCGGATCAGATAGCTGTCGACGCCCCGAACGGCGGCGGTCAGGACCTCGGCGACCATACGGGCAGCATCGTCCCGCCCAGCGGGCCCCGGAATGGTCCCGTGGGCCGCCGCGCTGCCCGACGGACGTGACGACCGACGAGGGCGAACCCCCCGTGCGGACGTGGGGAGATTCCCGCTTGTGTCACCCTACCACCGTCCCTACCCTTCGTTGCCTTCGCGGCCCGGGGCCCCGGCGGCATCCCCTTTTTTCCGTACGTCCGAACCTACAACGGAGCGCGTCCATGAAGGTCGCCGTCCTGAAGGAATCACGCCCTGGGGAGAACCGCGTCGCCCTCGTTCCGCAAGGCGTGCAGGCGCTCGCGAAGGCCGGTCTCGAGGTCATGGTCGAGTCGGGAGCCGGCGTCTCGGCCGGCGTCTCGGACCAGGACTTCCGCTCGGCCGGCGCCGCCGTCGGGACCGATGGCGAGGCGCTTTCCGGTGCGGGGATGGTCCTGGCCATCAACCCGCCGTCCAAGGAGGATGTGGGACGGATCCCCGAGGGAGCGATCGTGGTCTCGTTCCTGAATCCGCTGGCGAACACCGAGCTGGTCAGGGCCCTGGCGACCCGCAAGGTGACGGCGATCTCGATGGAGCTGGTCCCGCGGATCACGCGCGCGCAATCCATGGACGCTCTCTCGTCGCAGGCGACGGTGGCGGGCTACAAGGCGGTCCTCATGGCCGCCGACCACCTGCCGAAGTTCCTGCCCATGTTCACGACGGCAGCGGGCACGATTCGTCCCGGCAAGGCGTTGATCCTCGGGGCGGGCGTCGCGGGTCTTCAAGCGATCGCGACGGCGCGACGGCTCGGCGCCATCGTCGAGGCATTCGACGTGCGTCCCGCGGTGAGGGAGCAGGTGCAGAGTCTCGGGGCGAAGTTCCTGGAGACGGAGCACGAGGTAACCGCGGAGGGCGAGGGCGGGTACGCCAAGGAGCTGTCCGAGGAGCAGCACGAGCGCGAGCTCGAGCTCATCGCGGCGCACATCGCCGACGCGGACATCGTCGTCACCACGGCTCAGATCCCGGGTCGCAAGGCGCCCATCCTCATCACGGCGGACATGGTGAGGTCGATGAAGCCCGGCTCGGTGATCATCGACCTCGCCGGTGAGACCGGCGGAAACTGCGAGCTGACGCGTCCCGGGGAGACTACGGTCGTGCACGGGGTCCAGATCCTGGCACCGGCGAACCTCCCCGCCGAGATCCCCGTCCACGCCAGCCAGATGTACTCCAAGAATCTCGTCACCCTGATCGGCGAGTTCGTGGACAAGGAAGGAAACGTGGCTCTCGATTTCGACAACGACGTGATCGGGCCGTCGACGGTGACCCACCAGGGCCAAGTCGTGAACGAGCGCGTGAAGCAGGCCCTGGGCCTTTGATCCTGACCTCCCCCCAATCCTGAATCCGACGCCCCACTCCCAGGAGCTCCGATGGGCGAGCTGATGATCGGTCTCTATGTCTTCGTCCTCGCGACCCTTGCCGGCCGCGAGGTCATCACCAAAGTGCCCCCGACGCTCCACACCCCGCTGATGTCGGGAGCCAACGCGATCTCCGGCATCTCGATCGTCGGTGCGCTGGTCGTCGCCGGACGGGCCGAGGGGACGCTCCAGGTCGTTCTGGGCGTGGCGGCCATCGCGATGGCCACCATCAACGTGGTCGGTGGCTTCATGGTCACCGATCGCATGCTCGCCATGTTCAAGAAGCGCTAGGAGCCACGACATGAACCTCGAGATCATGGTCGAGCTGACCTACCTTCTTTCGGCGATCCTCTTCGTCGTCGGCCTCAAGCGCCTCCAGTCGCCGGCTACGGCGCGCCGGGGCAACGCCATTGCGGCCGTCGCCATGGCGCTGGCGATCCTGGCCACCGTCGTGGACAACCAGATCCTCTCCTGGGGCGAGATCCTGGTCGGGGTCGCCATCGGAAGCATCATCGGAGGCCTGTCCGCACGGCTGGTCAAGATGACCGCCATGCCCGAGATGGTCGGCCTCTTCAACGGCTTCGGCGGAGGCGCTTCGGCGCTCGTGGCGATCGCCGAGTACGTGGGGGCCGAGGCGGAAGTCGGCACATCCACGTACGGCGTGAGCATCATGCTCGGCACCTTCATCGGCGGCGTGACGTTCTCCGGGTCGATGATCGCCTTCCTGAAGCTCCGGGAGTGGATGACGGGCAACCCGATCACCTACCCGGCGCAGAAGACGCTGAACGCGATCATGTTCCTCGCCGTTCTGGTCCTGGGTGCGCTGGCGCTCGGAATCCGGGCCGGCACGGATCCGCTGGCGATGTTCTGGATCATGCTCGCGCTGTCCCTGGTGCTCGGGATCACCCTGACGATCCCGATCGGTGGTGCCGACATGCCCGTCGTCATCTCGCTGCTCAACTCCTATTCGGGGTTGGCGGCCAGCGCCGCCGGCTTCGTCATCATGAACATGGTGCTGATCATCTCGGGGGCGTTGGTGGGCGCATCGGGGCTCATCCTCACCATGATCATGTGCAAGGGCATGAACCGCTCGCTCACGAACGTCATGTTCGGAGCCTTCGGGGGAACAGCGGCCATCGACAAGTCGCAGATCGGCAAGCGTCCGGTGCGACGGGCCGACGCCGACACGGTTGCGGCCGAACTGGGGTACGTGAATTCCGTGATCATCGTCCCGGGCTATGGCTTGGCCGTGGCCCAGGCGCAGCACGAGCTGCGGAAGGTCGGCGACCTCCTCGAGCAAAGAGGCGTGGACGTCCGCTACGCCGTGCATCCGGTTGCAGGCCGGATGCCCGGTCACATGAACGTGCTCCTCGCGGAGGCCGACGTACCCTACGACAAGCTCTTCGACCTCGAGGAGATCAACGACGACTTCGGCGGCACCGACGCCGTGCTGATCGTCGGGGCCAACGACGTGTGCAACCCCGCCGCTCGGGACCCCAAAAGCGTCATCGCGGGCATGCCCATCCTCGACGTGGACAAGGCGCACCGGACGATCGTGATGAAGCGGTCGTTGTCACCCGGGTTCGCCGGAATCGACAACGACCTCTTCTACAACGACAACAACCTGATGTTTTTCGGGGACGCCAAGCAGTCGATGGCGGATCTGGTCAAGGCCATCCGGGAGCTCGCATGAGGTAGGGCGCGCGGCGTCCCTCGAGCCCGCACGCCCGCGTGGGTCGACGCACCCCGCGGGCGTGCTCGATTTCACGGGCAGCGCCTCCAAGGAGCGCCCACAGGCGTTCGACGTGGTCGATTCCGGCGACCCATGGGGGCGCCTCGGGCGCCATCTCCCGGGAGGGCACCTCCCGGGCGGGCCGACTCAACCTTCCTCCCCGACCTCCTGTGACTCGGCCTGGCCGGGGAGGCGGCCGAGCATCGACACCACCTCCTGGCGCAGCGACCCCAGCTCGTCACGGACCTCGGTCATGAACTCGGATACACGAGGCGCGTCGGGAATACCGGAGCCCTGAAAGAGCGCGAAGAAGAGCGCGTCCGTATGCCCCACGCTCGCGTGCGTCACAGCCGAATCGATGGTCCGGTTCAGGCGAAGCACGTCCCGGAGGGAGAGCACCTGCCCACCGAGCGGCGGGTCCTGGTACAGGAGCCGGATCACGGCTTCCCTCAGAAGCTGGAACTCGTCGATCACCTCGCCGGCTGCCAGCCCCCGCCTGGCCGCGACGGCACCGAAGAGCTCGGCGCAACGCAGCCAAGCGGTCTCGATCTGCTCCCGTTGGGGCCCCACCATCGCCGGAAGCAAGGCCAGCACCGTGTCGATGAAGTCGTCCAGGAGCAGGTTCACGCCAGCCGGATCCCCGTCGTAGCGCGAAGCGAGCTCTCTGAGCCACCGATGTCTCAGAAACGGAATGCGACGCTCGATCCAATCGGAGAGCTCTTCCGAACGGACGTGGGGAGAGCTTTTCGAGACGGTGGGCTGGGACGCTGCGGTCGGAGAATTCAATGACGCGGCCGCGGTCTGCCTCATATCCGCCAGGGTTCGAGTAGGGATCGGACGATGCCCAGCGGGCCGTCCGGACTGGCGCCGACGTCGCTCGGACGTCGACCCGGTTTCTAAAGATGCCGCTGCACCGGCGACGACGCCACCCCTTTTCAGGCGGGGGGTCTCAGCGCCCGGGGACACTCATCCCCAGGCCGCCAGCTTCATCGCGACAGTGGTCCCCCTTCCCGGCTCGCTGCCGAGCGTCACCTCGCCACCCCAGGATTCCACCAGACGGCGAACGATCGCGAGTCCGAGTCCCGTACCGGTCGTCCGGCTGCTGAAATGCGGTTCGAACACCCGGCCGACCAGCTCGGGGGGGATTCCCGAGCCGTCGTCGACGACCCGCAGCCAGACTCCGCCCTCCTCGCCGGCCAGGGCCTCCACGCGGACCCTCCCCCCGTCCCTGGCCGCGGCGCGGGCATTCTCGAGCAGGTTCACCAACGCCTCCTTGACCTCGGCGACGCGTGCACGAACGGGTGGGAGCCCGAGCTCGACATGCTGCTCGAAGGTCACGGAACCGGGGGTAGCGGCATAGAGAGCGAGGATGTCGGACACGACCCGACCGACATCCACCGGCTCGAGGGGGACCTGCTCCGGGCCGGAGGGCGCTCCGAACCGCGAGAAGCTCTTCGCGATCGCCGCAAGCCGATCGATCTCCGCCATCATGGCATCGGCGTTTCTCACCAGGATGTTGCCGAAGTCCGGGTCCCCGTCCTCCCACGCCCGCCGAAGGTGCTGCACGCTGAGCTTGATCGGCGTCAGCGGGTTCTTGACCTCGTGGGCGACCTGCCGCGCCATCTCTCCCCAGGCCAGGACCCGCTCGGTCCTGAGCTCGTCGGTCACGTCCTCGAGCGCGACCACGGCACCACCGTCCCCCGCATCGGCCCCCAGCCGGCGGGCACGGACGCGGATACGCCGGCTGCCCCTCGAAAGCTCGTGACTCCCCTCACGCGCACCGCGAGCCAGAAACGTGTCCAGCCACTCACGGAGCTCCCGACCGACGTCACCGTCCGACGCGAGAGGCTCCCCGACCTCGAGGCGCATCTCGAGGAGACCGACCGCGCGCGGGTTCACGAGTGTCACCCTCCCGCTGGCATCGAGCGCCACCATGCCGACCGCGGCCTCGTCCATGATGGCCTGGGTCCGTCGACTGGTGCGCACGAGCTGGCGCCTCGCGCGACGGAGCCTCCCCACCATCCGGTTGAAGGCACGGAACACCGACCCGAACTCGTCCGACCGCTCCGAGGGAAGCCGAAGCCCGAGGTTGCCGGCGCCCACCCGCTCCGAGGCGACCTGCAGCGCGTGGATCGGGCGGGTGAGAGCGCGCCCCACGAGCAGGGCGAGCCCCAGCGAGAGCGCGGCCCCCACGCACACCGCGAGTCCCAGCAACTCCGCCACGTCCGCCGAACGGATCGCCGTCGCACCGGCCTGCAGCGGTACCTGGGCTGCGAGCACGTCGCCGTCTGGCAGCCTCCGGAAAGCCGTGACATAGGACCAGGGGCCGAGCGCGCCCTCCGAGTACTCGCGCAGGCCCTCCCGGCCCGCCAGGAGGGCGTGGACGCGATAGGGTAGCCATCCCTCGTACAGCCCGAGCTCCACGAGCTCCTCCACCGATCCCTCGCGGAGCTCCGCACCCCGGTACTCCAGGAGCTCCACGCCCACTCGGCGGGCCAGCGCCTGCATGCGTCCTCCCAACTCGGAATACCACTCCGAGGCGTCGTCGACGACCCGCTCCGCGAGGACCTGGGCGGCTCGGTGGGACGTACCCGCGATCGCCCGGTACGCGAAGGTCCCGAAGATCGCGTTGGCCAGGACGAAGAACCCGAAGAGGGCCAACGTCACGCGGGCCCGGAACGAGACCACCAGGCTACCCCATCGCAGCTCCCGAAGGAGCACCTCGTGCCTCAGCAACCACCCCCCCGCCGCCAGCACGAGGAGCAGGATCGAATCGAGGAGCAAGAGCAGGGTCGCACGAGCCAAGGTCAGCAGGGGACCAGGGAGGTCCACGCGGTAGTGGGCGTGGTAGCGAACGTCCTCGGGAAACACGAGCGGGTGCTCTCCCTCAAATGCACCGTCGCTTCGGACCCATCGAACCCCGGCCGGGCCGGGCGCCTCGTCGGGATCCAACGGGATCAGCGTGAGGGGCTGATCCTCACTCCTCCGGCCAGCCAGCAGGGGACTGAGTGGGAACCGCGCCGCCGGGTCGACGAACGGGGGCACCGTTCCGGTGAGCACCTCGCCCTCGGGAAGCCGCACCCGGACGACGAATCGGGCGTCGTCCCGTGCGAACCGCAGCACGCGGACCGGGTCGGGTGAGGTGTCGTCGGCCTGCGCTTCCCGCGCGGCCGCCGGAAGCTGTTTCACCCCGACCCGGAGCTCCTGCTGGGGGATACCGGCCGGAGACCACACCGTAAGCCAGACGGGCTGGCCGAGATCGGCAAGCCCGCTGTCGTGCCAGGCGTCGTAGAGGAGCGCGACGCCCCGCTCTCCGTCGTCGAAAAGACTCCTCGCGCTGAGCCCCAGGCGCTGGAGCGCACCGACCACCTCGGGATCGGCGGGGTCCGCCACGCGCTCCAGGTACCGCTCGCCGACCTCCATCCGAGCCTCGATCCGGTGGGACCACGCCAGCGGTACGGCGGCCGACCCAGCCAGCAACACCGCGAGCGTCCAGGTCACCGGTCTCCGCCACCACGGGGCGCCCTCCCCCATGGCCAGGGCGGCGAGGACCGTGGGGACGGACCATGCGGAGAGCGCCCAGACGGGAAGGTCCGCTCGCCACCATACCCACGCCCCGGCCAGCCCGCCCAGGCCCACAGCGGTCGCGACGGAGATCAGGGCCAAGCGCGGCGAATCTCGCCCGGGGCGCGCCGACGCGAGCGCACCCGCGGTAGCGACCGCGAAGGTCCCCGCCAACGCCGCCTGGTAGAGAACCCAGGGACCGCCGCTGCCACCGATCGTGGCCGCCGAGGCCCACCGCGCGGCCAGCGCCGCCACCAGGACGTAGAGCGCTGCGGTGACCGCAGCCACCCACGGGAGGCCGAATCGTCCCCTCCGCCCGACGAGCGTGGGTACGACGATCCCCGCGGCGGCCGTGAGGGCCGCCCAACGACCCAGCGTCACGAACGCCCCTTCGTGGGGGGCCCGCCGGAACAGCTCGCCAAGCCCCTGCACCTCGTCGAAGGGGAGGGTCACCGCCAGCAGGCCGAGCACCCCCACCCCTACCACCACCGAAGCGCGGTGAGCGGGCAACCCCGCCGCGAGCAGCAACCACGCCAGGATCGCGATGAGCGACACACGCACGCGCCACCGCGCCATGAGCCGTCGAGCCCGGGCGTCCACCGTCGGCGGCTGGAGCACCACGGTGAACAAGACGCGGTTCCCGAGCCGGAAATCCCACCCTCCTGCGGCCCCCGCCGCACCCGCCGCCACGATGCGGATCTCCTCTCCGGTCTGGGTCCGGAAGGAGCTTGCGAAGTCCCCGGCGTCGGCGGCGAGGGGGTCCGGAAGACCCGTCCTGAGGAGAACCGCGGCCACCGCCGTCCCAGCGTCCCCAGCCGGGGCTGTGACGTAGATGTGCCCGAAGAGGGGGAGGCCGGCGTAGGCGTAGCGCCTGACCCCTCGCTGAACCTCCTCGGGCACCCGTCCTCGGTGCATGCCGTCCCAGACGCGAAGCTCGCCGGTCGGGCCGTAGAGGGCCAAGGCCGTGACGCCGCTCCGTCGCCGGAGCTGGACCAGCTCCGCCTGGGTCGCGCCGGCCCCGCGAGCCACCTCCTGTGCCAGGCCGTCGGCGGCCGTCTCTGCGTCCTGCAACAATGCCTCGAGACGCGCTTGGAGGAGTGAGCCGACCTCCTCCTCTCGGCGATCCCAGTACGCGCCGAAGTCACGGGTCACCTCGGACACCTGGCGGTGCGCGACGAATCCGGCGAGGATGCCCACGACAACGGCGACGAAGCCCAGGGCGGAAGGCCTCGGCCGAGGGGACGACGCCATGGCCGAAACGGCCAGGGCCACCGCCGCCACGGCGAGGGGTGGACCCGAAGGCGTCGCCGCCCACAATCCCAGCGCCGCCAGGGCGAGCCACGGACCCAGATCGCCGGCCAGGCGCGCGGCTTCCGGCCGGCGACGGAGGAGATCGGTCGGTGAACTCATACGCGCTCGATCGGATGACCTGGATGGAGGTGGACCGGGAGCTCGTCCGCGATCCACGCCTCATCGTCCCGGTGGGCGCCCTCGAGCAGCACGGTCCACACCTCCCCCTCGGCGCGAACACGCTCATCGCCGAAGCCGTCGCCGTCACCCTCTCTCAGCGCCTGCGCATCCTGGTAGCACCGACGTTCGCGTACGGTGTGACCCTCGCCGGTGGTCGGTGGCCGGGGACGGCGGGGCTCCGACGCAAGACGTTCCACCGAGTGCTCAACGAGCTGATGGCGCGGTGGGAGGACCACGGGGTGCGTGAGTTCGTCGTGATCTCGGCGCACCGCTACGATCCTCACCTGGAAGCCATCCTGATGGCGTTGAACGCGAATTCCGCGACGACGGTCTTCGACCTCAGCCAGATCGACGTCTCGGATCTCCTCACGGAGGACCCCCGTCGGGAGCATTCGGGCGAGCTCGAGACCTCTCTGCTCCTCCACCTGGCGCCCGAACGTGTCAGGACGACCGCGATTGAGGACTTCGTTCCGGACGAGCGGTCGCTGCGAAGATACACCCGGGGCCGGGTGCCCACACCCCCACATCCCTCGTCGGGGGTCGTTGGGCGGCCTACGGTCGCATCGGCCGAAAAGGGGCGCGCCGTCTTCGAGCGCTACGTCGAGGCGCTGGCGGGCGCGGTGGCGGGCCCCTGATCGCGGACCGCCCTCCGCGGCGCCGGGTAGGAACGTGCGAGGCCTCCGAGTCTCGGAGGTGTGACGGGCTCACTCAGTCGGGTCCCAGGAGCGGAGAGATCCGAGGATGACCTTCCGCGCGCTCGCGGTCATGCTGGCAGCCATGCCGATTGGGGCGGTCGCCGCCTCGGCGCAGAGCGTGGTGATCGACGAGGGTTCGTTCGCAGTCTCCGTGCGCGGTCGCGACGCGGGGACCGAGACCTTCTCGATTCGCCGTGCCGGGCTGGGAAGTGAGGCGACGGTCATCTCCAACGCCGTGGTGGAGCTCAACACCGAGGCCGGACGTCTCGTGCTGCGCCCGCTGCTGGAAACGCTCCTCCCCGACGGCGCGGCGTCGAAATACCAGCTGGAGGCCACCGGAGCCGAGCCGATGGAGCTGAGCCTCAATCTAGCCGGGCGTCGCTTTGTTTCCCGCATCCGTACGCAGGCCGGAGAGGAAGAGCGGGAGTTCCTCGCGCGGGCGGAGACGCGCATCCTCGAGGACATGGTCGCGCACCACTACTATTTCCTCCGTGGCGCGCGGGAATCATCGACGACTCCGGCCATCGAGCCTCGCACGCGCCGCCAGCTCCAGCTGACGGCAACCACTGCCGTGGAGGTCGAGGTCGCGCTGGGATCGATCCGCGTCCCTTCGAGGCAGGTCACGTTTTCCGCGTCCGGAGAAGAGCGTCGCGTGTGGTTCGATCGCCAGGGTCGCGTCCTCCGCGTCGAGGTGCCGGCCAGGGGCTACGTTGCCGTCCGGAAGGATCTCGTGGGCTGATCCACCCTTGGTGCGGTCCCGACCGGGGTTACTTTTCCAGCGGTTCTCCCTCCGACGTTGAAGGGCACGGGCCGGCAGCGCGTAGAGCCGGAGGACCGTCGAAACCCGGTTCGCGCGAGAGGCGTACGGCCCACTGGCCACCAGTGAGCCGGAACGAGATTCCCAGGAGGTCGCGAGCATGAGGATCCGCGCTGTGGCGTTGGCCCTCCCCTTTCTGGTCGTCGGGAGCCCGACGGGTGCCCAGCAGGAAGTCCCAGCCTCTCTCACCCTGGAAGCGGCGCTCGCGGTCGCGCGCGACAACAATCCGACCTACCTGCAGGCGGTCAACGATCGCTCGCAGGCCGACTGGGACGTGCGACAGGCCTACGGCCAGCTCCTGCCCTCCGCTTCGGTGAGCACGTCGTTTTCGTGGCAGGGCTCGGGAGAGCAGCAGTTCGGAACGCTCACGCTCGGTGATCTGGGGTTTGGCGGCCTCCCGTCCTACTATGGCTCCAGCTACAGCCTGTCCCTGGGGTACAGCCTCAGTTGGGCATCCCTGCTCGGCCCCGCACGTGCCAAGGCCGACCAGCGCACGACGGGGGCGAGAATCCGCCTGGCGGAAGCCACGCTCCACACGCAGGTCACCGCAGCCTATCTCGACGTGCTCCGGCAATCGGAGGGGCTCCGCCTGGCCCAGCAGCAGCTCGAGAACAGCGGCTTCAACCTCCGCCTGGCCCAGGGGCGCCTCGAGGTCGGCCAGGCCACGCCCATCGACGTGGGGCAGGCCGAAGTCCAGGTGGGTCGATCGGAGGTCGCGGTGCTGCAAGCGGAGAACGCGGTGGCGACGGCCGAGATGCGACTCCTGCAGCAGATGGGGGTGCGGGTCGACCAGCGCTTCGAGGTGGCCACGACATTCGAGCTCTCGGAGCCGAATTGGGACTTCGAGACGCTCTACACGAGGGCGCTCGGCGGCAACCCTACGCTGGACGCCCGTCGGCGCTCGAAGGAGTCGGCGGACATCGGAGTGAGCTCGGCGCGCTCCGCGTACTACCCGTCCCTATCGGTCAGCACGGGTCTTCGCGGTTTCACGAACGAAGCGAGCAACACGGACTTCCAGATCGCCCAGGCGCAGGCTCAGGTCGCAGGCCAGGTTTCCCAGTGCAACGCCACGAATGAGTTGTTCAGGCGTCTCGCCGATCCGCTGCCCGCGCTGGACTGCACCCGGTTTGCTTTCACCGACTCGCAACGGCAAGCGATCATCGATGCGAACGACCAGTTCCCGTTCAACTTCCAGCAGTCGCCCCTGAGCGTCAGCGTCTCCCTCAGCGTGCCGATCTTCCAGGGATTCACGAGGCAGCGCAACCTCGAGGCGGCTCGGCTCGCGCGGGACGACCTCGCACAGCAGGTCCGCGAACAGGAGTTGGCGCTCCGCGCCGACCTGTCGATCGCGCTGTCCACGGTCCGCACCGCCTACCAGAGCGCACTCCTCGAGCAGCGCAACCGTGATCTCGCCGAACAACAGCTTCGTCTGGCGCGCGAGCGCTACCAACTGGGCGCCATCACTTTCGTCGAGCTCGTCGACGCGCAAACCGTCCTGGCCCTGGCCGACCGCGATCGGATCGCGGCGATCTTCGCCTATCACGACGCCGTGACGAACCTGGAGGCGCTCGTCGGCGCTTCCCTCCGCTGACCACGAGAACCATGCAGACGAAAACCAAAGTCCTGGTCGGAATCGTCGTTGTCGCGGCGCTCGGATCCTCGGCTGCGCTGAGCGTGGCCAAGGGACGGAACAAGGGTGTCGAGGTGCGGATGGAGGCGATCCAGCGTCGCGACCTGGTGGAGATCGTCACCGCCAGCGGAAACATCCGTGCCCGCCGCGCCGTGGACATGAGCTCGGACATCTCGGCCAAGGTCTCCGAGCTCCTCGTCGAGGAAGGTGACGATGTCGCCCAGGGACAGGTCCTGCTGCGACTTGACCCCGCCCAGTACCAGGCCGGCGTGTCCCGCTCCGAAGCCGCCCTCCTCCAGGCGCAGGCGAGCGAGTCCCAACAAGCGGCCAACCGCATCCAGGCCCAGCGCAACCTAGACCGTATCGAGGACCTGCGGGCGCGGGACTCGCTCCTGGTCAGCCGTCAGCAGCGCGACGACGCCGTGACCGCGCTCGAGATCGCCGAGGCACAGCTTCGCGCGGCGCAGTTCGGGGTCTCGCAGGCGCAGGCCGCCCTGGAAGAGGCCCAGGACCGATTGTCCAAAACGATCATCCGGGCGCCGATGGACGGAAAGATCACCCGGTTGAATGTCGAGCAGGGAGAGACGGTCATCATCGGGACGATGAACAACCCCGGCAGCCTCATCCTGACCATCTCCGATCTGTCGGTGATCGAGGCCGTGGTCCAGGTGGACGAGACCGACGTCCCCGAGATCTCGCTCGGTGACAGCGTCGACGTCCACATCGACGCCTTCCCCAACGCCTCCTTCACGGGCCGCGTGACGGAGATCGGCAACTCGGCCATCCGGCCACCGTCCCAGCAGACCGCGGGTCAGCAGGCGGCGATCGATTTCGAGGTGGTGGTGACGCTCGATCCCTCGGAGGCCGAGCTGCGCCCCGACCTCTCGGCGACCGCGGACATCGTGACCGCGACCCGAGCGGATGTCCTGGCGGTTCCGATCATCGCGTTGACCGTGCGTGAGGAGAAGGCGGACTCCACGACCGACGGCTCGTCCCGTCAGGGGAACGCGCCCTCGGACGTCGAGGGCGTCTTCGTGGTCGGCGACGGCGTCGTGTCGTTCACGAGGGTCGAGATCGGGATCGCCGGTCAGGAGTACTTCGAGGTCCTTTCGGGGCTGGCGGAGGGAGACACGGTGGTCGCCGGGCCCTACCAGCGCATCCGCCTGCTGGAGGACGGGGCCTCGGTGCGCCGCATCGAGTCGCCGCAACCCGGCGACGAAGGCTGAGCGGGGCCGAGCCATGCACCTCTGGGAAGGCGTCGCCCTCGCGATGAACCAGCTCAGAACGCAGAAGCTGAAGAGCTTGTTCAGCCTCTTGGGCGTGATCCTTGGGGTGATGTTCCTGCTCCTGGTCGTGACGATCGTGGAGGGCCTGGATCGATACATCCGGGAGGACTTCACCTCGCAGGTCTTCGGGGTGAACACCGTGACGCTCCGGCGGATCCCCGAGATCCAGATCAACACCGACGCGGAGGAATGGCGGGCGCTCATCCGCAGGCCACGCATCACCTACGACGACGTGGCGGACCTGCGCCGGCGCGTCACCGTCCCCGTGCGCATCGCGGTCGAGAGCGGCTCCAGCGCGGACGCGGTGGGGGACAACGGACGCACGGCCACCGGCGTCCGGGTGACCGGAGCGTCCCCGGAGCTGTTCGTGATCCGCGACCTCACGGTCGAGCGGGGCCGGGCCTTCACCCCGCAGGAAGCGGAAGCGGGCCTCCCGGTCGTCGTCATCGGCTCCGAGACCGCGGAGGTGATCTTCGAGGGCCTCGACCCGATTGGGCGCACCGTCCGGCTGCGGGGCTTCCCGTACCGCGTGATCGGAGTCCTCGAGGAGCGGGGATCCCTCTTCGGGCAGTCCCTCGACAACTTCGCGATCGCGCCTGCGCGCTCACCCATCCAGTCGTTCACGGCGCCCCGCGGGAACGTGGACCAGGTGCTCATCCAGGCGGTCGACCCCGACCGCCTGCGCGAGGCCCAGATGGAAGTCGAGGGCATCATGCGGGCCCGCCATGGGCTACGCCCCTCGGACGACAACGACTTCGCGCTGGAGACGGCCGACGAGGCGATCAGCTTCTGGGACAGGATCTCGCGGATCCTCTTCCTCGCCCTGCCGATGTTCGTGGCGATCTCGGTCGTGGTCGGCGGGATCGTGATCATGAACATCATGCTCGTGTCCGTCATGGAGCGGACGCGTGAGATCGGGGTGCGCAAGGCGATCGGAGCGCGGCGCAAGGACATCCTCACGCAGGTGCTCATCGAGTCGGCCACGTTGGCCACGGTGGGTGGCGTCCTGGGCGTCGTCGTCGGGGTGCTCCTGGCGCTGCTCGTCGCGGCGTTGTCGCCCATGCCGGCGGCCGTCAGCCCGTTCTGGGCTTCGGTGGGCGTGGCTCTCGGGCTCACCGTGGGAATCGCCGCGGGTGTGTATCCGGCATGGAGGGCGGCCGGGCTCGACCCGGTGGATGCGCTCCGGTATGAGTGAACCCGCGGTGACCGACGCGCGCCCGTCGGCATGGGTGACGCTGCGGGAGGGTCTCCTGGTCGCATGGGAGGCCATTCGCGCGAACAAGATCCGCGCGGCCCTGACGGTGCTCGGGGTGGCGGTGGGCGTCGCGGTCGTCGTGGCGATGGCCGCGCTGATCACGGGCTTTCGCACCAGCATCGCGGACAGCTTCGAGTCCGCGGGCCCGAACAACTTCTCGGTGGTCCGGTTCGACTTCACGGCGGCCCGCTCCTCGGACGAGGGCAACAACCGGCCACCGTGGTGGGACAAGCCCGAGCTCGACCCCCGGGAGGCCGAGCGGATCGCGGCCCTCCCTTCGGTCTACCAGGCGCTCTTCGCCTTCAACTTCTCCGCGGACTTCGACTACGAGGGCCAGCGCGCGCGCAGCGTGACTTCGCGCGCGCTATCCAGCGGGTGGGCCGCCTATACCGCCGGCGACTTCACCGCCGGCCGGGACTTCACTCCCGCCGAGGTCCGGCAGAACCGACCGCTGGTCGTGATCTCCTCCGAGCTTTCCACGGAGCTCTTCGGCAGCCGTGACCCGATCGGGAGACGCGTCCGCGTGGGGAACGTCTTCCGGGGGACGCAGGAGCCCTTCACCGTCATCGGCGTTTTCGAACCTGAAGCCAACATCTTCACGTCGGTGGTGAAGCACTGGGCGGTCTTCCCGTACACCGCGGCGACCCGCCGACTCCGCCAGTCGGACTGGCAGGCGCAGATCCTCGTGGTCCCCGAGGACAGCGTGAGCATCGAGCAGGCGCAAGACGATGTGATCGCGCTGATGCGGGGCCTCCGTGGGCTCGGCCCCCGGGAGGAGAACAACTTCGCCGTGGTCGCGTCTGCGCAGATCCTGGAGCTGTTCGACCGCTTCACCAGTGTGATCTTCCTGGTGATGCTGGCCCTTTCCTCGGCCGGGCTCCTCGTGGGCGGAGTCGGCGTGATCGGCATCATGTTGATCTCGGTCACCGAGCGGACCCGGGAGATCGGCATCCGCAAGGCCGTGGGAGCGACGCGGCGGGAGATCTTGTGGCAGTTCTTGGTGGAGGCATCGGTCCTCACCGCCCTGGGGGCGGCGTGGGGCATGCTCGCCGGGTGGGGCCTGGCTTCGCTGGTCGCCGCTTTGACCCCCCTGCCCGCGCGCATTCCGGTCTGGGCGGTCGGGACGGCCCTCGCCATGGCGGCGCTGACCGGGATGCTCTTCGGGCTCCTCCCGGCCTACCGCGCGTCGCGCCTGGATCCGGTCGTCGCCCTCCGGTTCGAGTAGGAAACGATGAGTGAGCCGCTCGACGTACTGGCCGTGATGGCGCACCCCGACGACGCGGAGCTCCTCTGCGGGGGCACGCTGACCAAGTGCGCGGACCGTGGACAGCGGGTCGGCGTCCTGGATCTGACGGCAGGCGAGATGGGGTCCAGGGGCTCGCCGACGGTGCGCGCCCGGGAGGCCGAGGCGGCCGCGCGCATCATGGGCCTGTCGTTGCGACGCTGTGTGGGGCTTCCGGACTCGAGGCTGGAGAACACGGAGCAGAGCCGCCTCGCCCTGGTGACCCACCTGCGTGAGCTCCGGCCGACGATCGTGGTGACCCACTGGAAGGTGGGCCGGCACCGCGACCATCGCATCGCCTCCGAGCTCGTCCGGGATGCGTGCTTCCTGTCGGCGCTCCGCAAGCTCGACGCCGCCGGGGAGCCGTTCCGGCCGCTCAAGCTCGTCTACGCGACCGCGTTTCGTGAGGATGCGGACCCTCCGACCGTGGTCGTCGACATCACGCAGACGTTGGAGCGAAAGCTCGCGGCGATCGACGCATATGCCTCGCAGTTCGACGGAGCCAGCCAGGCAGGAGAGGTCTTCCCGGGGGGCGACCGCCCGCTCCTCGACCAGGTGCGTGCGAAATCGGCGCACTACGGATCCCTGATCCGACGCGAATACGGCGAACCTTTTCTGTTCGATGAAGTCATGGAAGTCGATACGTTACAGGAGCTTGTAGTATCGACTTTCTGAAGTGACTTCAGGTCGGGCCGACGGCCCCGCACCTGACCTCGACCAGGAGCCGACGCCACGACGGGGCGTCCTGCCCGTGCACCCGGACAGCGGACGCACGGGCATGCCCACCGGAGGAGAGCCAGGGCCACAGCCACTCCGCGATCTCCGGGGGCAGGTGTCCGAGTGGCTCCCCCGAGCTCAGGTGGACCCAGACCCCCGGTGCGTCCTGCCCCGGCAGGTCGGGCACGAGCCGTAGCGGTGTGCCCTCCGCCAGGTCGTCCAGAAGTCGGTCCCGCCCGCCGAAGACGGTGCCGTGGACCGTCGAGCGAAAGCAGGGAGGACGGCCTTTGGGGAAGGTGGGCTCGGGAAGCATCCGTAGTGCGGCTTAGGGAAGCGGGATCCTCGGAAGTTATCCCCCCGCTCTCGCCGGGGGAAACGAACCAGGCCTCACGGGTACGCCAGCCCATGACCCCGATCTACCTGGACCATGCAGCGACGTCACCGCTGCGGACGGAAGTGCGGGAGGCGATGCAGCCCTACCTGCACGAATCGTTCGGGAACCCGTCGTCGGTGCACCGTTGGGGGCGCGCTGCCTCGGCCGCTCTCGACGAGGCCCGGGCGACCTGTGCCGCGGCGCTGGGAGCCCGCCCCGGGGAGATCGTCTTCACCCGGGGTGGGACGGAATCCGACAACCTGGCGGTGATGGGGCGGGTCGCCCGCCTTCGAGCCGACGGCCTCGAACCCACCGTCGTGATCTCCGCGGTGGAGCACAAGGCCGTACTGGAATCGGCGGAGCATGCCTGCGCCAGGGGCGCGGGAACACTCGTGGTCCTCGGCGTCACGGCCAGCGGAGAAGTGGACCTGGACCGGCTCGGGCGCGCCTTCGAGCGGGGGCACGTGCTCGCGTCGATCATGTGGGTCAACAACGAGACCGGGATGCTGCTGCCGCTCGCGCGGGTCGCCGAGCGTGTGCGCGAGGCGGGTGGGACCCTGCACACGGATGCGGTCCAGGCCTTGGGCAAGGTGCCGGTGAGCGTCGACGAGCCCGGGGTGGACCTCCTCACGGTGACGGGGCACAAGATCTATGGGCCCAAGGGTGCGGGGCTGCTCTACGTGCGCGCCGGGACGGCCCTGTCGCCCCTCCTGCACGGTGGCGGTCAGGAGCGTGGATTGCGGCCCGGAACGCAGGACGTCGCGGGCGCGGTCGGCCTGGCGGTGGCGCTCGACCTCGCTGTGCGCGAGCAAGCCCAGGAGGCCATCCGCCTGCAAGCCCTCCGAGATGATCTGGAGGCCCGTGTCCGGGCCACGGTGGCCGACGCCCGGATCAACGGCGCCGCGGCTCCGAGAGCCCCGCATGTGTCCTCCGTGGCGATCCCGGGGGTGGACGGGGCGGCCCTTGTGGCGCGCCTCGACCTCGACGGCGTCGCGGCCTCGGGTGGGTCGGCCTGTAACAGCGGGGCATCCGCGGGAAGCCACGTGATCGCGGCCCTGTACGGGAGCGACGACCCCTATGCCACGGTGCGCTTCTCGTTGGGTCGGGCCACCGGGACCGGGGACGTGGAGCGCGCCGCGGGCGTGTTGGCCGCGGCCGTGGCGTCCCTCCGAGGCGGATCTGCATGAGTCGCGTTCTCGTCGCCATGTCCGGGGGCGTGGACTCCTCGCTTGCCGCGGCCCTCCTCGTGGAGCAGGGGCACGACGTGGTCGGCGTGACCATGAAGACCTTCTGCTACTCGGCGACGCCGGGCCACGGGAAGACGTGCTGCGGGCTGGATGGGATCGCCGACGCCCGCAGGGTGGCCGTCTCGCTGGGCATCCCCCACTTCGTGTTCGACGTCGAGGAGGACTTCGAGCGTGACGTCATCGAGGACTTCGTCGCCGAGTACGCCGTCGGGCGAACACCCAACCCGTGCGTGCGCTGCAACGGGTATACGAAGTTCGGGGGCCTGTTGGACCGGGGGCGCGCCCTGGGCTGCGACACGATCGCGTCCGGGCACTACGCCCGGGCCCTGCACGAGCCGGACGGGTCGGTCCTGCTGCGGGCAGTCGACCGGGACAAGGACCAGAGCTACTTCCTCTGGGGCCTCCCGCCAGGGCTCCTTCCGCGACTGCACTTTCCATTGGGGGCGTTGACCAAGCCCGAGGTGCGGGCCAGGGCCAGAGCGCTCCGGCTGGCCACGGCGGACAAGCCCGAGTCCCAGGAGATCTGCTTCGTCCCCACCGGGGACTACCGGGACCTCCTGGTGAAGCGACTCGGACCCCGGCACCCCGCCCTGGAGTCGGGCCCGCTGGTCGACGTGAACGGCGATATCCTCGGGGAGCACCGGGGCTACGCCGGCTTCACGGTGGGTCAACGGAAGGGGCTCGGCGGCGGTTTCGTGGAGCCGATGTTCGTGCTCGAGATCCGGCCGGAAACTCGCGAGGTCGTGGTCGGCCCCCGCGACGCCCTGGGTCGCGATCGTGTGACCCTCAGCGAGTTGAACTGGCTTTCGGCCGAGCCGAAGGTGGGAGACCGCGTCGGCGTGCAGCTCCGCCACCGCGCACCCGAGGTCGACGGCGTGGTGATCGAAGCGGGCGGGTCGTTGACCCTGGAGCTCGCCCACCCGGTGGCGGCCGTCACACCCGGCCAGTCGGCGGTGGTCTTCGACGGAGAGCGGGTCCTCGGCGGCGGACGGATCCTCAGTGCTTCAGGCCGGAGGCCTCCGCAAACTCTTCCATCGCCTTCTGCTCCTCGTCGGACAGCCGATCCGGCACCTCGACCCTGACCTCGACGTATTGGTCTCCGGTCCGATCGCCCTTCTCGATGCCCTGACCGCGGATACGGAACTTGGTACCGGTCTGGGTGCCCGCCGGGATACGCAGAACGACCTTCTTCCCCCGGATCGTGCTCACGCGGATCTTCGAGCCGAGCGTCGCCTGGACGATGTTGATCGGGACGGTGACGTGGATGTCCAGCCCCTCTCGGCGGAAGAACCTGTGCGGCATCGCCTTGAAGGTGATGATCAGGTCTCCGGCCGGCCCCCCTCCCTTCCCCCGCTCCCCCTGACCGGAGAGCCGCACGCGCGACCCGGTCTCCACCCCGGGCTGGACGTTGATGACGATCTTGCGACGCTGTCGCACCGTCCCACGTCCCTCGCACGAGGCGCAGGGGGTCTCGGGGAGCTTGCCGCGGCCGAAGCAGGCCGGGCACGGTCGTTTCACGGCGAACCCTCCCTGGCCGAAGGAGACCGTCCCCGAGCCACCGCACTCCTTGCACGTCCGCAGGGGCGTGCCCGGCTTCGCCCCGTCCCCGCCGCAGGTGGCACAGTCCTCCGTGATCGCCACCTCGATCGGCAGCTTCCCACCGCGGGCTGCGGTCAGGAACGGAACCTCCACGACGTACTCGACGTGTTGGCCCCGGGCGGGCTCACGCTTGCGCTGGGGACCGGACCCTTTCTTGCCCAGGTCGAAGAGGGAGCTGAAGAGGTCCGAGAAGCTGCCGAAGCCGCCCTGCAGATCCTCGAAGGAGACTCCCGGCTCGGCCTGGAAGCCGCCACCGGGACGCGCGGTCCGCTCGGGCCCCCCGCGGCCGAACCCGAAGGCACCGAGCTTGCGCATCTGGTCGTACTGCTTGCGCTTCGCCGGATCCGACAGGACCGAATACGCCTCGCCGATCTCCTTGAACCGCTCGGCCGCCGCGCCATCTCCCGGGTTGGCGTCGGGGTGATGCTGCTTCGCCAGCTTCCGGTAGGCCTTCTTGATGTCCTCCTGGCTCGCCTTCTCCGGCACCCCGAGGGTCTCGTAGAAGTCCTTCTTCGCGGCTGCCATCGTGGTCGCGCTCGAGTCAGCCGTGCTTGTGGACGCTCACCCTCGCGGGGCGCACCAGGTGACCCTTGAGGGCGTACCCCTTCTGGAGTACCTGCGCGACCCTGTCGTCGTCCGCCTCGCTTTCGGCCTCGACGCGCATCACCGCCTCCATGCGGGAGGGATCGAACGCCTCGCCAGACGGGTCGATGATCTCGATCCCGGCGTCGGAGAGCACCCGCACGAACTTGCGCTCGACCAGATCGATCCCCTCCATGATCCCCTCGACCGTGGCGTTGGTCAGGTCCAGTCCGGCGACCCTCTGGAGATCGTCGAGGACGTCCAGAAACCGACCCACCAGGTCGGCCTGAGCGCGCGACCAGCTTTCGAGTCGCTCCGCCTCCACGCGACGTCGGTAGTTGTTGAACTCGGCGGCAAGCCGCAGGTGCCGATCGTTGAGGGCCTCGAACTCATCGCGCAGGGCCACGAGCTCGGCATCAAGGGACCCCTCCAGTCCCTCGGCCAACTCGTCCAGGACCTCGTCCTCCACGTCGGTGACCCCCGGAGTGCCCTCGTCGCCGAAGGCTTCGGGCTCGCCCTCCTCTGAGGTATCTCCGACGGTGCTCACGTCTTCGGCGTTCGGTGCTGATTCGCTCATGGGTCTGTTTCGTCAGGGGCGGGCGGCGGTGTCCCACATCGGTTCGGGCGTCGAACGCTCAAGATACCACGGAAGCACCGGTTCGTTCAGCCCCGAGGCGGGCCCTGATACGTGGCTCGACCCTCGAGCAGCCGAAGCAGGAGCAGGAGAGCGGCCTGAGCCGACCGCTCACGGACCGCCTCCCGGTCACCGGGGAAACGCTCGCCGCGAACGGCGACCCGGTCCTGGAACCACGCCGCGTACCATACCGTGCCCACCGGCTTCTCCGCGCTTCCGCCACCCGGACCCGCCACCCCGGTGACGCCGATCCCGGCCCCCGTCTCGAACACGCGAGCCGCACCTGCGGCCATCGCCTCGGCGACGGGCGCCGAGACGGCGCCATGCTCCTCGAGGGTGACGGCATCCACACCCAGATGGCGGATCTTCGCTTCGTTCGAATACGCCACGATGCCCCCCCGAAAGACGTCCGACGCGCCCGGGACGTCGGTGAGACGCTTCGCGACAAGACCCCCCGTACAGCTCTCCGCCACCGACAGGTCGGCCGACCGTGCACGCAGCGCTTCCACCACGGCCTCAGCGAGGTCGCCCCGCTTCGCGTAGAAGCGCCAGGGCTCCAGCACCGGCTCGAGCCGTCGTTCCAGCTCGTCGAAGCGGCGCTCGGCCTCCGCGGGCTCCATGCTGGTCACCGTGAAGCGCAGATCGACACCGCGCACATCCGGCAGGAAGGCCAGAGTCACGACTCCGGCGCCCTCGGGAAGCTGGCCTCGCACCTGCTGAGCCAGGAGCGACTCGGGGATACCACTCGTGTGCACCGTCCGGGAGCAGGTCGGCGGTAGGTGCTCCGAGAAGCGCCGGGCCAGGAGCTCGTCGAAGGACCCGTCGACGATCGATCGCAGTTCGCGGGGCACCCCGGGCAGGAGAACCACCAGGGACTCGGGGGTCTCGAGGACCAGCCCGGGTGCGGTCCCGACCGGGTTCGGAAGCTTGAGCGCGCCCTCCGGGACCTGAGCCACCCTCTTGTTCGGCTCCGGGAGCTCCTGCATCCCTGCCTCGAGGAAGCGCACCCGGATCGACTCGAGGACGTCGGGATCCGTTTGCAGCGGACGACCGAGGAGGTCGGCCACGGCATCCCGGGTGACGTCGTCTGGCGTCGGCCCCAGGCCACCGGACACGACCACCAGCTCGGCGACGCGCATGGCGTCACGCACGGCCCAGGCGATCTCCTCGCTCTCGTCCGAGACCGTGTAGCGGCGGACCACGAGCACCCCGCGGGTTCCGAGCTCGAGGCCCAGCCAGGCCGCGTTGGTGTCGACGGTGTGGCCCAGGAGGAGCTCATCGCCGACGGCGACGATGGCGGCGCGCACCGACCCGGACAG
The DNA here is from genome assembly GCA_003248075.1 of Gemmatimonadota bacterium. GTDB lineage: Bacteria > Gemmatimonadota > Gemmatimonadetes > Longimicrobiales > Gaopeijiaceae > SZUA-318. Next base: position 24,719 of record QJYK01000276.1, on the reverse strand, counting down.
GGGGATCACGACCCCTCTGCGCTCAGCTGCGGAAGCCGAGGACCGACCGGTAGCGCCACAGGTAGTCCAGCATCGAATAGATCGTCAGCAGCAGGGCGAGCGCGAGCGTGACGGCCACCCATCCTCCGTGGAAGGTCGCCCACGCCTCCCACGCCGCCGCTCCCTCCCAACCGCGGGTCCGTGCGGTCATCCGAAGGGGATACCAGAGCAGGAGGCCGCCGGAGAAGAGCGCCTGCAGGAGAGCTTTTCTCTTCCCCGTCAGGCCCGCCGCGATCACCACGCCGCGGCGCATGGCGTAGCTCCTGAACAGGGTGATCAGCAGCTCTCGGCCGAAGATGACCAGAACCACCCAGGCGGGCAGAGGCCCCCACCACGGGATCCGCCCGACAGGGTCGTCGGAGTGGGACAGCAGATAGAACGGTACAAACGTCGCGACCAGGAGAAGCTTGTCCGCGAGTGGGTCGAGCAGCTTGCCCACGTCCGTGATCCAGTCGTACCGCCGGGCGAGGTACCCGTCCCAGACGTCGGACAGGCCCGCCACGACGAAGAGCACGAACGCCCAGAGGCGCCCCGGAACGCTGGCGGAGAGCGCCAGGAAGAAGATCGCGGGGCACACCCCGATCCGCGCGATCGTGATGAGATTGGGGAGGGTGATTCGGCTCCCGAGCACGGCGATGCCCTAGGAGAGAGTCTTCACGACCATCTTGCTCACGACCGAGAGGGTCTCGAAGACCCCGCTGCCCTCGATCGCGACTCCCTCGAAGTCCGGCACCCCGAGCGGATTGATCTGGGCGCGGAGGTCCTCCACGGGAACGATGCCCTCGAGATCACGCTTGTTGTACTGGATGGCGAAAGGAATGGTCTCGAGATCGTACCCGTACGTCTCCAGGTTTTCGTAGAGATTGTGCATGGACTCGATGTTGGCCTCCGCGCGCGCCGCCTGCGAATCCGCTACGAACACGATGCCGTCCACGCCCTTGAGAATGAGCCGACGGCTGGCGTTGTAGTAGACCTGTCCTGGCACCGTGTAGAGGTGGAAACGGGTCTTGAAGCCACGAATCTCGCCGAGATCGATCGGCAGGAAGTCGAAGAAGAGGGTGCGTTCGGTCTCGGTGGCGAGCGAGATCATCTTGCCTTTCGTCTCCGGATTCACCCTCGAGTAGATGTACTCGAGGTTGGTGGTCTTTCCACCGAGCCCGGTGCCGTAGTAGACGATCTTGCAGTTGATCTCCCGGGAGGCGTAGTTGATCATCGACATGGGTCGACGCTACCTCCGGGTATGCGGCGGTCGAAGCGGCACCTGGGCTCCAATCGGACGGCGAGACTCGTCTCGGCATCGAGATTGTCGGCCCCACTCCCCAGCCCGAGAGGGAGGCCCGACGGTCGGGCCCTAAAGTCGGCGTGGGCGCGTTCGGGGGCAAGATCGGGCGCGCGGCCCGCGGAGCTCGGAATCACGCCGGATCCAGCTCGGGATCGGTGGCACGCACCTCTCCGACCATGCGCCCCACGATGGCCCGCGCCCGGTCCCGGAGGAGCCTACGTGGCTCCCAGGCGATGAAGTCCCGCAGCAGGCGGATATGGTCCACGCTCGCCTCCTCGCGGCCCATATGGCCGAGCGCCGCCAGGCGACGGAGGGCGTTGGGGCTGAACAGGTCGCGGCGGTGCCTCGTGATCTGGTCACGCACGAGGAGAGCGGCCAGGGCACCTCCTGCCGCTGCCGCCAATACCATGAGGCCCGCGAGCCTGACGTTCCTGTTCACCTCACATCTCCCTTCGACCGGCGAGCGCCTCGGCGATCGTCGTCCCGTCTACGTATTCGAGGTCGCTTCCTACCGGGATGCCCCGGGCGAGCCTCGTGACCCGTACGCCCAGGGGCCTCACGAGTTGCTCCAGATACACCGCGGTGGCCTCGCCTTCCACCGACGCGTTGGTGGCGATGATGATCTCGACGACGGCCCCCTGGGCAGTCCGGACCCGCTCGAGCAGCGAGGCGACATTGAGCTCCTCGGGGCCGATGCCATCGAGGGGCGACAACCGCCCACCCAGAACGTGGAACAGACCCCTGAACTGGCCGGTCCGCTCGATCGCCCCGACCTCGAAGGCCTCCTCGACGACGCACAGGACGCTCGCATCCCGGCGGGGGTTGGAGCAGATGTCGCAGAGATCGTGCTCCGAGAAGTTCCCACATCGCGCGCACGGGCGAATCTTGTCCGCGAGCTCCGCGACCGCACGCGACAACCTGCGCGACTCTTCCTTCGGGGCCTTCATCAGGTGGTGGACCAGTCGCAAGGCGGTCTTGGGGCCGATGCCGGGAAGTCGCGAAAGCTCCCCGGTGACTCGGTCGATCACGGACACCGGAGTTCTCCGGCCTCGAAGCCGATCAGAAGAGACCGCTGAGGCCAGGCAACGACATCGGCAGCCCCCCGGTGGCTTTGCGCATCTCCTCCTCGTAGTGCTTGTGCGCCTTGGCCTGGGCCTCCGAGACCGCGGCCAGCACCAGATCCTCGAGCATCTCCACATCCCGGGGATCCACGCACGTCGGATCGATCTGGACGCGCTTGAGGGAGCCCTTGCCGTCGACGGTGGCGGTGACCATTCCCCCGCCCGAGGTGGCGCTGATCTTCTGCGCGTCCAGCGACTCCTGGAGCTTGATCATCTTCGCCTGCAGCTGCTGTCCGAGCTGCATGATCTGCTGGAGGTTCGGGTTCATTCTGGTTCCAGATCGAGACGGGTGCCCCGGCCCACGCTCAGCTGGCGGCCGGCGGCACCCGTGGGGCCGTCAATCCATCAGTTCCAGGTCGAGTTCTTCTACCGCCCGCTGGAGGCGGGGTTCCTTGCGAACCAGCTCCTGAAGCGTGTCCCGCCGCACCTCGCCGTGCCCGATCCGCTGCGTCGCCTCCGAGGGGCCGTGTCCCTCTTCCACGACCACGAACTCCACCCGCCGTCCCACATGTGGAGCGAGGCCTTCGGAGATCGCGGCCAGCACTCCCGGCTCGCTCAGACGCTCGTGGATGGGACCTGGCGCCAGAGCGAGCTCGACCCTCCCGCCCTCCAGCTCACGCAAGGTCGCGGAGCGAAGCAGCGGCGACAACCCGCGCGGTACCCCCACGCCCTCGCCCAGCCAGCGGACCCAGGCGTCCTGGAGGGTTTCCGCGGGCGCGACGGTGGGCCGGCCGCCGGAATGCGGCTTCCCGGGGTCCGGCTCCAGGACGGCCGCTTCCGTCTCCCTGGCGGCACCTGCTGGCGGGACACCGGCCCCCCCCGTCGGCGCCGGCGCCCCCCCGAGCGCGCGAAGGAGCTCCTCGAGGTCCACGGTCCGATCCAGGTAGCTCAGGCGCAGCAGGAGCATCTCGATGATCACCCGGGGACTGGCGCTCCTCCGCAGGCTCCCGTTGGCCTCGAGCTCGGCCGCCGCCGACAGCATGCGGACGAGGTCGCCGGGAGCGAAGCGCTGGGCGCGTCGCTCGAACTCCGCCCTGAGATCCGCACGCAGGTCCACGGGCGTCCCGGGCGAGAGCCGCATCCGTAGCGCCACGCGCAGTACATCCATCAGGCCATGGTAGAACTCGACGAGGTCGTATCCCTCGTCCATGAGCCGCTCCACCAGACCGAATACCTCTCCGTGACCACCCTCGGCGAGGATGTCGAGCAGCTCCAGGTAGCGCTCTTCCTCGACCAGTCCGAGCACGCGACGGACCGCTTCCGCATCGACCTCGCCCCCGGTGAGCGAGAGGACCTGGTCGAGAATCGAGAGCGCGTCCCGCATCCCCCCGTCCGCCTTCCTGGCGATGATCCGCAGGGCCTCCTCGGGCGCGCCAAGCCCCTCCCGCTCGAGGACCTTCTGCAACCGCAGGACGATCTCGGAAACGCCGATCCGGCGGAAGTCGAACCGCTGGCAGCGGGACAGGATCGGTGCGGCCGACTGCTGGATCTTCTGCGGCTCCGTCGTGGCGAAGACGAAGATCACTCTCGGCGGCGGCTCTTCCAGGATCTTCAGGAGGGCGTTCCAGGCCTCCCGGGTGAGCATGTGCGCCTCGTCCACGATATAGACCTTGTAGCGGCCCTCTTCCGAGGGGGCGTACATCGCGCGCTCACGGAGGTCCCGTGCGTCGTCCACACCGCGATTCGACGCCGCGTCGATCTCGACCACGTCGAGCGCCGTGTGGCCTCCCCAGATGCGGCTGCAGCTCTCACATGTGCCGCACGGCTCGCCCTCGGGGCTCCGCTCGGGACAGTTCAGAGCCATCGCGAGGACGCGGGCGAGGGTGGTCTTTCCCACCCCGCGAGGGCCGCAGAAGAGGTACGCGTGGCCGACGCGGCTCGTAGCTACCGCTCTTCGCAAGGTCTCGGAGACATGCTCCTGCGTCGCGACGTCGTCGAACCGTCGCGGCCTGTGCTTGCGGGCTAACGCGGTGTGGGACAAAGGCCGGCGCGTGTATGGACGGGCACCCCACGCTCCTGAGCCTGGGCGCCCGAGGACGAAAAAAATGCCCCAGGCGACCCGCAGCGACGATCACCACACTTACCGCTGCTACCTGCGGGGTCCTGACGGGTTTCGCGGGCTCTCGCCCTGCGGACCTGGGGCACAACGAAGCTACCGGCGGTCGCAGGAGGGGTCAACGCCGTGCGCGGGTCAGGGCCAGCCCGGTCGCCAGGCGTCCTCGATGTGCTCGACGCGCACGTCGTCCGAATCGGGGTCACGAATGATGGACACGACGTCGAACCTGACCCCGGTCCACGATTCGGGTCGGCGGGCGAGGAAGTGGGTGGCCACGGCCTCGATCTCGCGGCGCTTCAGGGCAGTCACCGCGTCGGCCGGCGCCCCGAATCCCTCGCCCGCCCGGGTCTTCACTTCCACGAACGCCAGGACCCCGTCGCGAACCACGATCAGGTCGATCTCCCGGCGCCCGAATCGGTGGTTGCGCGCGATCACGCGCCACCCCTTCCCCACCAGGAGCCGCTCGGCCGTCTGCTCTCCCCATCGTCCCAGCCGGTGCGGGCCATGCCACGTCTCCGCATCCATGATGGACGTTGGGGCCTCGCCCCGGGCCGAGCGATTGCGCTCCGGGACGTCAGCGGGTCAGCGGATGCCCACCTCGGAGAGGGGTGCCGAGAGCTCGCGGCCGATCGAGCGCGCGATGGTTCGGATCTGCGCCATGAGCTCGGCGAATTGCGCCGGATACAGGGATTGAGCACCGTCCGAGGCGGCACGTGGCGGGTCCTGGTGGACCTCGACGATGATGCCATCGGCACCCGCCGCGACCGCCGCCCGCGCCATGGGCGTGACCTTGCTGCGGACCCCCGTTCCGTGGCTCGGGTCGGCGATGATGGGCAGGTGGGACAGCGCCTGCACGACCGGGATGGCCGTCAGGTCGAGGATGTTGCGTGTGTGGGTGTCGAACCCACGTACTCCACGCTCGCAGAGGATCACGTCGTCGTTCCCTTCGGCCAGCACGTATTCGGCCGCCAGGAGGAGCTCGTCGATGGTGGCCGACATGCCACGCTTCAGTAGCACGGGCTTGCCCAGCTGGCCAGCGCGACGGAGCAGGGGGTAGTTCTGCATGTTCCGGGCGCCGATCTGTACGATGTCCGCATACTCGGCCACCGCGGTCGCGGTGTCCGCATCCAACGCCTCCGTGACCACGGCCAGCCCGGTCGCTTCCCGCGCGCGGGCCAGGAGCTCGAGCCCCTCGAGGCCGAGTCCCTGGAACGAGTAGGGCGACGTGCGCGGCTTGAAGGCGCCCCCGCGGAGGACGGTGGCGCCCATCTCCCGGAGCTGGTGGGCGATGTCGAGGATCTGCGACTCGCCCTCGACTGCACAAGGACCGGCCATCACGGCCACCTCCGAGCCCCCCACCGTCGTGCCGTTGGGAAGACGCACGATCGTATCGTCCTCGCGCCACTCCCGTGACACCTGCTTGTAGGGCTGCGTGACCGGAATCACCTCGAGCACCCCCTCGAGGCCCTCGATCCGGGCCGAATCGACGCGTCCGTCGTTGCCGATCAGGCCCACCGCCGTCCGTTGGCCCCCAGGAATGGGGCGAGCGTCGTAACCCATCTCACGAATCGTGCGCACCACGACCTCGATCTGCTCCGGTGCGGCATTGTGCTTCATGACGATGAGCATGGGTCCCGCGGCTCGTCTTCCAGGAGTCCGATCAGCCCGTAATTGTAAGCAGGCCGTCGATCACCGGCCACGCCCGCCAAGCCCCCACGAGTGAGGTCGCCCGTTGCCTCAGGCTGCGCCGGCGCCTTGCAGGGCCTCATCGAGGCGCACACCCACGATCGTGCTGACCCCCGGCTCCTCCATCGTGACCCCGTAGATCCAGTCGGCGGCCTCGATCGAGCGCGGGTTGTGCGTGATCACCACGAATTGGGTCTGGCTCTTGAAGTCCTGAAGAAGCTTGATGAACCGACCGATGTTGTTCTCGTCGAGGGGTGCATCCACCTCGTCGAGCACGCAGAACGGGCTGGGCTTCACCAGGTAGATCCCGAACAGCAGTGCCAGCGCGGTCAGCGCCCGCTCTCCCCCGGACAGCAGGTCGATCCTCTGCGTCTTCTTGCCGCGCGGCGACGCGTGGATCTCGACGGGCGACTCCAACGGGTCGTCCGGGTCCTGGAGCCACAGGTCCGCCTCACCTCCCTCGAAGAGGCGCAGGAATGTGGCGCGGAAGTTCTCTCGTATCCGGCCGAACGTGGACTCGAACAGCTCCGTCGCGGTCTTGTTGATCTCCCGGATCGCGTTGCGCAGGTCGTTCCGCGCCGTCACCAGATCATCGCGCTGAGCAGACAGGAACTCGAGTCGCTGGCTCTCTTCCTCGTGCTCCTCCACGGCCAGCATGTTCACCGGGCCGATGCGGTCCAGCGCGATCACGATCTCCTTCAGCTCCTCCTGGAGGGTCTCCGTGTCTCCCTCCACGGGCTCCGCGTCCTGGAGAAGGCGCTCCAGCGGTCGTCCCCACTCGCCTTCCAGCCGCTCACGGATCCGCTCGATGCGCCCTGCGAGCTCCTGGCGCTCGAGCTCCAGGGCATGGCGGTGATCGGACGCCTCCCGCTCCGCGGTGCGCGCCTCGCGCGCTCGCTTTTCCGCAGAGGCGAGCAGCTCGGCGATCGAGCTCAGGGCCTCGTCCTTCGCCCGCACGGCGACCTCCGCTTCCGTGCGCGCCTCGAACAGTCGCTCCGTGGCCAGCTCCCCCTCTTCGCGGATGCGGCGCGCCTCCCCGCGTCCTTCGAGAAGCTCCGTTTGCTCCGCATCGAGCTGGGCCAGGCGCTCGCCCGCCTGGCCGCGCGCGTTGAGCAGACCCTCGAGGCGCTCCTCGAGACGGCGCACGTCGCCCTCCATGCGCGCGAGGTCCACCGCCATGCGGGCCTCCTCCGCCCTCGCGGTCTCCCACTCCTCTTGGACCGCCATCACCGCATCGCGGGCCGCGCTGCGCTCCTCGTGCAGCCCGTCTTCCTCGGTGCGCAGCCCCGCGAGCTCCTGCCGCGCGTCCCGGGCCCGCTTCATCAGGCGTGCGCGCGTGGCCCGCGTTCCCTCGGCCTGTCGCGTCAGCTCCTCCCGGTGCCGGTCGGCACGAGTCCTCTGGTCAACCTGCGCCTGGAGTTCTGCGATGGCCTGCCGATGGCTGTCCTCCGCCTCGCGGACCGCGAGCCTGGCCCGCTCGACGACCTCCTCGGCGGCGCGGAGAGCGGCGGAGGAGGCGTCGCGGAGCTCGCGCACTCCGTTCGCCTCCTCGAGCGCGGCGTCATGGGCCTGAACGACCTCGCGCAGGAAATCTCTCCGCTCCAGGAGCCCTGTGGCGCCGACCGGGTTGCCCAGCCGCACGACGCCCCTGCGCTCAACCACCGCTCCGGACACGGCGACCCGTTCGCCCACGCCGGACTGGAGGGCGCCGTCGTCGACCAGGTCCACGCCGTGCAGCAGGGCGCGGACCCAGGGTGCCCCCTCCCCCGCCACCTCCACCTGATCCAGGAGCGTGCCCGTCGAACCCGGCGACCCCGCCGGAACCCGGTCCAGGGGCAGGAGGATCAGTCCCCCGCCCCCCGACCACGAGCCGTCGAACCACTCCCGCAGGCGAGCGACCGTATCTCCGTCTCGCACCACCAATGCGCGGGCCAGGGGACCGAGGTACGATTCCACGGCGCGCGCCACCTCGGCGGCGGCGACCACGAAATCGGATAGCGTCCCCAGGACGCCGCGGTCCCCGAGCTCGAGGGCGGCCCGGACCACCGGCTCCACTCCCTCACGATCCCGCTCGAGCTGCTCCAGAGCCGAGCGACGCGCCCCCAGTGAGGAGGCCCGATCCACCGCCTCCAACTCCCTCGCGCGGACCTCGTCCAGCTCCCGGCGCACGACGTTGATCTTGTTCGCGGCACGAGCGGCGTCCGCCCTGGCACGCTCCACGGCCTGCGTCAGCTCTTCGATCCGGCCGGAGAACAGATCGCCCTGTGCGGTCAGGTCCGACACAAGCTCGGTCGCTTCGTCCTCCTCGCCGGCCAGGCGATCGAGCCGACGCTCGAGCTCCGCTGCCTGCGCGTCGCAAGCGTCGGCATCCCCCTCCAGCTGCGCCCCGCGTCGAGCGAGCTCACGCTCACGTGCTTCGGCGCGCTCGAGGCGCTCCCGCGCCGCGGTCAATCGGTCCCGAACGGCCTGCACCTCGGCGCGCCGGGCCTCGGACAGCGAACGCAGCTCGGCGAGCTCGGCGCCCAGACGATCACGATCGGCGGTGAGGTCGTCCGCATCCCTGCCCAACCGCTCGCTTCGTGCCCTGGCCTCGGTCCGCTCCTCCTCGATCTGAGCCAACCGACGCTCGGCATAGGCGGCACGCTCGTCCGCGACCGCCAGGTCGCGCTCCCAGCGGACCAGCTCGCCCCGCACGGCGTCCAGGGCTCCCGCGGCGGCGACCCGTTCCTTCTCGGCATCGACCTGCTGCAGCCGAAGCGCTTCGTAGGCGGCTTCCGCCGCGGCCACCTCGGCCAGCATGCCCTCCCCGCTCCGTTGATCGCCCTCCAGGTGTCGTTCCACGCCCGCGAGCCGATCGGCAAGGGTCTCGATCTGGTGACGAACCACCGTGACTTCGAGGTCCAAACGTCGCTTGCGGTACTCGAGATAACGCTCGGCTTTTCCCTTTTGCCGCGCGAGGGAGCGCACCTTGGTGTGCACCTCGGCGATGACGTCCTCGAGGCGCTGGAGGTCGAGCTCGGCGCGTTCGAGACGCCGGGTGGCCGCCTTGCGTCGGTCCTTGTACTTGCCGATGCCCGCGGCCTCCTCGAACAGGCCCCGGCGCTCGTCCGCCCGATCCGACAGGATCGCGTCGATCATCCGGTTTTCGATCATCGCGTAGGCGTTCGAGCCGAGCCCGGTGTCGCGGCAGAGGTCCACCACGTCCCTCAACCGCACCGGACTCCGGTTGATCGTGTACTCGGAGCCGCCGTCCCGGAACACTTGCCGTCCGATCTCGACCTCCGCGAACGGGACCGGTAGCGAGCCGTCCTCGTTGCTCACGAGCAACGAAACGGACCCCCGGTTCACCGGTCGGCGGTTCACCGTACCCTGGAAGATGGCCTCCTCCATCTTGGCTCCACGGATCGCGGTGGGGCGCTGTTCCCCGAGGACCCAGCGTATGGCGTCCCCGATGTTGGATTTGCCGCACCCGTTCGGACCCACGATGGCGGTGATGCCGTCGTGGAAGTCGATGGTGGTGGAGTCGGCGAAGGATTTGAAACCGTGTACGCGGAGGGCGCTGAGCTTCATTCGGGCAAGCGACCGATTCTATCTGTGAGAGTTGCTGTGGGTAGGCCCCGCTCGCGGAGCAGGCCGGCGAGGTGTTCGGCTTCCGCCTCGTCGGCGAACGCGCCTACGTAGACCCGATAGCGCGTGGACCCATCGTTGAAGTCCACCGCGAGGACGTACGCCGGAAATCCCGCGTCGACGAGTGTCGACGCGCTTCGCCGGGCATCCTCGAGGTCGTCACGTTCGCCCAAAAGGAAGGCACGGGCAGTGGGCCGCACGACCCAGGCCGTCGAGTCGACGCCCAGCACCCGGGCCACCCGCCCCGCGATGCGGGATGCGTCCTCCATATCCGTCGCCGGACCGACGAGGATCCTGTGGAAGACCTTGCCATCCACAGCGACCGGGACAGCTTCCACCTGCAGCGGCGGAACGCGGGACGCCAGCCTCTGCGCGAACCGGATGGCCGCCGCCCCGCCCTCGTACGCCGCCACCGCGATGGAAAAACCCTGTACCGGTGACGATTCGGCTGGTGACGAGGCCTCCGAATCCCCGCCGGTCGCGGGCGCGGCCTGCAGCTCCGCCGACGAGGCCGGCTGCCGGTCCTCGGGCACGCTCCGACTGAAGACTCCGAACCGAGCGAGCACGAGGGCGGCGGCAGCCAGGACGACCAGCGTGACCCACAGCCACCAGCGCGGCACCCTGCCCCCGAACAGTCGCGGGGCGCCCCGACGCATCCTGGCCGACGGCACGAACTCCCGGTCCACCACCCGTGCGGGAACGGGACGCCTCGACGGGCTCGACGGCGGGTCCGACACCAGCGGCTCCTCGCTCTGGCTGGGCCATTCGTCGCCGCTCTGCAGATCCTCCGAGGAGTCCGTGTCGGGGGTCGCCGCTAAGGTCGGCGTCGACGCGGCATCAACTCCGAGCACGCCCCTCAGCCTTCCGGCGGCCAACGTCGCCGGCACCGCCACGTCCTCACCCGTCGCTGCGAGCACGAAGACATCCGTGGCGGCGAACACGACCGAGTCCCAGCCCGGAGCACTTTCGGGCACCAGGGTCACCAGCGTCACGCCGGCCTCACGGAAGCCCGAGCAGAGCTGTACCCAGCGGTCGGAGGTGAAGGGTTGGGCGAGGTCGTGTACGGGGGTTCCGGCCGTGATCACGTAGAACCCGTCCTGCGTGAGGGGACGGGCCACCTTCTGCACCGACGCCCCCCACAGCAGCGCATCGGAGAGGCCTTCCTCGTTCACGACGCCGAAGGCGTCCTGGAGCGTGGGGTGCTCCAGCCCGGCGTCGGCGACCACGATCCGCAGACCCGACGCGCTCCAGGCTCGGGCCAACGCCGAAACGAGGTGGCCCGTCCACCCCGCCGCCAGTGCGCTGCGCGACGCCACCAGCGCGACCACCCTTCCGGCCCCGGACTCGTCTCCCGGGGGCTCGGGCGGCGAGCCCGGGTCGAACGGTGCCCACGGAGGGATGTGCAGGGTCATGGACGTCCTGTCGGTGGATTCGGTGCGACCCGAGCCGTCGGTCCTCGGACATCCCCGGTCGGACGTCTCGGGAACGCGCCCGAGTCAGGCGGCCGGATCGGGCTTCAAGTTAGACGAGCGGGCACCCCGGAGCAAACCTCGGCGGCGGCTCCAGGAGGCGCTTTCGCCGCGGGTCCGGAGCCCATTCAGCGCGGGCGTGCAGGTGGGGTCACTCTTCATCGGGCAGGTCCCAGCGGGGCGCGTCCCCCCACAGGTTCTCCAGCTGATAGAAATCCCGCGCGTGCGGGTGGAACACGTGCACCACGAAGTCGATGTAGTCCAACAGCACCCACCTCCCCCCACGCTGTCCCTCGACGTGTCCAGGCTCCAGATCCTGGTCCTTCGCCAAGATCTCGAGCACGTGATCGGCGATCGCCTTGACCTGCACGTCGGAGCGCCCGCTGGCCACCACGAACCAATCCGTGGCGGTCGAGAGACCGCGGAGGTCGAGGACGAGGACGCCGTGTGCCTTTCGCTCGAGGCAGAGCTGTGCGGCGCCCAGCACCGGAGCCGGAACCTCGGCGGGCGAAAGACTCCGCGTCGACAAGCCAGTCCTCCTAATCCTCTCGCTCGATCGCGACCCGGATCTCGACGTCCACCTCGGCGTGCAGGTGCACACTCACCTCGTGGTCGCCGAGCGTCTTGAGGGGCTCGGCGAGGACCACCGCCCGCTTGTCGAGCTCGAAGTCCAGCCCACCCTGCTGGTTCAGGCGGTCTGCGATGTCCGCGTTCGTCACCGAACCGAAGAGCTTGCCGTCCTCGCCGGCTCGGGCATGGAACGTCAGGGCCGCGTTCGCGAGCTGCGCCGCTCGCCGCCGGGCTTCGAGGTAGTCCCGGCGGGCACGTTCCTCAGCGCGCTTCCGCTCTTCCTCCAGCCGACGAATGTTCGCTTCACTCGCGATGTAGGCGAGGCCCTGGGGAATCAGGTAGTTCCGACCGTACCCGGCCTTGACGTTCACCACCTCGCCGGCGTCGCCCAGGTTCTCCACTGCCTTCTTAAGGATCAGCTTCATCGTTCCTCCGATTACGTCAGGCGGCCAAGGAACCGACCTTGCCGCGAACGTCCAGCCACGTGTCCCCGAGACCGATCACCAGAGCCCCTCCCAGGATGAACGGCATCATGAAGACCATCCCCACCGCGACCAGGGCGTAGCCGAAACGGGACATGCCCCCGCTCAAGAACAGGATGACGGCCGCGCCGCGGAGGGCGTAGAGGGCACCCATGAACACCACCGCGTTCGCCCCCACCCGGGGCAGCCCGTCGCCCCATGCTCCCACCAGCAGGAGAACGCCGCCGATGAAGAGCCAGACGAGGTGGTCGTTGAACCGGAAATCCCGGAGCGGGCCCACGCCCTGGTCACTTCCAAGGGCCACACGAACATAGAGCCACCACGCGACCCCGAGCCCACACAGGGTCGAGATCCCGAGGAGCGCCGGGAACACCGAGGCCTGGGTCTCCACGGTCTCGTAGATGGCCGTCACGACCGTGGAGGGCAGCGCCTGACCTCCCCGCAGCAGCGTGAGTGCGTCGAGCGCCGACCGAGCACTCCCCACCATGTGATCCCGAACCGCGTCGTCCACCGCACCCCAGGCGCCGTGTCGGGTGACGAAGAGCGGTACCACCAACGCGGTTGCCGCTGCCAGGGCCCCCAGCGCTCGGCGGCTGAAGGCCGTCGCCGGGCTCCTCAAGGTCAGCGCCGCGAAGCACCCCGCGACCAGCACGGCCCAACCGCGCTCGATGTACCAAAGCCCGTCACGGGCTGCGCCGGCCGCGGCCACGGCGACGGCGAGGGCGGCCAGGAGGAAGACGCTGACGCGTCGCAGGCCGAGAGCGCCTCCGAGAAACACGAAGGGAACGCCCACCAGTACCTCGGGCCGAAAGATCGAGGTCACGAGGAGCAGCCCGAAGAGCGCGGCGGCCCGCGGCCAACCACGCTTCGGACGAGCGGGAGCCGCTGGGGCCCGGGCGTCGTCGAGGCTCACGAACGCTTCAGCCCTCGTACCGCCTGGTGTAGGGGATCAACGCCAGGTATCGAGCCCTCTTCACCGCCGACCCGAGCTGTCGCTGAAACCCGGCAGACACCTTTGTCGTGCGCTTGGGGAGAATCTTCCCGGACTCGGTGAGGAAGCGAGAAAGCGTGCTCACGTCCTTGTAGTTGAGCAGCTGGATCGGTGGTCCCTCCATCCGACGGCGCCGACCGCGCCCCCCCTGGAACTGGGGCGGCGAATCGTCGTCCTCTTCTTCTTCCTCCTCCTCGTCCTCGTCCTCCTCGCGATCGCTGGCGGGGCGGGTGATTTCGGCCAGGATCGACTGCCCGGAGGTGGGTTCACCCTCGTTGAGCACGAGCAGATATCGGAGAACCTCGTCGTCGAGCTTCAGGAGTCGCTCGAACTCCGGAAGCGCCTCGGCTGCCGCCGTGAACTGTGCGACGACGTAGTAGCCGGCCTTGTGCCTGGCGATGGGGTAGGCGAGCTGTCTGTTGCCCCAATGGTCCACCGCGGAGACCTCACCGCCGCTGGCAGTGGCCAGCGCGTGGAACTTCTCCAGCTTCGAGGTCACGGCGCCCTCTTCGAGCGCCGGATCGAGGATGTAGACGATCTCGTACAGCCGCATGTGACTCCCTCGGTCCGTCGGTGGTCCACGGGCCCCACCGACGCGCGGGACCCAGCTGCGGCGAGCCCCCGGGGTGGAGCGGGATGATTGTCGTCACGACCAGGTCGTGAGCCTTGTAAGGTAGTCACCGGAGTGACGCGTAGGAAGGATGCTCAGTGCCCCATGACCGCGGCGATCTCGTCGGCCGTGTAGGGAAGGCCCTCGCTGAGGACCCGGTGGCCACCGTCCGTGACCAGGATCATGTCCTCGAGGTAGTAGGCGTCCGGGCCCAGCGAGAAGCCGGGCTCGTAGGCCAGCACCATGCCGGCGCGTAGCACGTCCGGCAGATCTTCCCCGCTGTCGATCCCCACACCGTGGATGTGCCAGGTGGCTTCTCCGCCGGCCAGGATCGCCTCCGCGGCGGCTCGGCTGTTCTCGGTGGCAGTGGTCACGAGGCGCGCTCGAACGGCCTCGATGCTCGCCGACCGGACCTCGGAAATGGGGACCCCGTCGGCGATGGCGGACAGCCCGGCCCGATATCCCTCGACCAGGAGGTTCCACGCTTCGGCCTGGCCCGGCGCGAAGCGGCCGGACACCGGAAGGGTGCGGCCGACATCGGCGCCGTAAAGCCCCCCGGCGCACCCGACATCCACCCGCACGAGCTCGCCCGGCTCTGCCACGCGGTCACCCTGGTCGTAACGGTAGAAGGCGCCTGGAAGCTGCCCCACGTGCGCGTTCGGCCCCGACATCGTCCACGGCCAGAACGACGGCCCCTGCCCGCCCTCCTCGAGGCACGCCGCCACCATCACACCTTCGGTCTGCCGCTGTCGCGCACCGGGCTCCAGACTCCGGGCCACCGCGAGCAGACTCGCCACCGTCATGTGGGCATTACGCTCGAGAACGCGGACCTCTGCGGCGGACTTCCGCGCCCGCTGCACCATGATCTCTTCCTTCGCGCTCATGATCCGCGCCCGTGGAAAGGCCTCGTGAAGCGCCGTCCGCCACAGCGTGCGATCGCCCGCGACGGGCTCCATCCCTGGCGGCACCCCCGTGGCCTCGGGTCGTCTGGGTTCGTCGACATACAGGGCCGACACACCCTCACCGAGCCGACCCTCCACCCAGGGCACGAACTCGGACCAGGGCTCGGCCGAGTCGAGCCCGAGGACCGCGGCCGTCTCGGGCTCCGGCAGCGGGATGAGCCCCTCTACCCGCATGCCGAAGGACTCGGGCGCTGGCGGCAGGAAGAGGGTCACGCGTCCCGTGACTCCGTCGAGCGCCAGGATGGCGCCCGGGACTTCCGAAAGGCCGCTGTAATACAGGAACGTCGGGTCCTGAACGAAGCCCCACTGCTCCATCCCTTTTTCGGCGGGGCGCGCATGCACCAGGAGGATGCCGTCGTCGAGCTTCCCGAGTATCGCGGACCGCCTGTCGGCATACTCGGCGGTCTCGATCGCCGGCGCGGGGCCGTCGATGCTCCTGAGCCCTGAGGGCAGCTCGTCCCGGGAAGCACAGGCTGCCAGGCATGTCGCCACCAGTCCGACCACGACGGGTGCTCCCGGGGCGCCCGTCCGCTGTGCCATCCACATCGCCGCTCTCCCTCCTCCGAGGTCCGGGCACGGCAAGCTGGCGGCCGGGCGCATGGAGCGGCAAGCACTTCAGCGATCGAAGTGCCTGCCGCTGCAAGTCAAAGAGGCAGACCGAGCCCGTCTGTTCTTAGGCGGCGCCCCTCCGCGCCCTCTCCTCATCGGCCGTCGCTTCGCGGTCGGCGCCGGGCGCGGTCCGCTCCCGCGACAGGGCCTTACCGCCCCCTTCCACCATGTCCAGGCCCGCCGCGAAGCCCCGCTTGCGGTCCGCACGCGTGGTCACGACGAGGTAGGTGGCGAAGATCACGGCGATGACCAGGCCGGCGTACAGGATGCCGGTATACAGCGTTGCGGCGTACTCGATCATGTTACCCCCTTCGGCGAATGCCCTGCTCGCGAGCGGCACCGCGGCAGTGGCCGTGCGGGGGCCTGATTCACTCCTCATCACACGCGGTGAGAGGAGACGAGCACCTGGATACCGCATTGATCGCTGGCCCCTGACGCAATAGGGGTGCCAATACGTGATCCCGGACGCCGCCACGTACACGACGGGCCGGTTCGCGCTTTCCAGCCACCTGTCCGACCCCAGCGGCACCGGCGGTCCCCCCGGAGGCACTTCTTGCCGGTCGGTACGCCTACCGGTGGCGCATTCAGGCCGCCGTTCGAGCAGATCGGCCCTCGGGGCGGGTCCACCGGGGTGTCGCGTTTCCGTGTCGGGCCAGCCCGGCAGCCAGGCTCGCCGATTCGGTGCTACCGCGGTCCCGGCACGGTGCGCGCCACCCAGGATGTGTCGTCTCCGCACCGCACCGGGAGCGCGGCCACCTCACCCGAGCACCGTGCCCGCGGCGGTGTCCCGTGCCCCAGCGGAGGCCCAAGAGCCTTGCGAGCCGGCCGACCTGGAGACAAACGTGGGAATGCGGCCCCCAATGCCGTGAGGAATACGAGCCCGTCCGGGGGGAATGCCCAAGAGGCTGGCCGGGCGGGCTCGTGCTTTCCCTCCTACCCTACCGGCTCAGGGACAGCACCTGCGGGTGTTCGATATCGAGATCGTCTCTGAAGACGCCGGTGAGATAATCGGAGCCGATGTCGAACACCTCGAAGCGTGGTGGCGTCCCGACGGATCCCATCCAGGCGCCCTCGGGTGAGAAGACCTCCCAAACCTCCCCCCCATCGAAGCTGCCGACCGCGCGGTAGCGGGAGGCCCAGAGATAACCCAGTGCGTCCACACGCAGGGTCGAGTACGCCGGCCTCTTGTCCGGCACCGCCATCTGGTCCCTCACGGAGCGGAGCACCGGCGGAGCTCCGGGCTGTAGCAGAGCCTCCAGCTCTCGCGCTCGCTGACCCGGGGGGATGGAAAGGTCGTACTCGGGAACGCGGACGATCTGCCTCAGCGCACCTGACGAGTCATGTATCCGGAACTCCATCGCATCAGCGTCGCCAGCGACCACGTGGGTGCCTCTCAACGCCGCGACGCTGGACTTGGCGAATGGCGGCCGGGCGTCACCGCGCTCGAAGGAGTACCCCTCGAAACCCGCGAGCATGGCGAGCGAGTCGCGGCGACCGGATTCGAACGAGACCCGGCTTATCTGCATCGGTCGTCGGTAGTGGCCGAGCAGCTGATCGTCGGGATCGATCCTGTACTCCGTGCCGATGAACGTCGAGTCGCCACTCCAGAACAGATCCCGCGACAGCCGCACCCCGGCATCGCGCGCACTCTCCACGCGCCCGAGCTCGAGCTGGGGGCCGAGAACCGTGATGCGGAGCAGCCAGAAGTCCCAAACGACGATCGAGTCGCCTCGGAACGGTAGAATCCGCTGGGGACGCCGAAACTCACCGGGTCCGTCACCCTCGCGACCCAGTGACGTCACGAACTCCCCATCCGGACCGAAGGCTCTGATCTCGTCGAGCCCCTCGTCGAGCACCACGAGGCGGCCGTCGGTCAGGCGGCGCACGTCTCGCACGCTCATGAAGTCGTGCGGTGATCCGCTCCCGGAGGCCGCAAGGTCGACGACGGGCACCGTATCCACCGTCCACGGCGACACGTCTCCCCACTGCGGTGAGGAGGACTCGACGACCTGGACGCCCGCGCTATCGCGGACCACCCATCCAGGAGGATCGGGCTCTCCCTTGCAGCTGAGGCTCGCCGCGGCCACGGCGAGCACCACGGATCGACCCAGCTGGACTGTCCTCGTGGTGCCGCCCCCCCCGGAGGTGCCGGCTCGATGAGCGGATTCCGATGGATTCTGCGGGCCGCACGTCTTGCCTAGATCGACGGGTACGCCGAGTAGACTCGAGGTTGAAGCGCGGCCATCGCCTCGGGCAAAGCATCGGTGGGAGCGCCGCAGATCTCGACGTCTGGATCGCTGATGCTCATGAAGCGTCCCATGAGATCTCCGAGGTTGACGGCGTGCTCCAGCACCGCGTCGGAGTCGCGGTAACGTTCACGGAGAACACACTCCGTTCCGTCGGCGTTCAAGAACCAGTCATACTGCAGCGTGCCGGAGTCCTTCTCTCGCACCACCTCCATGCACCGGCTGGCCAGGCTCTTGAACTCGCCCAGCTTGCCATCGTGAATCGCGAACCGCGTCGTGAGTTGTAGCTCGCTCACGGACCTCCAGGGAAGAAGTTCGGCTGCTTCGTGTGGTCTCGTTCGAGGCGCTACACGTTGAAGCGGAAGAGCATGATGTCGGCGTCCTGGACCACGTAGTCCTTGCCCTCCGAGCGGATCAGTCCCCGGTCCCTGGCCGCCTTCCAGGAGCCGGCCTCCCGGAATGTCTCGTACGCGATCGTCTCGGCGCGGATGAAGCCGCGCTCGAAGTCCGAGTGGATCTCGCCTGCCGCCTGCGGCGCCCGTACACCTCGGTGGACGGTCCACGCGCGCGACTCGTTCTCGCCCGTGGTGAAGAACGTGATCAGGCCCAGCAGGTGGTACCCTGCATGGATGAGCCGGTCGAGGCCACGCTCCTCGAGCCCCAGTTCTCGCAGAAACTCGTCCCGGTGCTCGTCGTCCAGCTGCGCGAGCTCCGCCTCGATCGCGGAGCACACTGAGACCCTCTCGGCGTCGCCCTCCTCGCGGATGACCCGGTCGAGGGCGTCCGTCCAGCGGTTCGCGCCAGCTGGAAGGTCCTCCTCCCCGACGTTGGCCACGTAGAGGATCGGCTTGAGCGTGAGCAGCTGGAACTGTGTCAGGATCCGCCGCTCCTCGTCGGTCAGGGTGGCGGAACGGACCGGCCTCCCCTCGGCGAGCGGCACGGCGGCACGGCGCAGGGCCGCCGCCTCGCGAACCGCGTCCTTCTCGCCCGACTTCGCCTTCTTCTCGACCTTCTCGAGTCGTCGCTCCACGAGCTCCAGGTCCGCCAACGCGAGCTCGGTCTCCACGATCTCGCGGTCGCGCATGGGGTCGACGCTGCCCGAGACGTGCGCCACGTCATCGTCCTCGAAGCATCGCAACACGTGCGCGATCGCGTCGACCTCCCGAATGTTGGCCAGGAACTTGTTGCCCAGCCCTTCCCCTTCCGACGCTCCCTCGACCAGCCCCGCGATGTCGACGAACTGGATGACCGTCGGGACACGGGTCGCGGAACCCGCCAGGCGGTGGATGTCGTCGAGACGGGGGTCGGGGACCTCCACGGTGCCGACGTTGGGATCCACCGTGCAAAACGGGTAGTTCTCCGAAGGGGCGGCAGCTGCCGTCAGCGCGTTGAACAGGGAGGACTTGCCCACGTTGGGCAGCCCGACGATCCCGATGCGCAGCATCAACGGGCCGCCAACTGCACGGCAGGGATGAGCTGCCCGTGCCGCTCGAACACCCAGCGGGCCTCCTCCACGTCGAGGCGCTCCCGGTTCGTGTGCGCGTACCGCTCCTCGCCCGGGGCGAAGCCGACGGTGGGAATGCCGTGTACCCCGCACGACCAACCACCGTCGGTGGCGAAGGTCCAGGGCCTCACCTCGGCGGGCCGCGCTTCGTCGCCGCGACGCCCGACTGCCTCGGCCGCCGCCCGCACCACGCGGTGGTCGGGTTCCATGAGGAAGCCGGGCGTGAAGAGGTCCTTGTCCTCCGCCAACCCGGTCCACGTGGTCTGACGCTCCACACCCATGCGCGCGGCGATCGAGTAGCCCTCCGGCGTCGTCCCGATGCGGGATTCGATCGCCTGCCGGACCCGACCCACCAGCTCCTGGTCGCGGTCACCGGGCAGGATCCTCCAATCGAGCACCACCACGACCCGGTCGGGGATGACGTTGCGGCTCTCCGGCAAGACATCGACCATGGTAGCGGCGACGGTCGCCGGCCCGAGCACAGGGTCGGAGCCCTGCCGGGAAGCGAGGTCACGGATCGCGGCGAGAACGTCGCCCAGCAAGTCGAGGGCATTGTGAGCCCGTGCGGGAGCGCTGGCGTGCCCCGCTACCCCACCGATCACGACCTCGAGCTCCGCACGCCCGCGGTGCCCGATGCAGACGTCACCGTGCGTCGCCTCCCCGATGATCACCACCCCCGGAGCCACGGACCCCGACTCCAGCAGTGTCTTCATCCCCAGCCCGCCACGCTCTTCGAGCACGGTGTGCGCCACGATCACGTCGCCCGGGGCCTTGCCGGCCAGCGCAGCCGCCGCATAGGTCTGCAAGGCCAGCGGGCCCTTGATGTCCATCGCGCCGCGGCCGTGCAGGAAGCCGTCTCGGACCTCGCCGGAGAAAGGGGGCACCTCCCACTCCGAGTTCAGCAGGGCCGGAGGCGCCTCGCCGCGTCCACGAGCGATGCCGATCACATTGCCAGCCTCGTCGATTCGGACGTCGACGAGCCCCAGTGACTCCATCTCCTCCCGGACGCGGCGGGCGACGTCGCCCTCCTGTCCCGGGAGCCCAGGAATGCGGATCAGATCGCTGGCGAAGGCCAGCGCGTTTTCGAACGTGGGTGCCTTCTTTGGATCGTTCACGCTTGCTCCCATGTGGCGCGGGGCCAGACCCCCCCGAGGAGGCCCGGCCCCGTCGACTTCCTGACGCTACGGTCCGGCGTCAGCCGAAGATCCCGTGGAGGAGGTCGGTCACCCACTGGAAGCTGGTCGTCGTGGGGACCTCGAGGTTGTGGATCCGAACGAACCAGGGTGCGAGCACCAGCGACACGACACTCATGAGCTTGATGAGGATGTTCAGCGAGGGTCCGGACGTGTCCTTGAAGGGGTCCCCCACGGTGTCTCCGACGACCGCGGCCTTGTGCGGCTCGGAGCCCTTACCTCCATGCGCCCCACCCTCGATGTACTTCTTCGCGTTGTCCCAGGCGCCGCCGGCGTTGGCCATGAAGAGCGCCATGAGCACGCCCGTCACCGTCGCGCCGGCCAACAGCCCTCCCAGAGCCTCGACGCCCAGGAGGGCCCCGACGACCACCGGTGCCGCCACCGCCGTCACGCCCGGTAGGATCATCTCGCGCAGCGCCGCACGGGTGGAGATGTCGACGCACCGGGCGGAATCGGGCTTGGCCGTCCCTTCCATGATCCCAGGAATCTCCCGGAACTGCCGGCGCACCTCGTCGACCATTCCGGCGGCAGCGCGTCCCACCGCCGTCATCGTCAGGGCCGCGACGAAGAAGGGGAGGGTGCCGCCGAGGAACAACCCCATGACGACCGTGGGATTCACGAGGTCGATTCCCGTCGCCTGGAGACCGACCTTGGAGGAATAGGCCGAAAAGAGCGCGAGCGCGGTGAGCGCCGCCGACCCGATCGCGAACCCCTTCCCGATGGCCGCCGTAGTGTTCCCGATGGCGTCGAGGGAGTCGGTGATCTTCCGGGTCTCCGGGCCGAGGTGGCTCATCTCGCTGATGCCCCCGGCGTTGTCCGCGATGGGGCCGTACGCGTCGACCGACATGGTCACGCCCACCGTGGCGAGCATGCCGACGGCCGCGATGCCGATCCCGTACAGGCCGGCGAACCAGAAGGAGACGCCGATCGCCACACAGATCAGGATCACCGGGATCACCGTCGACTCCATCCCGACCGCGAGGCCGGAGATGATGTTCGTCGCCGAGCCGGTTTGGCTGGCGTCGGCGATCTTCCGGATCGGGCCCGCGGCCGTGTAGTACTCGGTGACCAGCCCGATCGCGATGCCCACCAACGTACCGGCGAGGATCGCGGTCCACGGGCCGTAGGTGGGAAATACGCGGCCCGTGTCCGTGTCCGCGAACGTGATGCCCAGGCTCTGGACCACGAACCACATGACCACCAGGAAGATGCCGGCCGCGACGAACGTCACGTTGCGCAGCGCGGAGGCGGGGTTGGTACGCTCCAGGACCTTCATCATGCCGATCCCCACGAGGGACGCCAGGAGTCCCACCATGACGGTCAGGATGGGAAGCGCCACGGCCGCGGCTCGGCTGGCCGCCATGGCGGGCGCCGTCGCGCCAATCGCGATCGTCGCCACGATCGAGCCTACGTAGGACTCGAAGATGTCCGCACCCATGCCTGCCACGTCACCGACGTTGTCACCGACGTTGTCGGCGATGGTCGCCGGGTTGCGCGGGTCGTCCTCGGGGATCCCGGCCTCCACCTTGCCGACGAGGTCCGCGCCCACATCGGCGGCCTTGGTGTAGATGCCGCCGCCGACGCGGGCGAAGAGCGCGATCGAGCTGGCCCCCATAGCGAACCCGGAGACGATCTCGGCGAAGAGCGGGAACTCGTTAGTGCCGGGCACCGCGTCCGCAGCGAACGCGAAGTAGAGGACGCCGAGACCGAACAGGCCGAGCGCGGCCACCGCGAGGCCCATGACGGCGCCACCGAAGAAAGCGACGCGCAGCGCCTTGCCCTGGCCTTCCCGGTTTGCGGCCGCCGAGGTCCTCGTGTTCGCTCGGGTCGCCGATTTCATGCCTGAGAAGCCGGCGGCGACCGAGCTGAGGGCTCCGAACACGTAGGCGATGGCGGGTGTGGTGCCGATCGCGAGGCTCAGGAGCACCGCCACGACGATCACGAAGATCGCCAGGACGGAGTACTCACGGCGTAGAAACGCCATGGCCCCGTCGTGGATCTGCTCGCCCAGCTCGATCATGGTGTCGGAGCCCGCGGGCTGCTTCTTGACGTAGGCGTAGGTCAGGCCGGCCATGGCCATGCCTATCAGTCCCAGCATCCACGCCCAGTCGGTCAGTGCGACGAGGTCGCTCATCGGGTCGTCTTCCCCTTCTTTCCTCGGTGCTCAGTCGGCTTCAACGGTTGAAGCGGCTCATGGCCGCCTCGATTCCCTCGCGGATCCAGGTCTCCACCCCCCGGGTGAGCTCCGGCAGGAGCCCCACCACGACCTCCTCGTCCTCCTCCGGCATCGGGGACAGCACCCAATCCGCGAGGTCCATCCCTTCCGGCTTCGTTCCCACGCCGATCCTCAAGCGCGCGTAGTGGTCCGAGCGCAGCGCGCCCGAGACCGACTTCAGCCCGTTGTGCCCTCCAGGGCTGCCCTGAGGACGAAAGCGCACGCGGCCCACGTCGAGGGCCGCGTCGTCCACCACCACGAGCAGGTCTTCCGACGGGTCGAACACATCCAACCCGGTGAAGGAGCGGAGCGCTTGGCCGCTCTTGTTCACGTAGGTGGTCGGCTTCACCAGTCGAACCGGCTCGTCGCCCACCCTTCCCTCGCTTACGACCGCGCGTCCGTCTCGGACGAAGGGGCCGAAGTCCCAATCGTACGCGAGTCGGTCGACGGCCCACCATCCGACGTTGTGTCGGGTGGCGTCGTACTCCGGGCCGGGATTCCCCAGCCCGACGATCACCTTCATGCCGGCGTCGGCTCCGGGCTATTCCTCGTCCCGCTCCGAATCGCCGATCACCTCCGGCTCTGCGGCCTCGCCGGGCTCGAGTGTCTCGGCAACCTCGCCCTCGACGGCCACGGCCCGCGGCGGCGCCACCTGACACACGGTGCGCTCCTTCTCGATGGTCGGCGTGACCCCTTCCTCGAACACCAGGTCCGAGACCCGGAGCGCGTCGTCGATGTCGAGACCGGATACATCGACCTCGAACGACTCGGGGATCATGGACGGGATGCAGCGAACCTCGATCTCGTGGATGATCTGCTCCAGGACGCCCCCATGCTGCTTCACGCCGATCGGGGTGCCCACGAGGTGAACCGGCACCTCCACGTCCACGGCGACGCCCTTCTGGATGCGCAGGAAGTCGACGTGGACGAGGCTGTTCTTCACCGGGTGCGCCTGGATCTCACGCACGAGGGTCTGCTGCGTCTGCTTCTCACCCTCGATGTCGAGCTCGACGATCGTGTTCTCCACCGAGATCGCCGCGAAGAGGTGCTCGACCTCCATCGCGTCCAGCGTGAGGTGCAGCGCGTCCAGGCCCGAGCCATAGAGGACCGCCGGCACGCGGCCGGACTGCCGGAGCTTGCGAGCGACACCCTTGCCGGTGCCATCTCGCTTCGTGGCCTTCAAGCTCTTCGTGATCGTCATCGTCTTCTGCCTGATGATGGGGGACCCGCGGGACCGACTCCGGGCACGGAAGCCCTCGCTCGGCTCAGTCGGGAGGGGTCTCGAACAGCTGACTGACCGATTCGTTCGAGTGGATGTGGTCGATGGCCTTCGCGAGCAGGTCCGCGACGGACAGGATCTTCAGGTTGTCGAAGCGCCGTTCGTCGGGGACATGGATCGTGTTGGTGACGACCATCTCCTCCAATGGCGCCTCCGCCAGCTTCTCCGAAGCTTGACCGGACAGGAGCGCGTGGGTGGCGCAGGCGTAGACCGCCCGGGCGCCCCGGTCGCGCAAGGCGCACACGGCGTTGGCCAGGGTGCCACCCGTATCGACCATGTCGTCGGTGAGCAGCGCGGTCTTTCCGTCCACTTCTCCCACGACGTTCAACACCTCGGCCACGTTGGCTGTCGGGCGCCGCTTGTCGATGATGGCGAGTGACGCGCCCAACCGTTTCGCGAACCCGCGGGCCATCTTGGCCGAGCCCACGTCCGGTGCCACGACCACGAGATCCTGCAGACCGAGGTCGCGGAAGTACTTGGTCAACACGGGAGCGGCGTACAGATGGTCGACCGGGATGTCGAAGAACCCCTGGATCTGATGCTGGTGGAAATCGATGGACACCACGCGATCGGCACCGGCGGCCACCATCAGGTTCGCCACCAGCTTGGCCCCGATCGCTACCCGCGGCTGATCCTTCCGGTCCTGCCTGCCGTAGCCGAAGTATGGGACCACCGCCGTCACGCGAGCCGCGGATGCTCTCTTCGCGGCATCGATGAGGAGGAGCAGCTCCATCATGTTGTCGGCCGGTGCCGGCGTCGGCTGCACGATGAACACGTC
>QJYK01000174.1 GCA_003248075.1 Gemmatimonadota bacterium | reverse complement strand
CCACGAACCTGACAGCAGGACGCTCCCGTGCAGGAAGCCATCGATCGCCTGAACGCGGCCCTGGAGGGCCGCTATGCCATCGTGAACGAGGTGGGCCAGGGCGGTATGGCCACCGTGTACCTCGCGGACGACCTCCGCCATGAGCGGAAGGTCGCGCTCAAGGTCCTCAAGCCCGAGCTCGCGGCGGTGGTGGGCGCCGAGCGCTTTCTCGCCGAGATCAAGACCACGGCCAACCTGCAGCACCCCCATGTCCTGCCGCTTCACGACTCCGGCGAGGCCGATCGCTTCCTCTACTACGTGATGCCGTTCGTCGAAGGTGAGTCTCTCCGGGACCGCCTCGACCGGGAGAAGCAGATCCCTGTCGACGAGGCGCTCCGCATCACCAAAGCGCTCGCGAGCGCCCTCGACTACGCCCACCGCCGGGGCATCATCCACCGGGACATCAAGCCCGCCAACATCCTGCTGCATGATGGTCAGCCCGTGATCGCCGACTTCGGCATCGCGCTGGCGTTGAGCGCCGCCGGGGGCGGCCGAATGACCGAGACGGGGCTCAGCCTCGGGACCCCGCACTACATGAGTCCGGAGCAGGCGGGCGCGGACCGGGAGCTCACAGGCCGCTCGGACATCTACGCCCTGGGCTGCGTCGCCTACGAGATGCTGGCCGGCATCCCTCCGTTCGGGGGACCGAACGTCCAGTCGATCCTCCTGCGGATCCTGACCGAGGACCCGAAGCCGGTCACCGAGTACCGCAAGACCGTGCCTGCCCACGTGGCTGCGGCGCTGGCGCGCGCCCTCGAGAAGCTCCCCGCGGATCGATTCGCGACGGCCGAAGAGCTCGCCAGGGCGTTGGACGAGCCGTCCTTCACCCATGCCAGGGTCACCACGGTCGCCCACCCCTCCACGACGCGATCCTGGCTGCGGGACCCCCGCACCCTCGTGCTCGGGGCGGTCGCCCTCGCCGCCGGGGTCCTGGCCATCACGCGGCCGGCCGGTGACCGAGCCTCGGGCCTCACCGATCCGGTCATCTTCCAGGAGGTCCTCCCGGACGGCGTCGACATCGACGACGATCGCCTGGCGAAGACGATGGCCGTGAGCCCCAGTGGAACGGAAGTCTTCGCCGCGGGCACCGGCCAATACGGCAGCCCACTCTGGGAGCGACGCCTGGACCGCCCCGGATGGGCACGAGTCGAGGGCGTCGAAGGGGCGCAGGGCCTGACTATGTCCCCCGGCGGCGGGCACCTGGCGATCTTCGGTCGCGGTGGCATCCGCATCATGTCGACGGGTGGCGGCACCGTGAGGACGCTCGTCGAGGGCGACGCCGGGAGCCCCGTAACCTGGTCCACGGACGACTGGATCTACTACTTGTCCAGCTCCGCACGCGAGATCCGGAGAATCAGGGCCTCCGGGGGCCAGACGGAGACGGTTCTGTCGCCCACGGGCGGGTTGGTGGCCATACCGCGGGTAGCCATTCCCGGCACCGACGCTCTGCTCGTGGCCGTGTTCCGATCCCCGGAGTTGGCCCGCACCGACCTCGGCCTCGTTCGCGCGCCCCGAGACACCGTCGAGGTCCTGACCAGCGACTTCGATCCGATCGCGTTGGTGGTCGGGGCGCACGCCGTGGTGGGTTCTCGCGGCGACGGCACCGGCGTCGCGCTGCCGTTCGATGTCTCCCGGTTGGAGGTCACAGGCGACGCCGTCGCGATCCCCACCCGCTTCGGGGCCGACGGCCAGCACGCGGTCAACGACGCAATGGCGGTCTTCCGGGAGGGGCCCCCTTACCAGCAGAACCGGCTGGTGATGGTCGGCCGCGCCGGCGGAGAGACGGACCTCGGCGCCCCGCCGCGGGAGTACCTGTTTCCACGCTTCTCCCCCGACGGACGACGCCTCGCGGTGGAGATCCATGACGATCTGGGCGGTCAGATCTGGGTGCTGGAGCTCGGCTCCGGGGCGCTCAACGTCCTCACGTCCGAGGGGCACAACACGAGGCCCCTCTGGTACCCCGACGGCTCCAGGATCCTGTATTCGCGGGGCACGGGCTTCTACTCGGTGCGCGCCGACGGCGGCGGCAGCGAGGAGGTGGTCTGGGAGGGACGCGTCGGATTCACCGATTCGGCCTGGCTACCGGACGGGCGACTCATCTTCAGCATTTGGGGAGGCGAAGGAGCGACGTCGGATCTCGTGACCATTCGGCCGGGCGAACAGGATTCCATGGAGCCGTTTCTGGCAACACCGGCCGACGAGAGGGTCCCCTCGGTCTCCCCCGATGGAGCGTGGGTCGCCTATATGTCGGACGTCTCGGGGGAGGATCGCCTGTACGTGACACCCAGCTCGGGGGAAGGGGGTCGCTACGCGGTCTCCATCGGAGCCGCCAGAGACATCTCGTGGGGACCCCGGGGACTGGAGCTGATCTACCGCGGGGAGGAGGGGCTGGTCTCCGCCCGGCTCGATGCGGACGCCGGGTTCGCCGTCGAGCGCGAACCCCTGTTCCGCGCATCCGTCCCCGACGACTTCGTCACGTTTTCATCGAGCGCCGCCTACGCCATCTCTCCCGACGACGACCGGATCCTCTTCATCAAGCGGGCGGCGGACAGCGCGGTCAGACTGTCCTACATCGCGAATTTCGCCGAGCAGCTACGGCGCTGGCTGGGGGAGGGCCGGGGATAGGCGAGCCCCGCTCGGACGCTCCTGCTTCCCGCGCATGGTGCGCGCAACTTTGCGTTCCCCCGAGTCGCCGTCCCCCACGGAGAATGTCCGCCGATTCGAGGGGGCGAGCACCGAGCGGGCACGGAAAGGCGACCCGTGTCCTGTCGGTAACCGGCCTCGCCCGCTATGTTCACGACCTGACATAGCGGGGAGGAGTGCAAAATGTGCTCCAATGGAACACACCGCCTCACCACTGAAGGTGCGCTGGCGCCGACGGCCGCCGACCCCGTAACGCACTGACCTCGATGGACGCTCGCCCAGACGGGTGTGGGAGGCTCAGTGCGCCGACGCCGTGTCATGGTCGTGGATCTCACGACCGAACGTCCCACCCGCGCGCTTTACGCGCGCCTGATGAACGCGAATCTCGCGAGCATCATGCCACAGGTCATCGCGGTGTGGTGCGAGCAGGCGGGTCACGACGTCCGCTACGTCTGCTACACGGGCTTCGAGGATCTCGCAAACGAGGTGCTCGAACCAGCGGATGTCGTGTTCATCGGCGCCTTCACGCAGGCGGCGCACACGGCCTACGCGATCAGCAGTCTGCATCGCCAGCGGGGCGCGATCACCGTGCTCGGCGGTCCACACGCCCGTTGTTATCCCCAGGATGCGACGCGCTACTTCGACTACGTCTTCGGATTCACCGACCGGACGATGGTCGAGGACCTGCTGCGCGACCCCGCGCCGCAGCGCCCCGTGGGCCTTCGGCTCACCGCCCCGCGACAGCCGGAGTCGCTGCCCGGCGTACAGGAGCGCTGGAAGTTCGTCGAGGCCACCATCGCCAAGGCACCGGTGCTCAAGCTGGTACCCATGCTCGGAAGCATGGGCTGTCCCTATACCTGCTCGTTCTGCATCGACTCGACCGTACCCTACCAGCCGCTCGGGTTCGACCAGATCCGTAGCGACCTTCGGTTCCTGCTGAGCAAGATGCGTCACCCTCGGGTCGGCTGGCACGACCCCAACTTCGGCGTGCGCTTCGACGACTACCTCGGCGCCATCGAGGACGCCGTGCCTCCGGGAAGGATCGATTTCTTCGCCGAGAGCAGCCTGTCGCTCCTGTCCGAGCCGCACCTCCAGCGCCTCGCCAAGAACGGCTTCAAGGTGATCCTCCCGGGGATCGAGTCCTGGTTCGCGCTCGGAAACAAAGCCAAGACGGGTCGGGACGTCGGCGCCGAGAAGGTCCGGCGCGTGGCGGACCACATCAACATGATCCTGCGCTACATCCCATATGTGCAGACCAACTTCGTCCTCGGTCTGGACACCGACGAGGGGGCCGAGCCCTTCGAGCTCACCAAGCGCTTCGTCGACATGGCACCGGGCGCGTTCCCGGTCTTCTCACTTCTCTCGGCGTTCGGCCGCGCCGCCCCCCTCAACCTCGACCTGCAGCGCGACGGGCGCGTCCTCCCGTTCCCCTTCCACTTCCTCGACGCCAGCCAGGCCATGAACGTCGTCCCGAAGAACTATGCCTGGCGGGGATTCTACGACAAGCTGGTGGACCTGGAGCGGTACGTCTATTCCGTGCCGCGCATCGCGCGTCGGTTCATCGCGAACCGCACGACGATTCCCAAGTGGATGAACGTCGTGCGCGGGATCTCGTCGGAACGCCTCGGCCGCGTCAGCCACCACGCGCGTGTCCGCAGGCTGCTCGAATCCGACAGGAGCGTGCATCGCTTCTTCCATCGCGAGTCGTCGGTGCTCCCCGGCTTTTACGCGAACCGCGTGAAACGGGACCTCGGCACGCTCTGGGATGCGCTCCCCGTCGGCGGGATGGTCCACGATCACAACGCGTACCTGAGAAGCGAGGCGAGCCCGGTCGCCTGAGGCGGGCGTCCTTTCTCTGGCGCTGGGCGAGACCCGGATCTCGATGCGCCGAGGTGAAGAGCCATGTCCACCGACGGCCGACGCGACGAGCGGAACCGGCTACTGCTCGCCCTTTCGAGGGCGGAGTACGAGCGACTTCTGCCGAGCCTGGAGGCCTTCTCGATCCCGGCGGGTCGCGTCCTGTATCAGACCCGCCAAGCGATCACCTCGGTCTACTTCCCCCAGCGATCCGTGGTCTCGATGCTCGTCGCGGGGGACGACGGCGAGTGGGTGGAGGTGCGGACGGTCGGTAACGAGGGGATCGTCGGGCTAGGCGTCTTCCTTGGCGAACGCACCGTGGTGACCCGGACGGTCGCCCGGGTCCCGGACCACGCGATGAGGATGAGCGCGGCCGCGTTCCGAGCCGCCCTGCGCGGAAGCGAGCCCCTCCGGCGGATCCTCTTCCGGTACACACAGACCGTGCTGGGCGCGCTGTCGCGGGCCGCGACGTGTCACCGACAGCATCGGTTGGAGGCGCGGTGCGCCCACTGCCTGCTCACGACGCAGGATCGTGTGGGTGCCGATCGGTTCCAGCTCACGCAGTCTTCGCTGGCAGAGATGGCCGGGGCGAGGCGGCCCAGCATCGCCCTTGCCGCCGCCGAGCTTCGTCGCGCGGGGTTGATCCGCTACAGCCGAGGCCGAATGACCATCGTCGACCGCCCAGGCCTGGAAACCGCGTCGTGCTCCTGTTATGGCATCCTGAGTGCGGAGTACGAGCGGGCGTTCCAAACCGGCCCGGCTACGGCGGGATAGATCCGTCCCGGTGCTGCCGAGGGCTTCGTCGAACCCATTGGGGCTCGCTTCGGGGTTCGTACCGCGCCGAGCGTACCCGGACCGACGCCGTGTCCCGTCGTTCGGAGCGTCCGGCGCTTTGAGATGGCGCACCGTCCGTCTACGATACAGTTCTACGACTTGAGAGGGGGAACCGTGGGCTTCTTTGCAAAGCTGTTCGGCATGGGTGGAAACGATGCGGCGAGGCGCACCGTTGACGCAGGGCAGATCTGCGCGAAATGCGGCCAACCCGTTCCGCTCGACAACATGGCCTTCGACTCGGGCGGCGGGCGGCCGATCCACCGAACCTGTCCGAAGGCGACAACCGAGTCTCCCGACCTGTAGGAGCAACGGTGTTCGGCGAGACCGAGGCGAGGGGTGATCGGCCTCCCCGGCGCCGGTTGCGGATCGCCCTGATCGTACCGGACTCGAACACGGTGATGGAGCCCGACTTCCATCGCGCGCTCGGCTCCAGGGCGACGGTGAGCACCTGGCGCATCCACCTGGAGAGCGTCACGCGCACGGCGGAGGAGCGCATGCTCGCGGAGGAGCTGCCGCGGTGCCTGTCGCACATCCAGTCTACCCGCCCCGACCTTGTGGTGTTCGGGTGCACCTCTGCCGGTGCGCTGGACGGGCTCGCGCACGACGAGGCGATGAAGAGGGACATCTCGGAGCGCGTGGGGGCGGAGGTCGTGAGCGTCGTAGGCTCCATGGTCTCGCAGCTTGCCGGCACGGCAGCCGGAAGCGTGGCCGTATTCACGCCGTATGGGCCCGAGCTCACGGAGAGCGTGGCTGAGTGCGTTTCGGAAGCGGGCTACGAGCTCGCCACGACCCGCGGGATGGGGATTCTGGACAATTGCGAGATCGGAGCGGTGGAGCCGGCGGACATCGCCGATTTCGTGCGGTCCGGGATGCGCGGCGTCTCAGCCGACGCGGTCTTCCTCTCGTGCACGAACTGGCGCGCCATCGAGACGATCGGCCCGCTCACGGCGACGCTGGGCCTTCCCGTGCTCTCGAGCAACCAGGTGACGCTCGCCTCGGTCGAGCGCTTGATCGCCTCATGACCGTCTATCTCATCCTGCTCACCGCCTTCCTCGCGGCGTTGGCGCCGGGGGCCCTGATGCTCGTCCTCGAGCGGCGCGAGCGGGATCGGAAGTAGATGGCTCCCGCGGGGATCGACCTCAGGCTCCTCGCGGCCTTCGCGGTCTACTCGCTCTTCATCCTGGGCGTCGGCGTCTGGGGCTTCCGCAAGAAGTCGTTCGAGGCGTACGCAGTGGCGGAGCGCACGATGGGCCTGGGCCTGGCCACGAGCGCCTTCGTGGCGACGTTCCTTTCGGCGGTCACGATCATCGGGGTGTCCGGGTACGCATCCGTGAACGGTTGGGCCGCAGCCTCTTTCACGTGCTACGGGTACGCCCTCGGCTGGGTGCTGCTCGTCGCGGCGGCCAAGCGATTGCATCGCGCGCGGCTCACGACCGTCCCCGAGTTCCTGGGCGTCCGGTACGGATCGAACGGCCTGAGGGCGTTCGCGGCGCTGACCGTCATCGGGCTGTACTCGATCACGCTCGTCGTGCAGCTCCTGGCCATCGGCATCACGATGGAGACGCTCATCGGCCTCCGGGCCACGCTGTCCATCGTGGTCGTCGGCATCATCTTCGTCAGCTACACCATGCTCGGAGGGTTGGTCTCGGTCCTGCGCACGGACCTCGTCCAGGCCACCCTGCTTGGGCTGGGCGTTCTCCTCGCGGCCGTGGTCGTGATCGTGAAGACCGGCGGCTCGGTCGTCACGGCCCCGCCCGCCCGTCTCGGGAGCTTCTTCGGGGGAAGCGTCGCGAACGCGTCCGACTTCGTGGGCTGGATGCTCGTGTGGGGGTTGGGGATCCCGACGCAGTCGTACTACCTGCACCGGTTCTACGCGAGCCGGAGCGGGCGTGTGGCGCGCGGCCAGATCGCCCTCGGCGCCCTGGCGGTCATGGTGATCCTCATCTCGGTGATCATCATCGGCACCGGTGCGGGCATGTTGGTGCCCGAATCCGAGGTCGGGGACGGAGCCTTTCCCTATCTGGTGAAGAACGTCGTCGGTGGTTGGGTGAGCCTGCCGATCCTGCTGGCGATCACCGCCGCGATCCACTCCACCACGGACGGTCTGCTCCACATCGTCGGGCTCTACTTTTCCGTCGACGTCTGGGAGGCGCTACTGGGGAAGGCCGACGACGCGGATCTGCTGCGGGTGAGTCGACGCGCCACATTGACCTTCGGAGCGGTCGTGACGCTCGTCGCGGCCTACGTCTCGCTGCGGCCGGTGCCGCTCATCAGCCTGGTCGGTGCCATCGCCTGGGGTGGCATGGCGTCCACCCTGTTCGCGCCCTTGTTCCTGGGGATGTTCTGGAGGCGCGCGACGCGCGCCGGGGCGCTGGCCAGCGCGACCGGGGGGCTCTGCTGCGCGGTGGTGGCGTTCACGCTCCGCCGGCTGGAGCTGATCTCGCTCCACGAGATCTACCCGGGCGTGATCGCCTCGCTGGCCCTGATGGTGGTGGTCTCGGCACGAACGCCGCCGACCGAGCCTGAACGGCTGAGGAGGTTCTTTCCGGCGTAGGGCGCGACAGCCGGCGACGCGAGGCGTACGACGACGTCGTCCATGACCCACACCAGGCCTGGAGACCCCGTGGGTGGGACGACGTCGAAGATCACGGACGAGGTTGGGACGCCCACGGTGCCCGACACGACCGTCCGTCCTGCGTCCATGCGGCCCTCCACGCACGTGCCGATGGGGGGCCCGAGGGATTCCGTCACCATCGCGACCTCGTTGCCCGCGGCATCCAGCAGGTGGATCCGCCCGGTGGCCGTCGCACCAGATTGCAGCTCCGCTTGTACGATGGTCCCGACGGGAAGCCATCCCTGGAAGTCTGCTCGGATGGCCCCTGCCGAGAAGCCGACGCTGGAGCTCGACCCGCTGGCGCCGGATCCGGAAACGCCGGTGGCGAGTTTCTGATCCCGGTCCGCAGGGGGGACGCATGCGCTGGTGAAGGCGTTGATGACGAGCCCCGTCACGAGGGTGTAGCTCGCTCCGGAGGGTGGCTGAACCGGTGAGAACCGGGTGCCGGTCTCGATGTGGGCGAAGGGGCTGATGGTTCGATTCCACTCACCCTGTGCCAGGTCGGGCGACTCGAAGTCGATGGAGAGCCCGCGCTCCATCATGGGGAGCAGCCGCACGACCAGACCGGATATGGGCTCGGTGAGCTCCAGGGCGGAATCCGCGCCAAAGTCGTACAACCTCCGGCCTGTGGTGTCGCTGAACCGAGCGGCGTAGCGGCCCATCGGCAGGGTGACCACGAATCGACCCAGCGAGTCCGTGGGTGCTGAGGCGACGGTGTCCCGGCCTTCCGGCTCGAGGGCGATCACCACCATCCCGGGGTAGACGGAACCATCGAACCGATTCAGCGCACTTCCCTCCAGCCGGGTGCTGCCACGACTGAGGACCAGGTCCACGGTGTCGGTGGCGTTTGCAGCGATGCTCGCCGGAACGGTCAGCCCCGTGTGGAAGCGGCCACCCTCGACGACCAAGGTGTACGCCCCGGGCGCGATATGGTCGAACCGATAGACACCGTCGGCATCGGACGTGGTGGTCGCCGACGACGCACCCGACAGGCGCACTTCGACTGCGGCCAGGACCTCAGGCGCACCCCACCAATCCGCTGAGAGCGTGCCCGTGAGGTTGCCTGGGGGTTCGACCTGTGGAGCGGTGGGCTCACCCGAAGAGCACGAGCACACGAGGAGGCCGAGGAGCGCCAGCCCGCTCGGTGGCCACCCTCGGCCTGGGGTCCTGCTGGTGATGTCTCGCGGGTATCGGCGCGGGCCCCCCGGCATGTGTCACCTCCGTCGGTGGCGGTTTGACCCGCTGCGAATCTCCAAACCACTTGAAGGCGTTGCCATACGTCGGAGTACGTACGGCGCCAGGGCAGTGCCCCACACGTGAGCTCGAACTCCAGCGCGGTGGCCAGCGTGTCAGCCTGACGCTCACCTACGCCCAACGGTCGTGCAGACGGAGTTCATTCCCGAGGAGGAGATCGTCATGGGGATCGGCGCGCCCCACGGCATCATCAGCTCCGACGGCGGCGGCCTGGTGAACGGTACCGGGCACCCGCGCAGCGTGGGGACCTTCGCCCGCTTCCTGGGGCGATACGTCCGCGATCAGCGCGTCGTGGACTGGATGGAGGGAGTGAAGCACATCACGCTGCTTCCGGCGCAGCGACTGGAGCGCTCGGTGCCGCGCATGGCCCGGAAAGGGCGCCTTCAGGTGGGGATGGACGCCGACGTCACGGTCTTCGACCCGGCCACGGTGCGCTCCGATGCGGCGGCCGGTCGGTGGCTGCGCCACCCGGCGCGGGGTGGGGTCTCGTAGCGGAGACACCGGGGCGCTGCAACCCGATCGCGACGAGCACCGATCTCGACGCTTGACAATAGGCAGATATCTGCCTATTGTCGTCGACATGCGCAGAAAACCCGGCCAGCTTCTGCCTCTGGAGGTCGAGATCCTCGAGGTGGGACTGGCGCTCCAACGCCAAGGCCTCACCCACTTTCACGGGTACTCCCTCGCCAAGTTACTGAGGGAGCGAGGCGGGCGACGCTCACTCACCGCCCACGGGACGCTGTATCGTGCGCTCCACCGACTGGTGAGCGCCGGACTGATGGAGGCGTCCTGGGAAGATCACGGCATCGCCGAGCGCGAAAACCGGCCACGCCGCCGCCTGTACCGACTTCTGGGCGCTGCAGAGCCCGCCGTCGCGCGCGCTCGCGCTGCGGAGCGCGCTCGGCCGAAGCTCGGTTCGCTCCAACCGGACCTGGAGAGCCCGTGATCGCGCCGTTGCAGGCCGCCTCGGCCTTGTCGCGCGCATGGGTCAGACTCTACACGGCGCGGTTGCCGGAGACGCTCCGCGACGCGAGACGGGCGGAGATCGACGCCGACCTCTGGGAGCACCAACACGATCGGCTGGGCAGCCGGGCCGCGGCAGGCACCATCGCGGCCGAGATCGTGATGAGGACGTGCCTCGGTGTGCTCGACGACCTTGGATGGCGGCTCGAGGTCCTGCGAGCGGCACGTCGTGACTCGAACGACGGGAGGATCCCCATGCTGAGGTTCACGACTCGGCAGACGCGGTGGATGGGCCTGGCAGGTCTCGCCGGTGGCCTCCTATGGGCGATCTACCTCCTGTCCCTGATGCAGCGGAACCGCAGCGACGGGGTCCCCTCCTGGGGGCTCGTCGCACCGGTCGTGGTCGCCGTGCTCCTTTTGGCGGGCTTGATGGGGTTTCTGGCAAGCCACCGCGAACGACTCGGGCCGAAGGGAGCCATCGGTGTGTCGCTCCTGATCGCATCCATGGCGTCGTTCCTCCTCGCCAACACGCTGCTGGGCGCACTCCCGGCCGGTACGGGTAGGAGCCTCCTCGGCGCCGTGCTCGCGGTGGGGTTCGCGATCCTGCCGATTCCCGGCTTCGCGCTCATCGGGCTCGCGCTGAAGGGACCCGCCGGAGCCGGGGCGTTTCTGGTGGCGGTCACCGGACCGCTGGGTATGGTCCTGCCCTTCGTTCTTGCGAGGCTCGGCATCGTCGACCCGCAGTGGCTCCTCCCCGACTCCCCGGTGAACCTGGCCTACGGGATCTACTTCGTTCTTGCCGCATCCTGGCTGGCGGTCGCGGGATACTCGACGTACCGCCGAGCGCAGACGCCGGTCTGAGCGGGGCTCGGCTCCCGGCGGTACCGGACCTCCATCCACCTGACTCAGGCAGCGGGGTCGCGGGGGGCTGACCGCCGCACTCCGGTGACCCGTGCAGAGGCGACTCCCCATCTATATGATGGAGGTCGCCGCTCCGCGCCTCCGGATTCAGATCATGTCCGATGCCTTGACCCGACTGAAGGCCGTCCTCGAAGGCCGCTACCGCATCGAGCGGGAGTTGGGTGCGGGTGGCATGGCCACCGTGTACCTCGCACACGACCTCCGCCACGGGCGTCGTGTCGCGATCAAGCTGCTCCGGACCGACCTCGCCGAGACGCTCGGGCCGGACCGCTTCACCCGGGAGATCGAGATCGCGGCCGGGCTGACCCACCCTCACATCCTGCCGCTGCACGACTCGGGAATCGAGAAAGGGCTCCTCTACTATGTCATGCCCTTCGTGCAGGGCGAATCGCTGCGGGACCGGTTGGAGACGGAAGGGCCTCTCCCGGTCCCCGACGCTGCGAGGATCTTCAGGGAGATCGTGGATGCCCTCGGGGCGGCGCACGCACAAGGCGTGATCCACCGGGACGTCAAACCGGGCAATATCCTTCTCTCGGGTGGCCACGC
This sequence comes from Gemmatimonadota bacterium, assembly GCA_003248075.1. GTDB lineage: Bacteria > Gemmatimonadota > Gemmatimonadetes > Longimicrobiales > Gaopeijiaceae > SZUA-318. Next base: position 9,920 of record QJYK01000174.1, on the reverse strand, counting down.
CTTGGTGGCCGACTTCGGGGTCGCCAAGGCGCTGAGCGAGGCGACGGGCGTCCGGAAGCTCACCTCGGTGGGGGTGGCGCTCGGCACCCCCGAGTACATGGCGCCGGAGCAAGCGGGCGCCGATCCGGCCACGGACCACCGCGCGGACCTCTTCGCGGCTGGTGTGATCGCGTACGAGATGCTCACCGGTGCCTCGCCCTTCAGGGCCCCGACGACGCCCGCGGTCTTCGCGGCCCTCATGACGAAGACGCCCGAGCATCCGAGCCGCTTGCGGGAGGCCGTGCCCGGGCCGCTCGGCGACATCGTGCTCTGGTGCCTCGAGAAGGAGCCGTCGGCGAGGCCTCAGGACGCGGCCCAGCTCCTCGGACGGCTCGACGCGGCCCTGACGCCCCCCGCGGGAAGCGTCCCGGCAGGCACCCAGGGGCGCCGCGGACGCGGGCTGTGGTCGCGCGGTCGGATCGCCGCGGCGCTGACGCTCCTCGTGGTCGCGTCCCTCGGGGCGTGGCGCGTCCTGGCTCGGAGGGCAGAGCTGCGGTGGGCACGGCAAGAGGCCCTTCCCGAGGTCATCCGGGTCCTCGGCGAAAGCCGCACTCGGGAGGCCGCGGAGCTCGCGCTCCGGGTCGAGCGGGTCCTCGGGGCCGACCCGGTGTTGGAGCCGCTCTGGCCACGAATGACGGCGACGTTACGCGCGGTCACGGAGCCGGCGGGGGCCGACGTGTGGTACCGGCCGTATACGTCGGCGGACACCACGTGGGCGCGCCTGGGCACGACGCCGTATGAATCGCAGCGGTTCCCGGCGGGCGCGTTCCGATTCCGGGTGGAGCTCGACGGTTACGAGCCCGTGGAGGAGGCACGCACCCTCATACCCGCTGACTGGGCCGCGCTGCTCGACCGTTCAGGCATCCACTATCTGACCGACCCGAGCTACGCGCTGGACCTGACGCTCGCGCCCGCGGGGAGCGGCCCGCCAGGTATGATCCATGTGGCGGGCGGCATCTTCATGACCGTTCCGGTCTCCGGCTTCGAAACCGTGAGCCAGGTCGACATCCCGGCTTTCTGGATCGACCGAACCGAGGTCACGAACGCCGCCTACCTGGAGTTCGTCGAGGCGGGTGCGTACTCCGACTCGACGCTCTGGACCGAGCCCTTCCGGCGAAGCGGCGCACGGGTCCCGTGGTCCGCGGCCATGGCGGAGATGGTCGACGGGACCGGCCGACCCGGACCGTCGACGTGGGTACTCGGGCGTCCTCCCGAAAACCGCGGATCGTTTCCGGTCGGGGGCGTGAGTTGGTACGAAGCGTCCGCCTACTGCGCCTGGAGGGGAAAGAGCCTGCCTACGCTCTACCACTGGGCGCGAGCCGCGGTCCCAAGCGCGGACCCATGGGTCCCCTTCCACCCGATCCTGGCCGCAGCCTCGAACTTCCAATCCGACGGGCCCGTGGCGGTCGGAGCCCTGGACGCGATCGGAACGTCGGGCGCACAGGATCTCGCGGGTAACGTGCGGGAGTGGGTTTCGACCCCGTCGGGGGAGTATCGCCATTTCGCGGGAGGCTCCTGGGACGAGCCGGAGTACGTGATCCACGACCAGGTGCTCGCGTCACCTTGGGTGCGGCTCCCCACCGATGGATTCCGCTGCGCCAGCTATCCGGACGGTGCGCTCCCCGAACGCCTGCTCGGGAGCATCGAGTTGCCGCCGCAGGATCTCTCGCAATTCACGGCCATGCCCGACGCGGTGTTCGAGGCTTCGAGCAGCCTGTACGCCTACGACCGGAGCCGACCCCTCGCGGCCCACGTGGACTCGACGCTCACGTCGTCCACCGGGGGCACCGTCGAGTGGGTGTCCGTCGACGCGCCGTACGGTGGGAGGCTTCCGATCCGGCTGCACCTCCCCAAAGAGGGGACGCCCCCCTACGGCGCGGTGATCTTCTTCCCGGCTTCGGACCTCCTGTTCAGCCGGGACATCGGAGAGCCACACCTATCGTTCCTTCCGCGCGCCGGATGGGTTCTGGTGGAGCCGATCTTCGACGGGGGGTACCAACGCAACGACGGCCGGACGTTGCAGCGCCTCCAGTCGCCGGCGTCGAGAGCGGAGCTCCATAGCCACTGGGTCCAGGATCTGGGCCGTGCCATCGACTATCTGGAGCAGCGCCCCGACGTGGACGGAGCCGCGGTCGCGTATGCTGGGTTGAGCCTGGGCGCCTCGATGGCGCCTGAGCTGCTGCCGCACGAGCCGCGCGTCCGTGCCGCGATGCTCTACAGCGGTGGCTTCTCACCGAGGTCCAGTCAGGAATCCCTGAACCGTTCAGCGTCACTCGCGGGACGGCTTCGCTTGCCCCTCCTCATGATCGGGGGTCGCAACGACTTCTCGGTCCCGGTGGGTCACCAGGAGGCGCTGTTTCGCGCCTTCGGAACGCCCGAGGAGGACAAGCGGCTCCGCGTGTACGACGGCGCGCACTGGCCGTTGCCGATGAATGAGGTCATCCGGGAAACCGTGGACTTCCTCGACCGTTACTCGGCACCCGGCGCTACCGCAGAGGCCGGGAGGCAGCCTTGACCGTGCTCCTCCGGGCCGGGAGCCGGTGGTGCGGCCCTCACGGCGTGACGATACCCTCCATGCGCACGACCTCGAACGCGGTGCTCGGTACCGTCTTGAGGGTACCCAGGCGGTCGTCGTCCCAGCGCGGGTCCGGCGCGCCGCTCACGTACCAGCCGGACCCGTTGTCGGCGACGAACATCCCGTAGGTCTTCATCGCGCGGAGGATCACCCGCACCTCTTCCGGGAACCCCGAGGTGTCGAAGCCGGCCTTCAGGCGCACCCGCATTCCCATCGGCGGTCGTGTCGGATCTGTGGTCGAGCTCGCCCAGTGGCGCGCGGGAGGCACGTAGGCACGCCTCGTGGCCGGACAGGTGAACCGGAGGGCGTGGCGGATCTCTCCAGCTTCGACGGCCTCGTCGTAGCGGACCAGGCCCGGGAAGATCGGGAGCCCGGCCGCGTCGGCCGACGTCCAACCCGCGGGGCGGAGGTGGTTGGAGGACAGGTCGAAGACCGCGCCGGATCCGGCGGTCCAGCTCGCGCCGCCGTCCACCGGATGGGCGTCGAACAGCTCGTACAGGGTCCAGTCATCCCGGTCGATCACCAGAACGTGGCGATCGCCGGAGGCCTGCGCCCCTCCCTCGATCGGTGCATCCGTCGGGATCGGGTAGGGACCGGGGTCGCTCTCCCCGTCGTAGGCGAAGGTCAAAGGAACCCGGGTCTGCGAGCCGTCGACGACGACGTAGGGAATACCGATCGGCGCGCCCTGCCACTCGGTGCCGAAATCGGGGTGAAGGTTCCGGATGCCGCAGGAGGCGATCAGCACCTCCGATGCGGGGTCGACCGGCTCCGGCGAGATGTCGGTGTTCCAGGGATTGTCGGCAGGGAAGGGGCGACGCCCCTCGAGGCTGGCGCCGGCGCCGAGTCCGGGAACCAGGTCTGCTCCGGACGGCGTGGAGGGGTCGCCGCTGCAGCCGAGGATCAGGGCTGCCGCACCGAGCGTCACGAAGCGCGCATCCGCAGGTCGAGCCGCCACGAGCTTCTCCCTCGGCCGGGCCCGGGGGGGATGTTCCACGGTAGGTGCGCGGGGTCCGCGAGAGCAAGCATCGCGTCGCGATCGTCTATGTGCTTGCCCATCAACGCAAAACGACCCTAGTCTACTCGCCTCCAGCGAGGTCCCGACGCCGTCGCTCGGGCGACGGCGCCGTGGGAGCAACTCCATCCAGAGGCTCGATGCAAACTGAGGCCCGGTGGAACCGGCTACTCGACAAGGTCGAGGACGGCAAGGTCATTCCGATCGTGGGTCGGGACCTCGTCACGATTCCCCGCAACGGGAGCCAGGTCGAGCTCTATCGCCACGTGGCGACCGAACTTGCCCGTCGGCTAGACGACCTCGGTGACGAGCCCATCCCTGAGCCCACCGACTCGCCGGGCGCGAAGGACCCGATCAGCGAGGTGGCCCTGAGCTGGCTGACCTCCGGCGGTGAGCTGCGCGACCTCTACGACGAGCTCGGCGAGGTGATGGATGGTCTGGAGGGGGTCGAGGCGCCGCTTCCGCTCCGTCAGCTGGCGGAGATCGAAGGCTTCTCGCTCTTCGTCACCACCACGTTCGACGGGCTCATGGAGACCGCCGTCCGGGCCGCGCGCCCGGGTGTGCAGCCTCATGTGGTCAAGTACTTCCCGAGCGCCGAGCAGACGGATCTCCCGACGCTGTGGGAGAGCACCGGCGAACCGTACGTCTACCACCTGATGGGGCGCTACTCCTCCGCCGCCATCGAGGGTACTCCCGAGTTCGCGGTGACCGAGGAGGAGACCCTCGAGTTCGTCCACAGCCTGCAGCGAAAGCCCGGCGGGCCCGACCAGCTCCTGAAGGAGCTCGCCGAGAAGCAGTTGCTCGTGCTCGGCGTCACCTTCCCCGACTGGCTGATGCGGTTCATGATCCGCATGTCGAACGGGGATCGGCGCCTCAAGGAGCTGAAGTCCGGCCGCGCGATGTTCCCGCTCAAGGCGGCTCAGGTGGACCCCGGGCTGATTACCTTCCTCGGGGGCTTCTCGCGCGGGTTCGACATCCTCGAGGACTACACGGCCGCTTCGTTCGTCGAGGAGCTCAACGGGCGCTGGCGCGAACGTCGACAGGCGAAGGGGTCCGAGTCCGTCAGCTCCGCGCCCCCGAAGGACGTGTTCGTGTTCCTGAGCTATGCCAACGAGGATCGGAAGGTCGTCGAGGAGATCCGGGCCGGGCTGAAGCAGCACGGCATCAGGGCGTGGTTCGACGAGGATCGCCTGGAAGGCGGCGACGACCTGAAGATGGTGATCAAGAGCGCCATCACCGCGTGTACGCTGTTCGTGATCGTGCTGTCGCAGCACAGCCTGACCCCCGGCATCCGTTGGTTCCGGAGGGAGTGGGCCTGGGCCAAGGACGTGGAGCCCATGCTGCCGGCCAACGCCAGGAACGGCTTCATCGTCCCGGTGGTGGTCGACGACGCCGTCACGCCCCACGACGAGCGGATCGACGGCTGGGTCCGTGGGCTCAAGTGGCTGCCCAAGGACCGGTTCCTGGACGACGCTGTCGAGCTTTTCAGGAAGCAGGAGAAGATGAGGCCCAAATGAGCGCGTCATCGAACGAGAGGCGAGTATGAGCGGGGCATCGAGGGACAGGAACGCAGAACCCGCGCCGCAGAGTGCGTCGCGGCTCGACACCGAGAACCCCTGGCCCGGCTTGGCCGCGTACGAGGAGGCAGATGCGGAGTTCTTCCGCGGGCGTAGCGAGGAGGCCGCTCGGCTTCACCAACTGACGCGAAGGCATCGGCTCACGCTCCTGTTCGGACCGTCGGGGATCGGCAAGACGTCCCTGCTGCGTGCCGGTCTGTTCCCCATCCTCGACCGACAGGGCGTGCTTCCGGTCTACGTGCGACTGGGCTACCAGGAGAGCGCGAAATCACCGGGCGAGCAGGTCATCGACGAGATACGCCGCACCGCCGAGGCACGGGGATCGGCGGCGCCGGCGCATCGGCCGGGCGACTCGCTGTGGGCATACCTCCACCGACGCGAGAACGTGATCTGGGGTCGAAGCCAACGGATCCTCACGCCGATGCTGATCCTGGATCAGTTCGAGGAGATCTTCACGCTGGGGATGAAGGGCCCTCTGGAGACGTACAAGGAGTGCCGCGACTTCTTCGCCGAGCTGTCCGACCTGGTCGACGGGCGCCTTCCGGAGGATCTGCGCGAACGGTTGTCGCGGGACCCGGCGCTGCGGGAGGATTTCGCGCTCGGCGCGAGCCCCTACCAGATCCTGATCTGCCTGAGGGAGGACCACCTCGCGGAACTGGAGGACTGGAAGGAGCGCATTCCGGCCATCGGCGTGAATCGGATGAGGCTCGGCAGGATGTCCGTGGACAAGGCCGTCGAGGGCATCGTCGCCACCGGTCTGGCGAGCCTCGCCGTCGCCGAGAGCATCGTCAAGAAGGTCACGCGCGACGTGGGTGAGGCGGAGCGGCGCGCACCCCAGGTCGAGCTTCCGATCCTGAGCTGGGTGTGTCGCGAGCTGAACGAGCAGCGCAGGGAAGCCCGTGCCGAGCGCATCACGATCTCCGAGGTGGGGAGCACCGCCCGGATCCTCGCGCGCTTCTACGACCAGAGCGTCAGGGGGATCCGAGGCGCCCGCGCCTTCATCGAGAGCGAGTTGGTGTCGCCCCCCATCGGACAGGGTCCTGCCGGGGTCGAGCGCGTGCGCGATGCCGTCTCCGAGGTGGAGGCCCAGCGCAGGATCGGCGAGCGCGCGCTGGAGACGCTCATTGCCAGGAACCTCCTCAGGACCGACGATCGCGAGGAGCGCAGGTTCGTCGAGCTCACGCACGACGTGTTGGTCCAGCAGGTGGTCCGGGGCGCCGAGCGGCGGGAGGTGCGACGCTGGCCGTTGGTCGCCGCGGCCGTCGCGGTGGCGCTGCTGGTTCTGTCGGCTCCGCTGCTCGCGCTCTCGGTGGCGGCGGTCCGAGCCCGGGTGCAGGAGCTGGCCGCGGCAAGGGACACCATACGCGCAACCGGGGCCACCCTGGCCGCCGCGGCGCGACGGGAGCAACAGCTGTCGGACGCCATCTCGAGCCTGGACGAGAGGTTGACCGACACTCAGCGGGACCTCCAGAGCGCCCTCGCCTCGGTCGACAGTCTGCGGCGGCGACCCGCTCCCCGGCCGATCCCGGCTTTCGTGGCGAGACCCTGGGACCGCCTGCCCACGATGGCCGACAGCGCCGCCGAGGCGCTGTGGCCGCTGCTGGACCGGACCGTCGAGCGCCTCCGGGGCATGGAGGGCGAGGCTCCGTTCGTCCCTGTGCCGCACCTCGAGGGCTGCGTCCTCCCCTCGGCCGCGTCCGCGGAGGCCGAGGCGTATGGGCTCAGGGCCGAGGGCCACGGCGGAGACTACGGGCTCGGGCTGGAAGCCGGGGTCCGCAGCGACTTCGAGGATCAACCCATCGAGGAGGGGCTCCCCGGCGCCTACGTGGGCCTGTCGATGGAGTTGCTCCAGAGCGGACTCTTCGAGAACCGGCGTCTGGCGGACCTGGGCCGCGTGCGCGGCGAGGCCGCGAGGCTGCGCGCCGAAGTCGACGGGCGTCGGCAGGCGGGCGCGTGCCTCGCCTGGTACGTCGATGCCGCCTTCGTTCCGCTCACGCAGGCGCTCCTCGACGTGAAGATGGACGCCGTTCGCGACCTCGCGGTGACATATCGCACCGCCTACCTGTCCGGCATCGGATTCCTGGACGACGTTCTGGACGCGGAGCGGGAGGTGGCGCGAACGCAGTCGGTGAGCCGCGCGCTCCAGCGGGTATCGACGGAGCTCGGCAGCGACGCGCAGGCGGCGCTCTTCCCGCCGGCCATCGACCTGGATCTGGCCGAGATCGAGCGTCGCATGGCGGACGACAGCGTCGCCTTACGGCTGGTGGAGCTGAGCGCACAGGAGGTGAGCCTGAGCCGTCGGATCGAGTCGGACACACGGCTCCGCCTCTACGTCCGATACGGGGTCCGTCCCAACAACACGGGCCGCGACGACCGGGGCTTCTCCGGCGGCGCCATCTTCCGGATGCCGCTCTTCCAGGGGAACGACGCCGGCGTGGAGTCCGAGGTCGAGGCCGAGCGTCGACGGACGAACGTGGACGCAGCCGTGCGCCGAGAGAGCGTGCGCGTGGCGTACTCGAGCTTCCAGGAGCAGCTCGAGCGCGTGATCCGACAGCACTACCTCTATCTGGAGAACTTCGAGCGCACCCGGCGCTCTGCGGCTGCTTGGCGTGTAGATCCGACGAGCGCCGATCTGGACCAGGGACTCGGGCGGCTCGTCGAGCTGTTCAACGCGTCGCTGGAGCGGGCGGCGGCGCTGCGGGAGTTGTACGCGGCGGCCGCCCGGGTCTTCGTGGCGGCGGACGCGCCCTACGATCCCACGCTGGTGAGGCGCCTCGATCTGCCCGACACCCGTTACCGGGCACGGTCCGGCCCCCGCGGGCTCTACGTGTGGTCGGACGATTTCAACCGCCTCGACAACGCGTACCTGCTGGGGCTCGCCGACGCCAAGGGCTTCGACCGGTTCCTCGTGTCCGCCGGCCGGAACACAGAGGCTGGCAAGCTCGAACGCTTCCGGGAGGAGGCGGCCGCTGCCGGGATCGGGGTGGAGTTGGTGCTGAGCACGAACGCCTGGCTCGATCCGGAGCTCAGGGCGGGTGTGGGCGCGCGCATCTCCGGGCTCACGCCGGGGGCGGACGGGCTGCACCTCGACGTCGAGCCGCAGGCACTCGACCGGTACCGGGAGGACCCGGCACCCTTGCTCGAGGCCTATCTGGACGTGGTGGCGCGCGCTCGGGCGGCGGCGGGCCCATCGACCCGATTGACCGTGTCCGTTCCGGTCACCTGGCCCTCGGATGTCTATACGCGACTGGCGCAGATGGCCGACGACCTCTATCTGATGACCTACGAGAACCCCGACCCAGACGCCGTCACCGCTCGAATAGGACCGATCGTGAGCGCGGTGGGGGCGGACAAGGTAACGGTCGTCCTGCGTGCCTCGGACTTCGCGACCGAGTGGGAGGTGGACAACGTGTTCGCCCGGGTCTCCGAGGCGGTGGGCGTCCGGCGGGGAGCCGTGTCCGATCTGGACGGGTTCCTCGCGCTGGCGGAGGAACGTCGATGACCATGAAGGTACGCAATCGCCGGAGCGTCCTGATCAGCGGGGAAGAGGGCCGGGCGCCTCACCCCATAGGGATCCGTGTCGCCAAATGGCTCTTCGTCGGCGCGGTCGTGGGAGTGCTCGGCTACGTCGCCTTCTACGTGCAGGATCGCACGCGCCATTTTCGTACCCCGGGGCTCGTGGTGGCCGAGGTCACCCCGGTCGCGCCGTCGAGGGACGGGCGGGTGGCGGAGCTTCCCTTCTCGACGGGCGACGCCGTCGCCCGGGGTGACCTGGTTCTGGTCGTCGAGCCCGGGGTCGCATGCGCTCAGCCGGATACCCTCCGCGTCGTCAATCTCCAACTGGATGCCGACCTGGCGCGCGCGCGCCGGAACGTCGTCGACGCTCAGATCGCGACCCGCGAGCGGCGGATGCAGGCGCTGGCCGACCGGGCCGGCCTCGAGGTCGACGGCGGCTACCGGGCCGAGCGGAATCAGCTCGAAACGGAGATGGAGGATCTGAGGGGTGATCGCTACGTGCTCGATATCCAGATCGCCGGTCTCGATCGGGCCATCGCCGAGTTCTCCAGCGACATCGTGTCGGAGGACACCCGCTGCTACCCCGACCAGGTCTATGCCCCCTTCAACGGCACGGTGTACGAGGTCCACGCTGCCGCGTTCTCCGTGGTCCGGGCCGGTGACCCCGTCCTGTCGTTGAGGGCGGACGAGCCGGACGTGCGCATCCTGGCGCGCGTCGAGCCGGAGCTGGTGCCGAGCATCTTCAAGGACAAGAGCCTCCGCGTCACGTTCCCGGACGGCACCCGGAGCGTCGGCCGGGTGGATACGGTCTACGCGGCTCCCACGGCGATCGCGCCGCTCGATCTGGGGGAGTACCGCCTGCTCGATGGCGAGGTGGTGATGGAGATCGTGCCGGACGCCGCCGAGCGCGACGCCGCGTTCTGGCGGACCCAGGATCGCCTCCTGGTGCAGGTGCAGGGGGCGAAGAAGCGCTGTCTACCCCTCGTGCGGTGGTGCCTCGGCGCCGGAGTCGAATCATGAGAGACGCGCTCTTGGTCGTACACGGCGTGCCGGACGATGCGAACGGGGATTTCGAGAGCGCGGCGATCGACGCCCTGGGTTCGGAGCGGGCGCGCACCGCGTCGGTCTTCCTGCTCGACCCGAGGGGCTCCGGCGACGCGGAGACGGCGCTCCGCGACATCCGGGGCCATCGATCCCCGGC
>QJYK01000306.1 GCA_003248075.1 Gemmatimonadota bacterium | reverse complement strand
TTCCTGACCCACCTCATTCCCGCTGGGGGCCGGGGTCAGGCGCATGGGGCTTTCTCCAAGATCCGCGTGCGGGAACACTCCTGGTCGCACTCGTACGTCTGGAAGTTCGAGGCCAAGCCTCCCCACGGAGCGGAACCCAGTCCCTTCAACGCTTTCCGGGGCTCTGGAGGCCTGAGGTTGTGCTGCGGACGGGTCAGTGCTGCGGCCCAGACACAACACTTCGAACGCCGGGACACGACTCCGGCAACGACCTGTGATCTGGGCTCCGCCAGCCTATAGGCTGCTGGGCACGCCGCGTCATATCCCTGGATCGGCCTCGCCCGAGCGATCGGAAGCCGTCCGGGGCCTGGTCGCGTCACGGGGCTTCGGCCAGCCCCTGGGAGGCCAGCGGTAGCCGTGCGCCGATGACCTGACTGCAGGCTTCATCGACGGCGAGGGCTATCTCCCGCCGCGCGACCGAGCCGTCGGAGAAATACTGTACCGCCAGGGTCTCCACGGTCAGATCGAAGAGGCTCTGACGGTCCGCCCCGCGTCGTGAGAGGACGGCGGCCTCGGCGCATAGGGCTTCGGCCTCCAGGGCGAGGCGACCCTCCGGCGTCGCCACCCGCTGTGCGTATAGGGACGCTCCGAACCGTCGGCACTGGCCTGCGTGCACGCCTTCGTGGATGTTCGCCTGCTCATCCTGCCCACCTCGAAGGCTGTTCTGAAAGCGCTGGAGGGGGCCGATTCCGGGCAGACATAGCGTAGCGGAGCCGGTCGTCGGTGAGATGGGAAGAACGTAGAGTGCGGCCGGGACGACGATCAGCACGCTTACGACTACCATCAGTACGAGGCTAGCGACTGCCGTCAGAATGGCTCGTACGAGCCGGGCCCGGTCCGGACCTACCCTCTTTGCCTCATTCCCGTTGGGGGCCGGGATCAGGCGCATGGGCTTCTCCGAAATCCTCGCGCAGCGAGAGACCTGTGGCACTCCGTTCCCCTGGAAGTTCGGGGCCAACGTCTCGGAGGCCCGGAAACGCAAGTATTCCGGGACATTCTGGTAACACGGGCACTTGCAGGTGTGCTGCGATCGGGACGGACATGTGGCTCCGGCGCAACAGACCCAGGCGTGCGGACCGCTGAGGACCCGGGGCAAATGCGTGAGCTCGATGGCGGCGACGTATAGCCTTGGAGATCCGTTACCGTCAGCCATACCGTTCAATAGGAGACTTGAGATCGGCGGCGGAGGCATGGTCGGAATGCTCAGATCGTTTTGGACTCGGGAGTCCGGCCAGGCCCTGACGGAGTATTCGGTCATCATCGGACTCGTCTCCGTCACCGCGCTGTTGCTGCTGATGGCGTTCCGCGACCAGATCGGACGAGTGTACGAGATGATCCGCCTCGAGCTTCTGGAAGACGCTCTGCACCGTCCGGGGCGCGGCCAGGGCGCCGGGTGCCCGAGCGTTCATGGATGCAAGGAGGGCGGCGGGGCCTCCGTGCTCATGCTCGCGCGGCGTGTGGGTCTGCGATCGGGGGGGCGTCGCCGCTGACGTAGCGGCCGATCCCGAACCCAACCGCCTGCCGGGCACCGGGCCCGGCCTTCGTGGCCGTGCGGCCCTCCCTCCCCGCGTTTCGTGGCCGCGGTTATCTTGGGCAGCGACCGCGGCGGTTCATCGGATGGCATCGGTTTCCTGGCGGCTGCCAGGTACCGACCGAGCGGGGATACCAAGCCCCAAACCCAGCGGGACAACGCGTTGAGGGGCCATAGCTCAGTTGGGAGAGCACCTGCTTTGCAAGCAGGGGGTCGCCGGTTCGAGCCCGGCTGGCTCCACTAGGTTAAAATGAAGTGGCTGAACGCCTTAAGGCGACAGCCATCCTCGGTTCCGGTGTACGGCCACGGTGTCGCGTGCACAGCGCGTGCACAGTTGGGCGCACGGGGAACCCCGAGCTGGATGGCGCGGAGGTGGGGGCGGCGGGATCACCTGGTTGTGCGCGCTGGGCGTCACGGCGGCCGGAGGATGGGCGC
>QJYK01000027.1 GCA_003248075.1 Gemmatimonadota bacterium | reverse complement strand
ACGACAGCGTGCCCGTCGCCTGACCGGCCGCATTCGTCACCCCCACCGGCTGCGTCAGCGTGTTGCCGCCGCCCGACGCCGCCAGCACGACCGACGCGCCCTGGATCGGATTCCCGTTCGCGTCCCGCGCCGTCACCGTGATCGTGCTCGTCTCGCCGCCGGCTGCGATCGAGGTCGGAGACGCGCTCACCTGCGACATTCCCGCGTTTGCCGCGCCCGCGCCGACCGACACCGTCGCCGTCTGCGTGACGTTGACCGTCCCGTTGATCGTCGCCGACACCGTCTTGCTGCCCGCGACCGTGGACGACAACGTGCCCGTCGCCTGACCGGCCGCGTTGGTCACCCCCACGGGCTGCGTCAACGTGTTGCCGCCGCCCGATGCCGCCAGCACGACCGTCGCGCCCTGCACCGGATTCCCGTTCGCGTCCCGCGCCGTCACCGTGATCGTAGTGGTCTGGCCACCCGCCGTGATCGACGTCGGAGACGCGCTGACCAGAGACATCCCCGCGTTCACCGCACCCGCACCGACCGAAACCGTCGCCGTCTGCGTGACGCTGACCGTCCCGTTGATCGTCGCCGACACCGTCTTGTTGCCCGTAGCGGTGGACGAAATCGTACCCGTCGCCTGACCGGCCGCATCCGTCACCGCCGCCGGCTGCGTCAGCGTGTTGCCGCTGCCCGATGCCGCCAGCACGACCGTCGCGCCTGCCACCGGGTTCCCACCCGCGTCGCGCGCCGTCACCGTGATCGTGCTCGTCTCGCCGCCAGCCGTGATCGACGTCGGTGACGCCACCACCGTGGATTGGCTCGCGCTGGGAGTGGTGACCGGCCCGACCGTGTAGTCCACGTGGAGCATCGGCGCTCCGGCTGCATCGCCATCGTACGACTCGGCCGTCCGTTTGCCGGAGCCGGTGATCAGGATGACGATCGCGTTGCCACTCGCCCACCCGGACCGGCTCACGATCTGCTGGATGACCGGCGCGATGTTGGGGGTGCGCTGGTCCGGTCCGCTGTCTCCGATCGTTGGCCAGTCCGGCGGGTTCCAGGCGACGGAGTTGGAGGCCGGCGTCCTGGCCGTGATGTCGCCGGAGCTGCCGGAGAACGCAGGCGCGTTGTCCGACGCCTGTGCATGGATCGACAGGCTCGTCGCCCCGGTGCTGACCTCGTCGACTTTGAACTGGATGCTCGCGTTGGTGATGGTCGCCCCCTTCGGGATCGTAAGGCCCGCGAAGCGGATGCCCACCTTCTGCGTGCTGTTCTCCTGGACGAGCTCGAGATCGCTGCTCGTGAGGTCCATGCTCCCGGTGCTCGCCTCCTCGGCGTCACCCGAGCTGGCGACCACGCGCATCTCGATGAAGTTGAAGCCCTCGGGATTCACGGTCAGTGTGATCATCTGCTCCGAGAGCTGATTCTGGCTGTCGGTCACCGACGCGGTGATCTCGTGGGTCCCGATGGACAGGCCGCTGGTCGAGAACGAGCCGCCCGTCCCGATGTTCCCGTTCATGGACGAGGTCCACTGCAGGCTGCTGGTCAGGTTGCCGTCCTCGGCGTCGGTGGCGGTCCCGGAGAACGTGATGCTCTCACCCTCGCTGAAGGTCGAGCCGCCCGAGGGGGCTGTGATCGTCACCACCGGCTGGGCGTTGGCGCCGGCCAGCGGGGGCAGCCCGTACTCGTAGTACATCCCGTCGTTCTCGTTGGGGTTCGAGTCGTTGTCCGTGCCCCGGGCCACGATGTAGATGCTCTTCTGACTCGGGTTCGTGCTGCTCGGCGCGTAGGCGAGGCCGGCGGGCTTGGTCATGTTCCCCGCCCCGACGTCGATGGTGCGAATCAGGGCGCCGCTGGTCGTGATGTGGAAGAGCAGGTTGGACGGCTTGCCGATGGCGTAGAGGTGCCCGTAATCCGTGTCGAAGGCAATGCCCTCGGGGTCGTCAAGCCCGAGGCTCTGGGTGTCGAAGTGGGTGACGACGTCGTCGCTACCGTCGAACAAGCCATTCGGTCCAGGAGCGACCCGGTAGATCTCCCGGTTCACGCCGTCCACAATAAATAGAACGTTATTCCAAGTATCATAGGTGACGCCCTCGGGATCACCGCTGCCGAAGGCGCCGGTGCCGAAATAGGAGATGAGGCCCCCGCTGAGGGTGACCTCGTAGACCGACCTGGACCCGGTGTCGTCGGAGATGAAGAGGTGCCCGTTGTTCGGGTTCCAGTCGATCCCGGTCGGCTCGTCGGAATAGGCCAGGGTGTTGTAGGTCTGCTGGAGGCCGCCGACGAGCGTGGTCCGGAAGAGGTTCGCGCCCTTGTAGATCGACATCTCGTTCACTTCCGAATCGCTGATCAGAAGCTGGTTGAGATTCCCCAGATACGTGATCCCGGCCGGGTCGGGACTCGGAGGATTGAACTGATACGTCCGGACGGTCCGGATGAGGGTTGCGACGCCGTCGGCGGCGCCACCCGACGCGGAGTAGACGGGCGGGGTCAGCGACAGCTCGGCGATGTAGCCGCTCTCGACCAAGCTCGCGCTGGCGCCGCGCGGCGCCTCGGCACCCAATCCGGCGTCGGCCACGTACAGGCTCATCTCGGCCGGGTCGTCCGTCCGGTCCCCGCTCGGGGCGAAGGTCATGCCCTGCGGATTCTCGAGACCCATCCCCGAGAGGTCGCGGACCGCCACGATACGCCCGGCCGGCGTCAGCTCGTAGAGGGACCGGCTCCCCCGATCCAGCACGTGGAGATGGCCGTCGGAGGGGTTCAGGGCGAGGCCGCGCGCATGGGCGCCCAGCTCCGGCAGGTCCACCCGGACCACGGTGGGCCTCTCCAGACCCAGGCGGGGATGGGGCTCAACACGGACGAGCTGTGGGCCCTCGGCGTCCAGCACGAACAGCACGCCCGTGGTCGGATCCACCGCCAACCCCCGAGGCGTGCGGAGATTCCAACCACGCGTGTCGATCTGCTGCGGATCGTCGGTCACGAGCCCGCCTCCCGGACCCGACCGGAATTCGGTCAGCAGGCCGGAGGGCTGGAGGATGAGGAGCCGGTCGGACCGAGCGTCGAACGTCATGTTCACCGGATCGGAGATGCTCGCCTCGATCCGGATCGTGCCCTCGGAGGACTCCGACAACGTCACGAGCTCGAGATCGGTCGAGGTCCCGGCAGGTGCGCCCGGAGCCCTGGAAGCGACCAGGAGCAGGCCGGTGCCCCGCGAGAACGCCAGGCTGGCCGGGTTGGAGACTCCGATATCGCGGGGCTCCATCACCCGGACCGACTGCACCCACTCCTCGGCCCGTCGAGCCGAGTCGGCGTAGCCCTCGATCGGCGCAAGCGGCTCACGACTGCAGGAGGCTGTGGCGACGATGGCCGCCGTGGCCACGGTCCATTGAAGAACGCGGGAGACCGAAGTCCGTGTTGCAGCCATCCGACACTCCGCGGCGAGATCACGACAACCGTCCATCCAGTGCCCATGGGACGGAAAGCGTCGATTCCTGGCCAGATCCTGGGGGCTAAACGAATATGGAATGTGATTCTAAATCCACGAACACCGCGGTGGGAGAAGGCAATGCGCGGGGCGTCGACGTTGGGCGGGATTGCGACAGAACGCTTCGCCCTTCCTCAGCGATGAGCGGTGGGGGAGTCACGGGGGCCATAAGGTCGCAAGAATCGTGACATGGAACGGACCCGATCCGCCCCAGAATCGTCACCGTCGGAGCGGCGTGTCCGCGGACTCTTCGGAGGCCCTCCCGACCCCCCCCCGAGCCGGTCGGCCGGCGCCCGCTCTCGCCTTCCCGCCGCGGGGTTGCGGCGGGACCCTTCCGAGGTCATCCATGACGTGGTCTCACCGCCTGCAACCACCGTCCCAGCACACGGAGATCCCGGTGCCCCGCTCCACGCCAGAGAGGTCGACCCGCATCGGCCGGGACGGGAAGTGGTGTGGGGCCCTGATCTCCGTCCTTCTCGCGCTGGCCGCGGCATGCGGGGGAGCCTCGTCCGTTCCTCCGGTCGTCCCTCCCTGCGTCGACGCCCCGTGCGGAGCGGAGATCAGCCTCGCGGGCCGCCTCCACACCGTACAAAACGGGCATGCCCGCTATTTCCTGGTGGGGGAGGCGGAGCAGTCGACCGAGCTGCTCTTCGCCGACGATTCCGACCTCGTCGGCGGATTGACGGCACTGGACCGAACGGTCGTCAGGGTGACCGGAGTCGTGGTTGCCCCCGGCGTCGTTCAGGTTCGGACGCTGACCCCCTCAGGGTCGGGTGCGCCTTGACCCGGCGTTGGGCGGCGGGGATTCTGCCCGTTCTGGCGGTCCTGTCCGCTCCTTCCCCGACACAGGTGACCCCCGAGCCGCGGGACGCACGCGCCGAGGACGTCCAGGGCACGGTGCACGTCGTCTGGGACGCGGATCCACGGCTCCGTGAGGGTGGGCGCCGCTTCTTCCTGGTAAAGAGCGATGGGAGCTCGCTGGAGCTCCTTCCTGGCTCGAGCTCCGTGGCCGACGCGCTCGAGGGAATGGACCGCCGTTCGGTGCAGGTCGCGGGCGTTCTGGTGTCGGGCTCCCGGGCCGATGAGCCCGAACTCCGTGTCGAGCGGGTGCTCGAGAGCCAGGGCGAGGCACCGACGAGGGCCGCGGCATCCCAGGCGCCGGAGGCCCGCGACTTCGTCACCATCCTGTGCCGCTTCGCGGACGACCCCACCGAGCCCTTCACACCCGCAGCGGTCGAGGTCGTCCACGGGCCGACCTATCCGGGTGCACGGCAATACTACGCCGAGGTGTCGCGGGACCCGGGGATCATGGCCGGGAGCACGGTGGCGGGGTGGTACCTGCTCCCGTCACCCCGTAGCACCTACGTCAACGACAGCGCCAGCAGCACCTCGGTGGGGCTCCTGGCCAAGGACTGCGCCGCCGCCGCCGATTCCGACGTGGACTTCACCGAATACTACGGCGTCAACATCCAGGTCAGCGGATTCCTGAGCAAACGAACCGTCCCACCCTACGACCCCCTCTCCTTCGGCGGGAGCTTCACGCTGTCCCTGGACGGCGCCACGCGCTCGTACGGGATGACCTGGCTTTCCGGGGATCACCACGACAATTACGTGGTGGTGACGCACGAGATGGGACACGCCCTGGGCTGGCCCCACTCCTCGGGCAGGTACGGGAGCGAGTACGACTCCCGCTGGGACGTGATGAGCGTGGGGTACCTGCGGTACGAGCCGCCCTGGGGATGGCTCACGATCCACACCATCGCCCACCACAAGCGCTTGGCCGGCTGGATCCCGGAGGAGCGGCTGTGGCGGCCCACGGCAGGGGCCACCGAGACGGCTACGATCGTCCGGAGCGCGCTGCCCCCGGCGGAGGGATACCTCATGGCGGACATCCCGGTGGCGCCCGGAAGATCCTACACGGTCGAGGCCCGCCTCCTGGCCGGGCACGACCAGCCGCTTCCCGCGGAGGCGGTCGTCATCCACGAGACCGTGGGGTCGCGCGCGTACGTGGTCGATCCCGACGCCGATGGTGATCCGAACGACGAGGGCGCGATCTGGCTCCCGGGCGAGACCTTCACGGACACGGTCGCCGGGTTCAGCGTCGCCGTCGAGGAGCGGGTCGCCGACGGATTCAGGGTGACGATCAGCCGCCTGGCCGAGGGCACCTGTACGGTGAGCCTCTCCGCGAGCCCCACGCAAGCGGGGAGCGCCTCGGTCACAAGTGGCGGTCAGACCGGCACTTGCGGGCGCACGGTCACGGTCCTGGCCGCCCCGGCCGCCGGTTGGACCTTCACCGCCTGGACCGTCGGGTCCGAGACGGTGTCGACCCAGGAGCAGTACGCCGTCCAGGTGGCGTCCGACCTGACCCTGGTGGCGCATTTCGAGCCCTCCTGCGCCGTCCAGGTGTCCGCCGCGCCTCCCGAGGGTGGCACGGTCGCCGTAACCGCCGGAGATGTGTCGGGCGCGTGTGGTCGGGAGGTCACCGTGACCGCCACGGCAAGCACGGGCTGGGTGTTCGTCGACTGGAGGGAGGGCGGAACCCAGGTCGCCAACAGCCCGGCCCTCACGCTGGTGGCCAATGCCGAACGCGCTCTCATGGCACACTTCGTCAGGGTGGACGACCTCGGGGCCCGTGCCCTGGAGACCCTCTTCGGCGTCGCAGGCCGCCTCGAATCCGGAGAGGTGGCCGCCCTCGACCGTGACGGAAACCGGAACGGAACGTTCGACGTCGGCGACCTGGTTGCGTTCTTCGACCGCCACCCGGAACTGAGCCCGGGAGCTCTCCGATGAAGCGAGCCGCCCGATCGCCAGCCGTTCGCTCACGGGCCCGGGGCATGCGCTCCCTCGCCCTGGCCGCGTCCCTGGCCATCACCGGGTGTGGGTCAGACGGCACCGGTCCGCAGGCTCCGGACCCCGGTCCGCTCCGCCTGATGGTCACGCAGGCGTCCGCCGGCGCCGGAGGCCTCCTGGTGGAGATCAGCGGTCCCGGGGTGGGCACCGCCACCCCAAGCTACCGTGTCTGGCAGACGGAGCCGGGATCGTCCAGGACAGTCCTGTTCCTGAAGGGGGCAGTGCAGCCAGGACCCGTCGCGCAGCTCGACGTGCCGGACCGGAACGTCGCCTACGTCGCTCGGGTTCTCGATGCGTCCGCTGGAGCCGGGGGGCACTACGAGCGGCAGTCGCCCTCGGACTTCGGCGTGGAGCTGCGGCGGTAATCAGGGACCTCGCGCAACTCCGCGCGGCGGTCGAAGGGCCCGGACATACACGGATCAGCGCCCGCGCACCGGCTCCCGGCCCACACATCCCGGCATCAAGAAGGCCCCGATACGGGTCGAGTAGGTCTCCGCGCCCTGCCTGTAGTAGTCTCCCACGTACCAGATCGTGCAGTCGTCCACCGGGTCCACGGCCGTCTGGGTGTAGTCCTCCCAGCGCAGTGTGTTGGTCTGCGCCGCCTCGCCCTCCACGAGCACGGTCTCGCGTAGGGTGAGCGTGCCCAGAGGGTCGCCAGCGAGTCGACCCGCGAAACGCTGACCGGCATAGTGGGGGGTCCCTCCGAAGGAGTATCCGATGCCGAT
>QJYK01000163.1 GCA_003248075.1 Gemmatimonadota bacterium | reverse complement strand
GTACACGAACCCGCGTGGCTCGAGCGGCTACGGTGCGGACTTCACGTACTCGACCCGCGGCCGTTGGGGCATGGAGGACTTCGAGGATCTCATGAAAGCCGTGGACGTCGCGATCCAGCGACCGGACGTGGACGCCGAGCGGCTGGGCGTGACGGGTGGGAGCTACGGCGGCTTCATGACCGCGTGGGTGACCACCAGGACGAACCGCTTCAAGGCCGCGCAGACGGACCGAATGATCAGCAATTGGTTCTCGTGGTACGGCACCTCCGACGCGCAGGGCTTGACCGAGTTCGAGTTCTACGGCAAGCCATGGGATAACCCGGATCTCTATTGGCCGTACGCCGATGACGGACGCGGAGCAGTGGTTCATGGCGCTGCGCAAGCAGGGCGTCCCCGCGGAGTTCGTACGCTACCCGCGTTCGACGCACGACCTGTCGCGCACGGGCGAGCCCTGGCTCCTGGTGGACCGCCTGGGGCGCCTGCGCCAGTGGTTCACGCACTGGTTGGTCGAGGGCGCCGTGACGACGGATCGCCCCTGACCGGTCGCGGCTCTCGGGTCGCCGAGAGGTCCCCGGTCGGGGAGGCGGCTATCCGTTGCGCGCGTGCCAGTCCGCGAGGATCGCGGCTTCCTTCTCCGGGGACGGACCGGTGCGCAGGCGCCGCTCGTCCTCCGGGCGGGCCTTCCACCACGCCAGGGTATCGCGCGCGGTATCGGCGAGCGGGCGGAAGGTGAGCCCGGCCGCGATGGCCTTGCTGCAGTCCCAGGCGGAGAAGCCGATGTTGTCGGGACTCGGATAGACCCACACGGGCATCTCGATCCAGCCGCCGACCTCGTGCTTGCGCAGGAGGTCGGTGGGCACCCACACGAGCTTGACGTTCGCGGACGTGATCGCGCGGATGCCGTTCAGCATGCCCGCCATGTCGAGCTCGGCCTCGGGCCCCACCGCGTTGTAGGTGCCCGACCCACCGTTTTCCACCATGCGCACCATCCATTGGGCGAGGTCGCGCACGTCGACGATCTGGACATGGTCGGATCCGTCGCCGGGGGCGACCACCTCACCGCCCCGGTCGATGCGGACCGGCCAGTAGGTGAAGCGGTCGCTGCGGTCTCCGGGGCCCACGATGAGGCCCGGCCGAACGACCAGGCCCCGGTCGCCCAGCACGTCCAGGGTGATGCGCTCCGCCTCCGCCTTGTTGGGGCCGTACGCCGCCCCGGGGGAGGCGCCGGACGCGATCGCCTGCTCGTAGTCCGCGTGCGTGAAGACGGGCCCGTCCTCCTTCATGCCGACGAAGGAGTTGTCGCTGTGCGCGGACAGGCTCGAGACGTACAGGTACCGACCCACGCGGTCCTTCAAGAGCGACGTCGAGTCACGCACCCAGGTCGCGATGCTGGCGGAATTGTCGATGACCGCGTCCCACTCGCGTCCTTCGAGGGCGTCGTAGTCCGGCGTGGCCCGGTCACCGAACAGGGTCTCGACCCCGGGAAACAGGTCAGGACCGGTGCGTCCCCGGTTGAACAGCGTCACGCTGTGGCCGCGCGCGATCGCGTACTCGACCTGCGGCGGTCCCAGGAAGCCGGTGCCGCCGAGGAACAGGATGCGCAGGGCGCGCGGCGCCGGTGGCTCGTCCCTCGTGAGCGGACGGGCACCGGGCCCCTCGACCCAGACGGCCGCGAAAGGCCGCGCACCCATCCCCAACCCCACTCCCGCAGCGGCCGAAGCGGCCAGGAATCCACGTCGACTCGTCATCGTCGCGCTCTCTCCTCCCCTCGTCAGTACGCCGAATCTCGACCACGGCAAGATACGATGCCTCTTGCGCCCCCGCGCCGGGTCCCCGGATCGGTGCTCGCGGGCCGAGGAGGACCCGGTCTCCCTGCTCAGTCGGCCGAGGCCGGCGCCGCGCCGGCGGGGACCCCACTGGCGGCGCGACCAGCATCCAGAGCCCTGGCCCGCTTGTTCTGCGCGAAGCCCAACGCCACGGCGATGAGGAGCCACACGCCCGCGATGGGCGTGTTCACGAACGCGATCCCAGCGAGGCCGAGTCCCGTGGCCAACATGCCGTCGTACGACCAGGCGCCGATCTGGTCGCCCGAGCGGTAGATGAACGTATCGATGAGGTTCTTCGCCTTGTACTTGTCTTCACGCGGAATCACGGTGTAGAGCGCCTCGAGGGAGGGCTTCATCATGCCGTAGTTCCATCCCCGGCGAAGCACCTGAGCGGTCATGATCACGCCCAGCGTCGGGTAGAGTCCGATCAGCGGGAAGGAGATCAACGACAGGGCGGGGAGCACCGCGAGCGTGGCTGCGAGCCCCACCCACTTGATGACACGCCCGGTCACGAACACCTGGGTCACGAGCGCGAGCAGGTTCACGAGGAAGTCGATGGTCGCGAAGAACGAGGTACGCGCGGCCGGTGAGTCGAAGCTGCGCGACACGATGTCCGCCTGCTGGAAGTAGAGCGTCGTGCTCGTGATGGTGAAGAGCAGCACGAACAGGATGATGCCGAGCAGGTACGAAGATCGGACCACACCGCTGACCCCGGCGAGCACGCGTCCCCCGATGGGCTCGTTCTCCTCCTCGCGCGTGCCGATACCGAGCTCCGTGACGGAATGCCCCAGACGGCGCACGCAGCGCACCGCGAGCTCCAGGAAAAGCGCGGACACGAGCAGCAGGTTCACCACACCCACACCTCGGGCCAGGAGCGCGGTCATGCCCGAACCGAGCATCGCTCCGATGGTTCCACCCGTCGCGATGAACCCGAACAGCCGCTTGCTCTGCTCGCTCCGGTAGATGTCGGCCATGAACGCCCAGAAGACCGACACCACGAAGAGATTGAAGACGCTCGTCCAGTTGAAGAAGATGCGCCCCACCCAGACGTACGCGCCGCCCGACGTCGTGCGCAGCAGAAGGAAGAAGATGACCAGGTTGGCGATGAAGAAGCGGTACGCCACCGGGATGAAGGTCTTGCGCGGATAGCGCGCGACAAGCCACGTGAACAACGGGTGCGCCACGAGAGTCCCTACCAGGGTCCCCGTGTACAGCCAGGCGAGGTTCTCTACGCCGCCCGCGACCCCCATCTCTTCGCGGATCGGGCGGATGATGTAGAACGACGTGAGAACCAGGAAGAAGTACCCCGACGACAGGAGCATGAGCGACACTTCTTCCGATCGCACGTCCACGGCCCGACGAAGCAGGGCCGTGAGCGGTCCGATCCCAGGCGCTTCGGGCTGTCTGGAGGGCATGGAAGACGTGTTCCCGTCTCGGCGTTGGACAGGCGGGGCAGGATCCGGCCGCACGTTCCCGCGTCGCGCCGGCATGATAGCGAGCGGACCCCGATCCTGGAAACCGACCTTGCCTCCGGCTCGGGCACCCGTGCAGGTTCGCGCTCGAATCATCGTCCCGAGCCCGAACGGGCGCGGGAGCCATCCGTGGCGCTCCGGGGTACCCATGCGCAGCATGGGTCGCGGGGTGCTCCCCTTTTTCAGCGACCCGCTAGGGGGTCCGACGTGTCCCTGCCTCCGCTTTCCGAGCGCTTCCGCAAGGGCAGCCTCGAGAGCTCTCCGATCCGTAGGATCATGCGCCTGGCGGACCGCGCGAACATCGTGGACATGGGACTCGATCCCGACGAGATGGTGTCGTTCGCCGGCGGCTGGGTGGCGCATCGGTCACCCGAGGGGCTCCGGGCGGAATATGCCCGGCTTGCCGGGGATCCCGCCCTCTTCCACGAGCTGGGTGCGTACTCCCCGACGCGCGGGCTCCCGGACCTGCGCGCCGCGCTGCTCCGGCTCGACCGCGCGCTCCATGGAACACCCGGCCTGTCCGACGAGCATCTCCTGGTCGGGCAGAGCTCGACGGGTCTGACGTACGCGCTTTTCGTCGCGCTGTTGGACCCCGGTGACCGGGTAGTCCTGTTCGATCCGTCGTACGCCAACTACGCGCCGCAGCTGGCGCTCGCCCAGGAAGGCATCGAGATCCTCCGCCTGCCCGTGATGGATGCCGGGAGCTGGAGTTGGTTCGAGGACGAGGCCGCGGTGCTCGAGACCCTGGCGGGCTTCCTCGAGCGGGATCGGCCGAAGCTTCTCCTGCTCTCGGCGCCGGACAATCCCACGGGAAGGGTTGTCCCCGACGGGGCCTTCGACCGCATCGTGGCGATGGCGGCGGACACCGGGTGCTGGGTCGTGGTGGATTACGCCTACCGCGCGCAGTGCTGGACGGCGGAGCAGCCGGCCTCGTTCTCGGCGAGCCCGGCCGAGAGGAGGAACCTCGTCCGCATCCACTCGAACTCCAAGTGGTGCCGGGGGCTCGGACGTCGGCTCGGATGGATCGAGGCCACGCCCGAGCTCGTGCAGGCCCTCGAGGTCGTGCAGCAGAGCACCGCGCTCTGCCCGGACACGGTGCACCAGTTCGCTTTGGCGGGTTACCTGCACGCGGCTCTGGACGACGGATCGCTCGAAGCCTATCTGGCGGAGGCGCGCCGGCGATACCGTGCCGCGGCGGACTTCCTCGGCACGTGCCTAGACGAGCACCTGCGCCTGCGCTGGCTCCCCCCCGAGGGCGGTCTCTACACCGTGCTGGACGTGGGCGGCGACGGGGACGACTTCGCCCGTGAGGTGCTGAGGGAGACGGGCGTCGTGCTCGTTCCGGGGAGCGGCTTCGGCCCCTCGTTGAGGAACGCCGTCAGGGTGTCGTTCGGTCCCCTGGTCGACGACCTGCCGAGGATCGAGGTCGGGATATCACGGGTGGGCCGGTGGATGCGCCACGCTTCCTCCCTTCCATCGGGGCTGCCCTGAGTGCGGTATGTTCAATCGAGGGCCGCCGTCCACGTGAGGCATCGTACCTGTCGCGGCCCATCCGCGCAGCGCCCGTCCCTCCACAGGCTCGCGGTGCCGACCTCGGCGAGGATCTCCCGGCACAGCTGACCCCCGCCCGGAGCGCAACGCCTCACGTTCCACGGCCCGCCCCGGCACCACTCGTCGGTACCCTGGACGGCCTCGCACGCCAGCTCGATCCCGACCACCTCGAGCCGGCCGAGCCGAAGCCGCGCGTCGCCCTCGGCCGGGGCCGAGCCGGGGTCCCACGAGCGCAGGGGATACTCCTCGAACTCCCGCGCCGCGTCGCCCGGCTGGATCGGCCTTCGCACGGGATCCCCGGGAAGGGGGATGCGCCAGACGCCGGTGCTCACGGAGATGTGCGCGGCGAGGGCGAGGGCAGCGCGGTCCCGTAGATCGTGCGCGACGTAGACCCGTCCGAGCGCCCGCGACACGTAGGCGACGGGAAGCTCGACGGCCGGTGCCGGGACGACGATACCGTCCTCGCCGAAGGGCAGCACGATCGGGCGCTGGAGCGCGTCGTCGGGGGCCCCCTCCTCGGGTCCGGAGCGTCGCCTCCCGACCCGAGACTCCGGACCGCACGCGGCTCCGCCCAGCCCGGCGAGAGAGAGCGTCGCCACGCCCACCCGTCTCAGGAAGGAGCGGCGGTCGAGATCGGGCGAGCCGGCGTGTATCATCCGCTCATCCCATCACCCCGCGAAGCTCACGGGATCCCTGGCGGCTGGCGACGATCGCGGAGCCGTTCGACAGCCGGACCTCGAGGCGTCGCTCGTCATAGCGCCGGATGCTGGTGACGTGGGCCATGTTCACGATGTGCGATCGGTGCACGCGCACGAAGTCCGTGGGGTCGAGGTATGCCTCGATCTCCCCCAACGTTCCGTCCAGGTCGAGCGTTCCCCCCTCGGTCACCAGCTCCGCGCCGCTGGGGGTCGCATCGATGCGCACGACGTCGGCGACCGGCACCGGTACGATCGCGCCGCGCCGCCGGGCGAACAGGCGGCTCCGGCGCGGACCCGATTCCGCGGCACGCCGATCGCGGCCGGCCATTCCCTCGCCCACCAGGCGCACGCGCACTCGGGCGAGCGTGTCGAGCAGGCGCTCGCGGCCGAACGGCTTGACCAGATAGTCCACGGCCCCCAGCTCGAAGGCGGTGACCGCGTACTCGTCGAATGCCGTCGTGAAC
Source organism: Gemmatimonadota bacterium (assembly GCA_003248075.1). Taxonomy (GTDB): domain Bacteria; phylum Gemmatimonadota; class Gemmatimonadetes; order Longimicrobiales; family Gaopeijiaceae; genus SZUA-318. The sequence continues at coordinate 952 of QJYK01000163.1, read as the reverse complement.
ACGACGGCTGCCCGGTGCGTCGTGGCGTCCAGCACCTCGAGCCCGCTCATCCCCGGCATGCGCACGTCGAGGAACACCAGGTCCGGCTCGAGTTTGTGAATGAGCCGCATCGCCTCCTTGCCGTCGGGAGCCTCACCGACGATCTCGATCCAGGCCACGTCGGCGAGGTACTCGCGGATCGCGCGCCGAGCCAGCGGCTCGTCCTCGCAGACCAGGGCTCGGACGACGCCCAGCTCGGTGTCGCGGCTCATCGAGGTGTATCGGACGGGCCGGCCCGGCGCGCCGGCACGGTGACGGTCGCGGAGAAGCCTCGTCCCGGCCCCGTGCTCCAGACGAGCTCCGCCGCGCCGTCATAGACGGCGTCGAGACGTCGGGCGAGCAACCGGAGGCCGCTGCCTCCGTCGGTCTCGACCTCCATGGGGTCGGCCCCGGCGCCGTCGTCCGAGACCTCCAGGGAGAGGGCGCCTTCGTTCATGGAGGCGCGGATCGTGACGGTTCCGCCCCGAGGCTGAGGGGAGATACCGTGCTTGATCGCATTCTCCAGAAGCGTCTGGAGTGCGAAGGCGGGCACCAGGAGGTCGTCGAGACCGGGACCGACCTTCCAGCTCACCTCGAGGCGCTCAGCCAGGCGAAGCCGCTCCAGCGCGACGTAGCGCTCCGCGAAGGCGAGCTCCTTCGCGAGCGGCACCTGATCGATCTCGCGCCGCTGCAGGGTCGAGGCGTAGCGGATGAGCTCCGCCACGTCGTCGATCGCCCGCTCGGCCGCGTCGGGCTCGGCCCGCACGAGCAGCATAAGGGAGTGGAGCGTGTTGAACACGAAATGGGGGTTGAACTGGGCGCGGATGGCCTTCGCCTCCGCCTCCGCCCGCAGCACCGCTTCGCGGGCGACGAGGGAGCGGGTCTCATTGACCCGCTCGAGCGACTCCGTCCACATGAGAAAGGTCGTGACGAC
>QJYK01000223.1 GCA_003248075.1 Gemmatimonadota bacterium | reverse complement strand
GCGACGACGCTCGCGGCGACGACCCCGCACGCGGCGAAGGGGAACGCCAGGCTGACCCAGACCAGATCGACGTCGTACATCTCTCGCAGCAGGGCGACAAAGCTCACCACACCCACGCCGCCAGCGAGTGCTCCAGCCACGAACTGTGGGAAGCGTCGCCGCTTCAACTCGGCCGACAGGGAGCCGTGTGTTGTCACGGCCGAAGGGGGCGCGTGCTCCGGCGGCTGGAGCGTCCGGGCCGCGTTCGCGGCGGTGGGCCGACGGTTTGGCTCCGGGTTGAGGCATTTCCTGAGCAGATCCGCGACTTCGGGCTCGATATCGGGCCGCAGTCGCCTGATGTCGCGCGGCTTCCCGCTCAGGTGGGCGTCGACCCACCGGGTGCTTACGGCCTCGTACGGACCCTCACCGGTGTAGACCTCGTAGCCGAGGATGCCGAACGCGTACATGTCGACCAACTCAGTGAGATCATCATCGCGGAGCTGCTCCGGGCTGAGGTATCGCGGATCGCCCACGATCTGTCCGGTATTCGTGAGCCGCGTCGACTCCTCGCCGCTGGTAGCCAGGATCGCTGCGATGCCAAAGTCCGTGAGCACCGCGTCCTGACTCTCCTCGTCCCATAGCACGTTCGCCCCGCGCACATCGCGGTGGGCGATGCCGTGCGCGTGCGCCGCGGCGAGGGCAGAGGCGACGTCGTGAAGCACCTTACGCGCGACGTCGCTCGGCAGCCGCCCTTCCGCCGCAAGCCGCTCCTCGATCGTGCGTCCCTTCACGAACCGCATCACGAGATAGGGCGTCTCGTCGCGTAGGCGGCCGAAACGGTAGACCTGCACGACGTTGGGGTGCGCGAGCGACCCGTACGCTTTCGCCTCGCGTTCGAAGCGCTTGCGCGGCGTCTCGTCCCGGGCGCGCCCCGGGAGCAGGACCTTTACCGCAACCAGTCGCCCGAGCGCCTTCTCGCGTGCAAGGTAGACCGTCGCCATCGACCCCCTACCAAGCCTCTGCAAGATCTCGAAGTCCGCACCAAGCGCGTCTTCGAGCGCGGCAACGCACCGTGTCTCTTCGCGCGAGCGGGTCGTGGGGGCTTCGTCGCTCATCGCCGGCCCACCCTGGACTCCCAGACGTCGCGGATGCGCTCGGAACGAGCGAAGTGGCTCATGTGTTTCCCCATGCTCGGGCCAGCCACGCCACCGCGAACCGGAGATCCCGGGCTACCGTGGGTTGGGACACCTCCAGCACTTCGCTCACCTCGTGCTGCGTCAGCCCCCCGAAGTAGTGCAGCTCCACCGCCCTCGCGGGCCGAGGATGCTCCTCCTCCAGCCGCCCGATCGCCTCATCCAGCTCCAGGACGGTGGCGGCCTGCTCAGTGGTCACGAGCAGGTGCTCCTCCTCCAGCGTGACCGCTCCGGCTCCACCCCGCTTCCTCGCGTTCCGCCGCCGCGCGTGATCCACCAGGATGCGCCGCATCATCCGCGACGCGACGGACAGGAAGTGACTCCGGTCACTCCACTCCATACGCTCGACGTCCACGAGCCGCACGTAGGCCTCGTGCACCAGGCCGGTGGTGTTGAGAGTGTGGTCCGGTCGCTCCCCTCGGAGGCGGTCGTGGGCCAGCCGCTTCAGCTCACCGTAGACGACGGTCGCGATCTTGTCGAACGCACTCCGATCCCCACCACTCCAGCTCAGCAGCAGCTGCGTGATGTCCGGATCGTTGGGCGGCGTGACCTGAGAGGCCATGACTGTCACCTCGGGTATTCACCGCGGTCGAGGGGGCGGGACAGCCGTGCCTCATCCTACACGCGATTCGGTGCGACAGCAACGCAATCGTCGACCCGTCGGCATCCCCCATGCCCGCCGTCGTGAATAGTGGCCCCTCGTTCTTCCGCCTTCCTGGATGAGGGAGGTGACCGGAGCGCTCATGCCGGGCGCAGCAGCGCCGCCTCCCGTCAGCCGCCGGACCTGGTCCGGCCAATACCGGGAGGAACGCCATGCTCCGCCACTTCTCACCGCC
>QJYK01000271.1 GCA_003248075.1 Gemmatimonadota bacterium | reverse complement strand
GTGATGCCGGGCGACAACGTGCAGATGGAAGTGGAGCTGATCACGCCGATCGCGATGGACAAGGAGCTCCGATTCGCGATCCGCGAAGGCGGTCGCACCGTGGGCGCCGGCGTCGTCACCGAGATCATCGAGTAGCACGATCATGGCTGAGAGAATCCGAATCCGATTGAAGGCCTTCGACCACTGGGTGGTCGACCAGACGGCCGCGGACATCGTGCGCACGGCTCAGAAGACGGGTGCGACGGTTCGAGGACCGATCCCGCTTCCGACTCGACGCCAGCGCTGGACCGTTCTCCGCTCGCCTCACGTGGACAAGAAGAGCCGAGAGCAGTTCGAGCTTCGCACGCACAAGCGGCTCATCGACATCGTGGACAGCCGCCCGCAGACGATCGACGCTTTGACCAAGCTGGACTTGCCGGCTGGGGTCGACGTCGAGATCAAGGTCGACTGAGGGAGGAATCCCGAAGATGCCCGGATTGATCGGTAGAAAGATCGGCATGACGCGGATCTTCGATGAGGAGGGGGTGCAGGTACCCGTCACCGTCATCGAAGCAGGTCCGTGTCCCGTCGTTCAGGTGAACGCGCAGGAAGGACTCGGCGTCAGCTCGGTTCAATTGGGCTTCGGCGCCCGGAAGGCGAAGCGCTCCACGAAAGCCGAGGTGGGCCACGCGGCCAAAGCAGGCCTCGAGGCGGCGCCGCGCATCCTGCGCGAGTTCAGAACCGGGGACGGCGAGGAGTACGAGGTGGGTCAGAGCCTCACCGTGACGGTCTTCGAAGCTGGGGATCGGGTGAAGGTCACGGGGAGCTCGAAAGGCCGTGGCTTCCAGGGTGTGGTGAAGCGTCACGGCTTCGCCGGCCGCCCGGGAGGACACGGACACCCGATGGCTCGGAACCCCGGTTCGGTGGGGCCCGGCACGAACCCTTCCCGAGTCATCAAGGGGAAGAAGCTCCCGGGCCGCATGGGCGGTACGCGCACGACCATCCGCAACCTGCAGATCGTTCGGGTGGACGGTGAGCGCAACCTGCTCTTCGTGAAGGGCGGCGTTCCCGGCGCCCGCGACAGCTACGTCCTGATCTCCAAGTAAGCCATGTACAAGGCGCGCTACTTCAAAGCTGACGGAAAGAAGGGGAAGGCCCGGCCTCTGCCGGACACTCTCTTCGACGGGGTCGTGAACGAGAGCGTCATGCACCAAGTGGTGAAGGCGTACCTCGCGAACCAACGACAAGGCACGGCGGCAGCCAAGACCCGCTCCGAGGTTTCGGGCGGCAACAGCAAGCCGTGGCGCCAAAAGGGAACCGGGAGGGCCCGGCAGGGCTCGATCCGCGCGGTCCAGTGGGAGGGCGGCGGCATCGCGTTTCCTCCCATCCCCCATTCGTGGCGTCAGCGTGTCCCGAAGAAGGTCAAGTCGCTCGCGCGGCGGTCGGCACTGAACGACCGTGCGGAAAGCGACCGGGTCGTCCTGGCCGATCTCCCCGAGATGGAACGACCGAAGACGCGGGATCTCAGGGGCTTCCTCGGGACGCTGGACGTTCCGGGCAAGGTCTTGGTCCTCACGGACGGCAAGAACGAGAACGTCTACCTGTCGGCCCGGAACCTTCCGGACGTGTCGGTACTGCGCTTCGGTGACGAGTCCGTCTACGACGTGCTGTGGGCGCACACGGTTGTGATCGAGCGGAGCGCCCTGGAGAAGCTCGGTCAGGCCCCGGAGGGCGAGGAGGACGGCGATGCGTGAGCCCCACGACGTGATCATCAGGCCCGTCGTCACAGAGAAGACGTCGGAGCAGATGGAAACGCAGAGCCTCTACACGTTCATCGTGGCCGAGGGGGCCAACAAGATCGAGATCGGTAGCGCGGTGGAGCGTCTCTGGGACGTGACCGTCAAGGATGTCCGCACCATGCGGTATCCTGGTAAGTCCCGACGCTCCTTCCTGGGCCGCATGGCCAAGAACTGGAGTCGGGGGCGTCGACCTTCCTTCAAGAAGGCCATCGTTCAGCTCGCCGAGGGCGAGCGCATCGAGCTCTACGAGGTCGGCTGATCATGGGCATCAAGAAGTTCAAGGCGATGACGGCGGGAACTCGTTTCCGCAGCACGCTCGACAACGACGTGATCACCCGGAAGGGCCCTGAGAAGTCTCTGACCGAGTCGTTGGGCTCGAAGGGTGGGCGGAACCACCACGGCCACGTAACCGTGCGCCGTCGTGGCGGCGGGCACAAGCGCCGTTACCGCAAGGTCGACTTCCGGCGCGACAAGATCGGTGTGCCGGGGATCGTCTCGGAGATCGAATACGATCCCAACCGGTCCGCAAACATCGCGCTCATCACATACGCCGATGGAGAAAAGCGCTACATCCTCCATCCGCGGGACCTCAAGGTCGGTGACACGATCATGTCCGGGCCGGATGCGGACGTGCGCATCGGGTGTGCGCTGCCGTTGGAGCTTCTTCCGCTCGGCACGACGGTGCACAACGTCGAGCTCAAGCCCGGAAAGGGTGGGCAGATGGCGCGCTCCGCCGGTGCCGGTGTGCAGGTCATGGCGAAGGAGGGTGACCATGTCACGCTTCGTCTGCCTTCCACGGAGGTGCGCCGGGTCCGGAAGGAGTGCATGGCCACCGTGGGCGAAGTGGGCAACGCCGATCACGAGCTGACCGTCCTGGGCAAGGCCGGTGCAAACCGGTGGCGTGGGCGCCGTCCCAAGGTGCGGGGCGTCGCCATGAACCCGGTCGATCATCCCTTGGGAGGCGGCGAAGGGCGCTCCTCGGGAGGCAGGCCACCCGTATCACCCTGGGGCAAGCCCGAAGGCAAGAAGACGCGGGACAAGAAGAAGGAATCGAGCAAGTACATCGTCCGCGGACGTCGTCGCGGCAAGGCGACGAAGTAGCGTCCGGTCGACCAGCGAGAGTCGAGGTTTCAGAGACATGCCACGGAGCGTCAAGAAGGGGCCGTATATCGACGACCGACTTCTGGAGCGGGTTCAGATCATGAACTCCCGCGGCGAGAAGAGGGTCGTGAAGACCTGGGCCCGTGCCTCCACGATCTCTCCGGAGTTCGTGGGTCATACCGTGGCCGTGCACAACGGCAACAAGTTCATCCCGGTGTACATCACCGAGAACATGGTGGGCCACAAGCTCGGGGAGTTCGCGCCCACACGGCTCTTCCGTGGTCACAGCGGGAAGCTGGCGGACAAGCGGTCCAAGCATTGAGGACGGAGATGAGAGCCAGAGCGATTGCCCGGCACGTGCGCATGAGCCCGAGAAAGGTTCGGCTCGTGGTGGACCAGATCCGGGGCATGTCCGTGAACGAGGCCTACGCGACCCTTCAGTTCTCCAAGAAGAGCGCTGCCGAACCGGTCGGAAAAACCCTCCGATCAGCCGTCGCGAATGCCCAGGTGAAGGCGCAGGACGGAGGGGATGTTCTCGACGTCGACGATCTGGTGGTCAGAGAGATCTTCGTCGACGAGGGCCCGACGCTCCGCAGGTGGCGCGCCGCAGCTCAGGGCCGAGCTGCACCGCGACGACACAGGACGAGCCACATCACCGTGGTCGTGGACTCCAAGGACGTGTAGCTCATGGGACAGAAAACGCACCCTCACGGGTTCCGACTCGGAATCGTCAAGGATTGGAAGTCCCGCTGGTACGCGGAGCGTGACTTCCCGCGCCTCCTCAAGGAGGACGAGACGATTCGGAAGTACCTCCGACGCCGGCTCAATCACGCGGCGTTGGCCGAGATCGACATCGAGCGGAAGCCGAGCAAGATCGTGGTGACGCTGCACACCGCGCGCCCCGGCGTCGTCATCGGCAAGCGCGGCGCGGAGGTCGACAAGCTTCGCGACGAGCTCGCCGTGCTGACTCAGTCCGAGATCAGCGTGAACGTCGAAGAGATCAAGCGCCCCGAGGTGGAGGCGTACCTGGTGGCCGAAAACGTCGCCCATCAGCTTCGCCAGCGGATCTCGTTCCGCCGCGCCATGAAGCGGGCGGTGCAGTCGGCCATCCGTGCGGGCGCCGAAGGCATCAAGATCCAGTGCGCCGGCCGGCTGGGCGGCGCCGAGATCGCTCGCACCGAGGGGTACAACGAGGGCCGAGTGCCCTTGCACACGCTTCGCGCCGACATCGACTACGCGCAGCTCCATGCATTCACGACCTACGGGGCGATCGGAGTGAAGTGCTGGGTCTTCAAGGGCGAGGTCATCGAAGAGCGGCGTGGCCGCACCTACTCCACAGGCGAGTAGTCGCCTGCTGACCGGGGAATGCGAAGATGCTAGCGCCGAAGCGGGTCAAATACCGGAAGCAGTTCAAGGGCCGGATGCGGGGAAAAGCGAACCGCGGGAACAAGGTGTCCTTCGGCGAATACGGTCTCCAGGCGACCGAACCGTGCTGGATCACGAACCGCCAGATCGAGTCCGCGCGTATCGCCATGACCCGCCATATCAAGCGTGGCGGGAAGGTCTGGATCAGGATCTTTCCCGACAAGCCCATCACCTCCAAGCCGGCCGAGACCCGGATGGGTAAGGGAAAGGGGAATCCGGAAGGCTGGGTGGCGGTGGTAAAGCCCGGCCGGATCATGTTCGAGCTCGAGGGCGTCGACCAGAAGACAGCCCAGCGTGCGATGGAGTTGGCCGCGGCCAAGCTGCCGATCAAGTGCCGTTTCGTCATACGCGACCAGCAGCTCTAAAGGAACGTCCAGAGATGAAGGCCGACGACATTCGCGAGTGGGACGCTACCGAGATCGAGGCACGCCTCAAGGAGCTCAAGGAGGAGCAGTTTCGGCTGCGGTTCCAGGCATCCATGATGGAGCTCGAGAATCCGACCCTACTGCGCAACATCCGGCGTGACATTGCACGCCTCAAGACGGTTCTCCGCGAGCGAGAGCTCGCTCAGAACGGGTGAGCAGGCAAACATGAGCGAGACACAGGTGCAAGAGGACATGGCCGAGAAGGCCGATCGACAGCGCAGTCGCCGAAAGATCCGAGTCGGGGTCGTGGCCAGCGACAAATCGGACAAGACCGTCACCGTGGTCGTGGAACGTCGCTTCCCCCACCCGCTGTACGGCAAGGGTGTGTCCTGGACCAAGAAGTATCACGCCCACGACGAGAACAACGAGTACAAGGCCGGAGACGTGGTGCGCATCATGGAGACACGACCGCTGTCGAAGACGAAGCGGTGGCGTGTCGTGGAGCTCATCGAACGGCCCGAGTGAGCAGGCAACGAGTCGAGATAGAGAGACAGTGAGATGATCCAGCAGGAGTCGATCCTACGGATCGCCGACAACACCGGCGCCAAGACGGCGCTCTGTATTCGGGTGCTCGGCGGATCGCGACGGCGCTATGCCGGCGTCGGTGACGTGATCGTCGCGACGGTGAAGGACGCCATCCCGAACGCGGGCATCAAGAAGGGTGATGTGGTGAAGGCGGTCGTGGTCCGGACGGCAAAAGAAACACGCCGAAAGGACGGCACCTACATCCGCTTCGACGACAACGCGGCGGTGATCATCAACCCTCAGGGGGAGCCGCGCGGAACCCGGATCTTCGGACCGGTCGGGCGTGAGCTTCGCGAGAAGAAATACATGAAGATCGTTTCCCTGGCGCCCGAGGTCTTGTGATGGCGGCCAAGATGAAGATCATGAAGGGCGACCGGGTCCGGGTGATTCGCGGAAATTTCCGCGACATGGAGGGCGCGGTCCTCGAGGTGCTCAGGGACAGCGGGCGCGTTCGCGTGGAGGGCGTGAACATGCGGAAGCGTCATACCCGCCCGAGCCAGGCCAACCCTGAAGGCGGGATTCTGACGTTCGAGGCGCCCATCGACGCCAGCAATGTCATGCTGATCGACCCGGCGAGCGGTGAGCCGAGCCGGGTGCGTACGCGTATCGAGTCGGACGGGACGAAGGAGCGGATTGCGGTGAAGTCGGGCAACCCGATCCCGCGGCCCCGGTGAGGCAGACGGATATGGAACCGAGACTCAAGCACCACTATGCGTCCCAAGTGCGGCCGAAGCTGGAGGGGGAATTCAGCTTCGCTAATCCGCACGAGATTCCGCAGTTGACCAAGATCGTGTTGAACGTCGGCGTCGGGGATGCGGCCAAGGACCAGAAGCTGCTTCAGAGCATCGTGGACGAGCTGGCGACCATCACGGGTCAGAGGCCCGTCGTCAACCGCGCCCGTAAGTCGATTTCGAACTTCTCGTTGCGTGAGGGGATGCCCGTGGGAGTCTCGGTCACGCTCCGAAAGGACCGGATGTGGTACTTCCTGGATCGGCTGATCGCGACGGCGATTCCCCGTATCCGCGACTTCCGCGGACTCAATACGCGGTCGTTCGACGGTAGAGGAAACTACACCCTCGGGGTGAGGGAACAGATCATCTTCCCCGAGATCAACTACGACCGTGTGAGTCGGATCCACGGAATGGACATCACGTTCGTGACTTCGACCGAGAAGGACGACGAGGCATTCGCCCTGCTCCGCGAGATCGGTTTTCCGTTCCGTGGTCAGGTGCCTGTCCAGCTCGCGGTCGGGGCCTGACGAGCGTACCACGAGAGAGAGAAGAGAGAGTTCTGAATGGCCAGGAAAGGGCTCATCGAGAAATCCAAGCGCAAGCCGAAATTCGGCGTGCGCCAGCGGAACCGCTGCCAGAGGTGTGGTCGCCCTCGGGCCTTCCTGCGGAAGTTCGGTATCTGCCGGATCTGTTTCCGCGAGATGTCGCTCAGGGGAGAGATCCCTGGCGTCCGCAAGTCGAGCTGGTAGGGGGAACGAGACGGAAATGATGACGGATCCCATCGCCGACATGCTCACCCGCATCCGGAACGCCGGCATGGCGAGCCAGAAGTGGGTGGACATGCCCGTGTCGAAACAGAAGATCGAGATCGCGAAGATCCTCACCGAGGCTCACTTCGTTCACGCCCACAAGGTCCTGGACGACGGGAAGCACGGGGTTCTTCGGGTCTATCTCAAGTACCACGATGGCCAGCCGGTCATCCGGCACCTCGAGCGCGTATCGCGCCCGGGGCGTCGGCACTACGTCGGCGCCACGGACATCCCCCGCGTCCGCAACGGACTCGGGATGGCGATCCTGTCCACGTCGGCAGGAGTCCTCTCCGATCGCGGCGCGCGTGAGCGCGGTGTGGGCGGGGAGCTGATGGCCCTGGTCTGGTAGAGCGGAAAGACGATCATGTCGAGAATCGGTAAGCTTCCAATCGAGCTCCCCAAGGGGGTCGAGGCCCGCCAGGCGGACCGCACGATCACCGTGAAGGGGCCCAAGGGCGAGCTGACCCTGGACGTCCACCCGGACATGAAGGTCCTCGTCGACGACGGCGAGATCCGAGTCGAGCGGCCATCGGACGCCAAGAGCCATCGCGCTCTTCATGGCCTCACCCGTGCCCTGCTGGCCAACATGGTGACGGGAGTTACCCGAGGGTTTTCCCGCACGTTGGAGATCGTCGGGGTCGGGTACCGTGCAGAGTCGAAGGGTGGAGGGATTACGCTCAGTCTCGGGTATTCCCATCCGATCGAGTACACGCCCGTCCAGGGGGTCAAGATCGAGTGCCCGAACCCCACTACGGTGGTCGTGACCGGCGCGGACAAGCAGCGTGTCGGGCAGACCGCGGCGGAGATCCGAGGATTCCGACCCCCGGAGCCGTACAAGGGCAAGGGGATCCGGTATCAGGGTGAGCAGGTCCGGCGTAAGGCCGGCAAGACGGCTGGAGCCTGAGGCCTATGATCAAGCAGAGCAAGTTGAGACGGAGCCGTGTGCTTCAGCGGAAGCGGAGGCACTTCCGGGTCAGGAGCAAGATCCAGGGGACGGCTGAGCGCCCACGCCTGACCATCTTCCGGTCGCTCAAGAACATCGAGGGTCAGCTCGTCGACGACGACGCCCGGCGCACGCTGGTCGGCCTGTCGACCTTGTGCGCCGACCTGGGGGATTTCAAGGCGGAAGGCAAGAACCGCCGGGTCGAGGAGGCCCGCGCCGCCGGGAAGCTCCTAGGCGAAAGGGCCAAGGCCCAAGGGATTTCGACCGTGGTCTTCGACCGCGGTGGCTACAAGTACCACGGTCGGGTGAGAGCCTTCGCCGAAGGCGCCCGCGAGGGAGGTCTGGAGTTCTGATGGCCAGGGAGAAGAAGCAGGAGCGCCGCGGCCGAGAGCCCAGCGATCTCGTGGAGAACGTCATCCACATCAACCGCGTCGCCAAGGTGGTGAAGGGAGGCCGTCGTTTCTCCTTCTCTGCGCTCGTATCCGTCGGTGACCAGAAGGGCAACGTCGGGATCGCGCTGGCGAAGGCGAACGAGGTGGCTGAGGCGATCCGCAAGGCGTTCGAGCGCGCGAAGCGAGACATGAGAAACATCCCGCTCGAGAACGGGACCCTACCGCACGACATCGTGGGTGAGTGGGGCGCGGGACGCGTGCTCCTTCGCCCGGCGGCCCCGGGCACCGGGGTGATCGCGGGCGGTGCCGTACGGGCGGTGCTGGAGGCCGCGGGCGTCCGGGACGTCCTGACCAAGAGCCTGGGCACGAACAACCCGATCAACGTGGCACGGGCCACCATGAACGGACTCACGCGCCTCGTGACGGCAGAGCGGGTGGCAGAAGAGCGCGGTACGACGGTCGAGGCACTGGGGGTGCGTCGTGGCTAGGAAGAAGGCGACGGTACGGTTGGAGATCAAACAGGTCCGAAGCGTGAGCGGCCGCCCGGAGAAGCAGCGGAGGACGCTGCGCGCCCTCGGACTCAAGAAGAACCAGACGAGCGTGGTCCACGACGACACGCCCGCCATTCGGGGCATGATCAATCAGATTCCGCACATGTTGAGCGTGCGGGAGATCACCGAATAGGGTGCAATCATGGCTGAGCTTCACGACCTGAGCCCGCAGTCGGGCTCGCACCGCGGACGCAAGCGCGTCGGCCGAGGCCCGGGCTCGGGTACCGGGAAGACCGCCGGGCGAGGGCAGAAGGGACAGAAGGCCCGTACCGGAGGGAAAGTGTCGCCGCGATTCGAAGGCGGTCAGATGCCCCTCCATCGGCGCATCCCCAAGCGCGGCTTCACGAACGTCAACCGGGTCGAGTTCCAGGTCGTCAACGTGCGCGACCTCGAGGGCTTCGAAGGCTCGGTCACGCTCGAGACCCTGCGCGCAGCGGGTCTCATCGGCTCCTCGCGCCGCCCGGTCAAGATCCTGGGCGACGGAGACCTGACGAAGGCCCTAGCGGTCGAAGTGCACGCAGTGAGCGCCGGGGCACGATCCAAGATCGAGGCCGTGGGCGGGTCGGTGACGCTGGTCGTCAGCGGCGAAGCTGGCCCGGAGGGGCGCTGACCCATGGCGAGCAATCCCGTAGCGAACCTGTTCCGCGTCCCGGAGCTCAAGGAGAAGATCCTCTTCACCCTGTTCATCCTGCTCGTGTACAGGATCGGCGCCCACATCACGGTACCGGGCCTGGACGTCGGGGCGCTCCGCGAGCAGTTCGGACAGCTTCAGAACACGTTCTTCGGGATCTACGACATGTTCGTGGGCGGGGGCCTGTCCCGCGCCACGGTCTTCGCCCTGGGCATCATGCCCTATATCTCGGCGAGCATCATGTTCCAGCTCCTCGCCGCCGTCTTCCCCACCGTGGAGAAGATGCAGAAAGAGGGCGAGGAGGGTCGTAAGAAGCTCACGCAATGGACCCGCTACGTGACCATAGGACTGGCGGTTGTGCAGGCCTACGGCTACTCGGCGTTCCTGCAGGCCATCCCCGGTGCGGTGCGTGCGCCGGGCTTCGTCTTCGTCTTCACGACCGTGCTCGCCCTGACGGTCGGCGCGGTCTTCGTGATGTGGCTCGGTGAGCAGATCACGGAGCGCGGCATCGGAAACGGGATGAGCTTGCTCATCTTCTTCTCCATCATCGAGTCGTTCCCAGCCGCCGTGGGACGTACCTGGGAGGCGTTCCTCCTGGGTGAGATCGGTGCCTTCTCGCTGGTGATGCTCCTCGCGGTCGTCGTCGGCGTGAGCGCCGGAGTGGTCGCGATGACCATGGCGGCCCGGAAGATCCCGGTCCAGATCCCGCGCAAGGTCGTGGGACGGGGCCGCATCCGCGAGGGTCAGAAGAGCTTCATCCCACTGCGCGTCAACTCGGCCGGCGTGATGCCGATCATCTTCGCGCAGTCGTTCATCGTGGTTCCCGGCACCGCCGCGGCCTTCTTCGACGTGCCGCTGCTCCGGAGCGTCGCGGACCTGTTCCAGCCCCAGACGTGGCCCTACTACCTGACGTACGGGCTCTTGATCCTGTTCTTCACCTATTTCTACACGGCGATCATCTTCAATCCGATCGACCTGGCGGAGAACCTCAAGAAGCAGGGCGCGTTCATTCCCGGTGTGAAGCCGGGAGCGCGGACGGCCGAGTACATCGATCGGGTTTTGACGCGCGTTACCCTGCCGGGCTCCATCTACCTGGCTCTGATCGCGCTCATCCCCTTCTGGATCTTCGACTGGTTCAACATCACCACCTTCTTCTTCGGCGGTACGAGCCTCCTGATCGTAGTCGGCGTCGGGTTGGACACCGTTCAGCAGGCGCAGCAGCTTCTGCTCCTGAGGCACTACGACGGGTTCATGAAGAAGGGCCGCGTCAAGATGCGCGGCCGGCAGAGATACATGTAGGGGCCGTCCCTGCCGATCGAGTCGAGGTCGAGTTCGATGGTCGTCATACTGCTGGGACCCCCCGGAGTGGGAAAGGGCACGCAAGCGGTGCGCCTGGCCGACAGTGTCGGATGGGAGCACATCTCCACGGGGGATCTGCTGAGGGCTGCGCGGCGGGACGGAACCGAGCTCGGCAAGAAGGCGCAGGCCTACATGGACGCCGGAGAGCTGGTCCCGGACGCCCTGATCCTGGAACTGGTCCGGGAGCATCTTCGCGGGGTGGCCCCCGAGGCCGGGATCCTCTTCGACGGCTTCCCCCGGACGACCACCCAGGCCGATGGGCTGGCTCTCGTCCTGGCGGGTGCTGGACGTCGGGTGGACCGGGTCGTCGTCTTCGACGCCGACGAGGAAGAGTTGGTGCGGAGACTGGCGGGACGGCGCAGCTGCCGCGATTGTGGCGCCGTGTACAACATGCACACCTCTCCGCCGGCCGGGAACGTATGCGACCGCTGCGGAGGCGAGTTGGTGCACCGACCGGACGACCAACCCGACACCGTGCGCCGTCGTCTCGTCGTCTACAGAGAGCTCACCGAGCCCCTGATCTCACATTACGAGGGGATGGACAGCCTCGTGGTCAGGATCGATGCCGGGCGGCCGGTCGAGGCGGTTGCGGAGACGTTTCGCCAGGCCGTGGACCGGGGGGCCGCATGATTCACCTCCGGACGCCGGCCGAGATGGATGCGATCGGCCGCGGCGGCTCGATCATCGCCGGCCTCCTGGAGGAGGTCAGAGGGCGGATCGGCCCGGGTGTCACGACCGGGAGCCTGGATGCCCTATGCGAGGACTACATCCGCGCTCACGAAGGGGCGGTTCCCGCGTTCCAGGGGCTGTATGGTTTTCCCGGTGCGGTGTGCATTTCCGTGAACGAAGAGGTGGTCCACGGCATCCCGTCCTTCCGCAGAGCGCTGAAGGAGGGGGACATCGTCTCGGTCGATGTCGGCGTCCGACTCGGAGGCTGGTGCTCGGACTCGGCCTGGACGTTCCCCGTGGGCGAGGTGCCCTCGACCACCTCGACACTTCTCGAGGTCACGGAGCGGGCGCTTCAGGCGGCGGTGGGCGCGGCGCGGGCCGGTGGGCACGTCGGCGACATCGGCGCCGCGGTCATGTCGATCGTGGACGGCACCGGCCTTGGGATCATCCGGGATCTCGTGGGGCACGGGGTGGGTCGCGACGTCCACGAGGAGCCCCAGGTACCCAACGTGGGGCGTCGCGGACAGGGTCCTCAGCTGAGGGAAGGCATGGTGCTGGCCATCGAGCCGATGCTGTCGGGGGGCAGTGCGGACATCCGCACGCTCGACGACGGGTGGACCGTGATCACCGCGGATCGAAGCCTGTCGGCCCACTTCGAGCACACAGTGGCCATCACGGCTGACGGGCCCCGGGTTCTGACGGGTTCGGGGCTTCCCGTGGACGCGGTCGAGGGCGCTTGAAGGGCCCTGAGAGGGCCGTTATAATACAAAGCTCTACCACAAGCGTGGAGACGTACCGTGAAGGTCCGAAGCAGCGTCAAGCCGATCTGTGAGCACTGCAAGGTGATCCGCCGCCGAGGGGTGGTTCGGATCATCTGCAGCCGCAATCCAAAGCACAAGCAACGCCAGGGCTGAGGTAGCACATGGCACGCATAGCCGGCGTTGATCTCCCGCGCGGAAAGCGGATCGAGATCGCGCTCACCTACATCTTCGGGATCGGCCGGACGCGGGCAGGCGAGATTCTCGCCACCTGTGGAGTGGACCCGGATCGGCGAACCCAAGACCTCTCCGACGACGACGTGAACCGCCTCCGGCGGGCGATCGAGGGCACCTTCAAGGTCGAGGGCGCGCTGCGCACCGAGGTGTCCATGAACATCAAGCGTTTGATGGACATCGGCTGCTATAGGGGGCTCAGACATCGTCGCGGCCTCCCGGTCCGCGGACAGCGGACCCACACGAACGCCAGGACGAAGAAGGGGCCACGCCGGGCCATCGCCGGAAAGAAGAAGGCGACCAAGAAGTAGAGCTTCGGTGGAGAGTTCGTCTCCACCGGAATCGATGCGGCGGCCCCCGGAGCCCTCGGCGCCGGCTCGCCGCATCCGCGTTGTAGGTAACGAAAACCAGGCAGGGACATCGTGGCCAAGCCCAAAACCCGCACGAAGCGCACCAAGAGGGTCGTCGAGGCCGAAGGCGTCGCCCACATCCAGGCGACGTTCAACAACACGCTCATCACCATAACGGATCGGGCGGGGAACACCGTGGTGTGGTCCAGCGCCGGCAAAGCCGGGTTCAAGGGCTCGAAGAAGTCGACGCCCTTCGCGGCCACGGTCGCGGCGGAGCAGGCAGGCCGTGAGGCCGTGGGCCTGGGTGTGAAGCGGGTCGACGTCCTCGTCCAGGGCCCAGGCTCGGGCCGCGAGTCCGCCATTCAGGCTCTCGCCGCTGCGGGCCTCTTCATCAAATCAATCCAGGACGTCACCCCGCTGCCGCACAATGGTTGCCGGCCACCCAAAAAGCGCCGCGTCTGAGGAACGGACAGAGAATGGCTCGTTACACCGGACCCGTCTGTAAGCTGTGCCGCCGCGAAGGGCAGAAGCTCTTCCTGAAGGGCCAGAAGTGCTACACGGAAAAGTGCCCCGTGGAGCGCCGCGCGTACCCGCCGGGGCAGCATGGCCCGTCCCAGGCCAGGCGACGCAAGCACTCGGACTACGCTACGCAGCTGCGTGAGAAGCAGAAGGTCAAGCGCATCTACGGGCTTCACGAGAAGCAGTTCCGCAACCTCTTCGAGGCGGCCGCCCACGTTCCCGGCATCACCGGTGAGAACCTCATCGTCGGCCTGGAATCTCGATTGGACAACGTGGTGTTCCGCATGGGTTTCGCGCCCAGCCGGAGCGGCGCCCGCCAGCTCGTGCGCCATCGCCACGTCGAGGTCAACGGTCACGTGGTGGACGTTCCGAGCTACCATGTGTCGGCGGGCGACGAGATCGCGGTCAGGCCGAAATCCAAGGACCTCTTCCGCATCGAGGAGAGTCTGCAGGCCAGGACGCGCCCGGCGGTGATGGATTGGCTTGCCCTGGACGAGAGGGCTCGTGTCGGTCGCATGGTGCGAAAGCCCACGCGGCAAGACATCCCTCTCGCGGTGCAGGAACAGCTCATCGTCGAGCTCTATTCGAAATGATCTCAGCCGCTTCGGGGTCCCCGGGGTCGGGGGCTCGGGAGCCGCTCCGTGGCTGGCGTAGCCGAGCAATTCCCAGGAGGACAACGTGGAGATAGATCTGACCGGGCTGGTTCTTCCGGAACGAATCGAGATCGCCGAGAAGTCGGAGGATGGACGGTCTGCCCGTTTCGTCGTCGAGCCGCTGGAAAGGGGCTTCGGGCATACGCTGGGCAACTCGGTCCGGCGTGTCCTGTTGTCGTCGCTGGGTGGCTCGGCCGTCTGGGGATTCAGGATCGACGGCGTGGTGCACGAGCACCAGACCATCCCCGGCGTGGTCGAGGACGTGCACCAGGTGATCCAGAACCTGAAGGCGCTCGTGGTTTCGCTGGACCCCGACGTCGACGAGGCCGTGCTGGAGATCCACGTGAACGCGGCGGGTGCGGTCACCGCCGGCGACATTCAAACGCAAGCGGGTACCCGACTGCTGGATCCGGGCCACCACCTGTTCACGCTTCAGGAGAAGCGCGAGCTGAACGTGGAGCTCCATGTGAACACGGGGCGGGGTTTCGTGCTCGCGGACCAGCATCCCATTCCTCGCGGGGCTCCGGTGGACCTCGTGCGCATCGACTCCATCTACAACCCGGTCCGTCGGGCGAACTTCTCGGTCGAGGAGACGCGCGTGGGCCAGCGCACGGACTTCGATCGCCTGACGCTGCAGGTCGAGACCGACGGCTCGATCGATCCGGAACGCGCGGTCGCGTATGCCGCGGAGTTGGTTCGGAAGCACCTGGAGTACATGCTCTATTTCGGCGCCGGGGGGATTCCCGAGGTGGTTCCAGTCGGAGCCGTCGCGGTTCCGGAGCGCCTCCAGGATCTCTTCTCGCGGCCCATCGAGGATCTGGCAGAGCTGTCGGTCCGCTCGCGCAACTCGCTGCAGAAGGAGAACATCCGAACCCTCGGTGACCTCGTGCAGCGCTCCGAGGACGAGATGCTCCAGATCGAGAACTTCGGCAAGAAGTCGCTGAAGGAGATCTCGGACTTCCTCGAGGAGCATGGCCTTCGTTTCGGCATGATGCTCGAGCAGGGTGACGACGGTAGGCTCTTCTTCGTCGAGGAGCCGGAGACCGCGGGGAGCGGCGAGGAGTAACCATGCGGCATCGCAAGAAGGGCCGGAAGCTCAACCGCACGGCCAGTCATCGTCGGGCCACGCTCCGGAACCTCGCCACATCGCTTTTTCGTCATGGACGCATCGAGACCACTACCGCCAAGGCGAAGGAGCTGCGTCCGTACGCAGAACGGCTGATCACGCTCGCGAAACGGGGTGACCTCCACGCGCGCCGGCTGGTGGCGACCAAGATCCAAGATCGAAACGTCCTCGGCTCGCTGTTCGAAGACATCGGGCCGCGGTTTTCGGAGCGCCCGGGGGGATACACACGAATCCTCAAGCTCGGCCATCGAAAGGGCGACGCCGCGGAGATGTCGCTCGTCGAGTTGGTCGATTAGTTTCCCCGTCTCCCGGATGGAACACCTCTCTTCGGATAGGACGACGGACATGGCGGATCACGCTTCCCGACGCGGCGCTGCGAACCTGGGCATGCCCCTGATGTTCGCTTCCTTCATCGTCATCGCCGGGTTTCTCTATTGGCTGAACTTGCAGGCCAAGGCGGAGAACGCAGCGGATGCCGCGGCGGAGACGGCGAGGACCGAGACCGACAGCTACGTGGGTGCCGCGACGACCATCTCGGGCCAGGACATCCAGCTGGACCCGTCGCCGTACGAGGGACAGGAGGTCCGTCTCACTGGACTGGCTGTCGCCAGCCCGTTGGGCACGCAGGGCTTCTGGCTCGAGCTTCCCAACAAGAACCCCTTCCTGGTGTCGATGTCGGAGGCCGTGAAGGCCGAAGGCCTCATGGTGACGCCGGGCGAGAACGCCGAGGTGGTCGGGACCATCCACTCGATGTCGGATTCCGTGCTCACCGCATGGACCTCTTCCGGCGCCATGGCCGAGGGAGACCGACTGGCCGCCGAGTTCGCCACCCACTTCCTGGAAGCGACGCGCGTCCGCTTCACCGCCGGACAGGGCGGGGATTGACCACACGGGCCCAAGTCCTGAGGCCCGGCAACATGACATCAGGCAGGATCTGAACCATGGCTCGAGTGTGCTACGTGTGCGGCAAGGGCCCCGCGTCCGGGAACAATGTCAGCCACGCGAACAACAAGACCCGGCGTCGCTGGCTTCCAAATCTTCAAACAGTGAAGATCGTCGATGGAAGCGGGGAGCGCCTGCGGGTCCGGGTATGCACGTCGTGCATCTCGGCCGGCAAGGTTGTGAAGGCGCCTCCGATGTCCGTCGGTACGTGACCTGCCACCATCGGTCTGGGGCCCATGCGCCCCGGGAGCCCTCGCGACCACCCGGTCGCGGGGGTTTTTTCCGCATCGGCCTCGGCCGGCCCACCCAACCACGATCTGAGGGTCGAGACCTTGTCACGAAGTTCTGACCTCGCTCGCATCCGCAACGGCCTGACGGAGGCGGCAGCGGCCGTCAGGCCGTTCACGCCCGGAGCCGTCGACTTCCAGCTGAAGCGCGAACGGGGTGATCCGGTCACGGAGGCGGACCGCGAGGCGAATCGCGTTCTGCGCGAGCTCCTACCCCAGGCTGGCGAGGGCTGGCTGAGCGAGGAGTCGGCGGATGACCCAGGCCGCCTGGCCGCCGAGCGCCTCTGGGTGGTGGATCCGATCGACGGCACCCGAGAGTTCGTCGAGGGGATTCCGGAGTGGTGCATTTCGATCGCGCTCGTGGAGCATGGTATTCCGGTGGCTGGAGGCATCTTCAACCCCGCCACGGAGGAGACTGTGCTCGGATCTCTCGAGAGTGGCGTCACCTACAACGGCGTCCCGACCCGGGTTCTCGATCGGGGCCTCCAGGGTGCGGTCGTGCTCGCATCGCGCTCGGAGAGTCGCCGCGGCGAGTGGGATCACCTGGCGTCCGCCCCGTTCGAGGTCCGACCTTGTGGAAGCGTCGCCTACAAGATGGCCCTGGTCGCCGCGGGACGGGTGGACGCCACCTGGACCCTGGTGCCGAAGAGTGAGTGGGACGTGGCGGCGGGTGCAGCGCTCGTTCGCGCCGCAGGCGGTAGGGTGGTGCTGGCGGACGGAGCGGAGCCGCCGTTCAACCAGGTGCGCCCGGTCTTTCCGAACTTCGTTGCCGGCGGCCCGAACACGGTGGACGCGGTTCTCGGCAGCTGGCTCGGGTCGCCTGGATGAGGGGCTGGCTCGTTGCGGCTACGACCGCCACCGATATTCAGGCTCCCCGTGATCCTCGAGACGGACGGCCATGCGCATGAGCGACGAGGGTGTGGAGCGGTTTCGTGCGCCGGACCTGACGCTCGGCATCATCGGCCTCGGCTACGTCGGTGTTCCGCTGGCGTTCGAGGCCGCGAGGGCCGGGGTGAGGGTCCTCGGGTTCGATGTGAAAGAGACCGTGGTGGCGGGGATCAACGAGGGGCGGTCCCACATTCAGGACGTGCCGTCGTCCGAGCTCGATCCACTGGTCCGGCGGGGCCTGATCGAGGCGACCGGGGACATGGCAAGGATGTCGGAGTGCGACGCGGTGTCCATCTGTGTCCCCACTCCATTGTCCAAAACCCGTGACCCCGACGTCTCGTACGTCCTGCAGGCGACAGAGGCCGTCGCCGCGGCACTGCGACCGGGCCAGCTCGTGGTCCTGGAGTCGACGACCTACCCGGGGACCACGCGCGAGATCCTGCTCCCCGCCCTCCAGGCGCGAGGGCTGGAGGTCGGGCAGGACTTCTTTCTCTGTTTCAGCCCTGAGCGAGTCGATCCCGCCAACCCCCGGTGGAACACCCGCAATACGCCGAAGGTGATCGGAGGAATCACACCTCGCTGCACCGAGGCGGGCCTCGTGCTCTACCGGCGCTTTATCGAAACGATGGTGCCGGTCTCGTCCGCCGAGGCCGCGGAGCTGACCAAGATCCTGGAGAACACGTTTCGGGCCGTGAACATCGCGCTCGTGAACGAGGCCGCGATCATCGCCGATCGCCTGGACGTCGATGTCTGGGAGGTCATCGAAGCAGCCGCCACCAAGCCGTTCGGGTTCATGAAGTTCACACCGGGGCCCGGCCTGGGTGGGCATTGCATCCCCGTCGATCCGCACTATCTGTCGTGGAAGATGCGCACCCTCAATTACAAGACGCGCTTCATCGAGCTGGCGTCGGAGATCAACGCCGAGATGCCGGTGTTCGTGGTGGGCAAGGTGCGTGCTGCGCTCAACCAGGCGAAGAAGCCCGTGAACGGATCCCGAATCCTGTTGCTCGGTGTTGCGTACAAGCGAGACGTGGACGACGTGCGCGAGTCGCCCGCGCTGGACGTGCTGCGATTGCTCGAGGCGGATGGCGCCCTGGTGACCTACCACGATCCCTTCGTAGCCACGATCGAAGAGGGAGCGCGACGCCACCGGTCGGTGGATTTGACCGACGACGCCCTGTCGAGCGCGGACGCCGTGGTGATCCTCACCGACCACTCCTGCTTCGACTACGCCCGAATCGTACATCGATCCCGCGTGCTCGTCGACGCGCGCAACGCGACCGCCGGCGTCGCGGAGGCGGGTGTCGTGGGCACGGGCAGGTGGATCGTGAAGGCGTGAGGTCTGGACTGACTCGTCGTAGGCTTCGCTAGACCCGAGACCCTCGCCGGCGGCTCCCGTCTTCACCGTAGTAGTACCGGTAGTAGAGCCCGTATCGACCCCAGCTTCCGGAGTACCGGCTGTCTCGGCGGAAATCCACGTCGTTGAGGACGCAGCCGAGGATCGGGGCGCGGATCGTCTCGAGCTGCTCGACCGCATAAGTCAGCGCTCCCTTCTCCGTCACGTTGGCCCGAACCACGAGCACCACACCGTCCGCTTTGGTGCCCAGGACGGCTGCATCGGTCACCACGGTCAATGGCGTGCAGTCGATGATGATCAACTCGAACTGCGTTTCCACCGCCTCTAGGAGCGACCGCATCCTCTGCGACCCGAGGACCTCCGCGGGATTGGGTGGATAGGGTCCCGATGGCAGGAAGTGTAGCGTGCCGCTCTCCCCGAGATCGATCTGCCGGATCGCGGCGGTAGGCTCCGCCGAGCCCGCCAGGAGGTTGGTCAGGCCCGGCTCCCGCGGGAGACCGAACACGGTGTTGAGCACCCCCCTGCGGAGGTCGGCGTCGACGAGCAGCGTCCGGATCCCCTGCTGGGCCATCGTGATCGCCAGGTTGGCGGCGCTGGTCGACTTGCCGTCCCTCGGCAGAGGACTCGTGAAGACGATGGTGCGTGGCGGACGATCGGGGTTCGAGAACGTGAGGTTCGTGCGCAGCGTTCGATATGCCTCGGAGACCGGGTTGCGGGGGTCCCTTCCCGCGATCAGGTGATCACCGAGCTCCCCTGGCAGGGTCGCCCGCGGCCCTCTCCCGACGGGAGAGGCTTCATGGATGCGGGGGATGAGGCCGAGCATCGGGCGCCCCCCGCTCGCCAGCGCGACATCTTCGCGCGTGTGCAGCGTGTCGTCGAGGTAGTCGCGCAGGATGGCCAGGCCGATGCCGAGGGCAGTGCCCAGCGCGATCCCAAGAAGCACGGCGAGGACCGTTCGCGGCCGCACGGGCTCGCTGGGGAGGATCGCCGGATCCACGACCGTGACCGAGGCGTCCTCGACGGCCTCCAGGACCCGGGCCTCCTGGAGCCGGCTCTGCAGGAGCGTGTAGACCTGCTCCAATACCGTCGTCTGACGCTGAAGGCGGGCGAGCTGAACCTCCTTGGCCGGGATCCGCTCCAGCTCGACACCGAATCGTGCCAGGGTCTCGTCGTACGCCGCGACCTGATTCGTCAGCCCCCTCAGATAGGTGACGACTGTTGCCCGCAACTGGTCCTCGATCGCCTGAATCCTGGCCGTCACCGTCTGCACGTCCGGGTCCTCCATGGTCCTCCGCTCCAGCAGCTCCGACCGCGCGGCGTTGGCTTCGCTCAAGCTCCGCAAGAGCTCGGATGTCGCCTGATTCCGATAGAGGGTCGGGAAGGAGATCAGCCGGTTGAAGGGGGAGGGCGCCTCCGGATCAGCCCTTTCGGACGCGGTCTCGATCTCGCTCACGAGCTGCTGGAGGGCCGACCGCTCGGTCTCTAGGATGTTGCGTTCCGCCTGCAGGCGTGTGAGTTGGGCGACCTGGGACGCGGCCTCGGCCTGCAGGCTGACGACCTGTTCGCCCGTGCGAAACGCGGTCAGGGCCTCCTCGGCGAGGAGGAGCTGTCTGTCGAGTGTGTCGATCTGCTGCTCGAGGAACCGGACGGTGCTGGTCGCTTCTGTCTTCTTCACCCGGTGGCCCTGGGCGATGAACTGCGCGGCCAGGACGTTGGGAACCTCGTGCAC
This sequence comes from Gemmatimonadota bacterium, assembly GCA_003248075.1. Lineage (GTDB taxonomy): Bacteria > Gemmatimonadota > Gemmatimonadetes > Longimicrobiales > Gaopeijiaceae > SZUA-318. The sequence continues at coordinate 1,592 of QJYK01000271.1, read as the reverse complement.
CAGGAAGGTGTCCGCCGACTCGTGGGTCACCGTGATGATGCCCGCTTCCCGGTTCGGGCGCCCGACGTCGAGGGCTTCCCTCAGCTGCTCGACAGCCTCCTCGAAGCTCTGCACCTCGATGACGATCTCCTCGTGCTCGAGGGCGTTGTCGGTGACCCGGAAGACCGCCCCCGGCAGCGCTGCAGGAGTGGAAGCCGAGACTTCCCCGTGGCCGACCCCCGAGTCGTCCCGGATCGCGAAACCGCCTTCGGGCCTTCGCTGCAGCCGGTAGCGGGCGTGGGGCGCCGCTCGCCCGACGGCCAGGCTCCGTAGGATCTCGGGTCTGGAGGTCCCTCGGGGTGACCGGACGGAGACCTGCAGGCCCAGGGAGTCCACGACCCTCTCGGCAAGCGTCCTGGCCCGCAGCACCTCCATCTCCGTTTCGACGCCGCTTCCGTTGGAAAGCGTCTGGAGGATGTCGAGCACCGGCAGGTCGGTGCGTTCCTCGTCGATTCGGATGGAGGTGGTGGCCCGGTAGACCGGGACCGTCAGGTAGACGTACGCTCCTGCTGCGCCGAGACCGACGACGAGGCTGACGAGGATGAGCCCCCAATTTCGGACGAGCAGGTTCCAGACGTCGCGAAGATGGACGATGCCGGTGTCGTGCATACGGTCCCCGGATCCGACCCTGGTCATGGAGTCAGCGAAGGAAGAGTGCGATCACCAGGCTCACGGATCCGGTGATCGCGGCCGCCACCACGGCGGCGTTCCGACTCACCCAGCTCCGCTCCGGCACGAGGATCTGATCGCCGGACTGGATGGGCGAATCCCCGATCCTCGTATCCTGACGAATGTCGACGGCGATCTGAACGCCATCGCGAATAATCCGGATCTTGTCCGGGTCCCCGATCGGCGTGGCCCCTCCGGCCAGGGCGAGGGCATCGGCCACCGTGATCGTCGGGTCGACGAGGTGGAGACCCGGCTCGTGGACCGCGCCGATGATCCTGACCCTGCGCAACACGGTGATCTCGATGGATGGATTGCGGAGGTACTGCCGGTACTCCGCCAGGAGGCGCTCGCGCAGGCTCTCCGGCGTATCGAGACGGACGTCGTAGCGACCGACCCGTGGGAAGATCACAGAGCCGTCTTCATCCACCGGGAATTCCCCTGACCAGTCGGGCTCTCGCCAGATGCGCAGGCGGATGACGTCCCCCGGACGCACCGACCGAGCCGAATCCGGAGCGCGCTGTTGGCTCACCGCCACTCCCGGCAGGGACACGATCGCGGCGCTGAGCAGCGGCACGAGCCAAGAGTTCCTCAACACGTCACCTCGGGGAACCTGATGGACGGGACGACCGGCTTCGCAAGTGTGGGGAAACCTTGAAACTTACAGCCTGCCGTGGCTCCGACAAAGCGGGCGGCGACGGGCCGACCGTCACGAACGCGAAGGCGGCCCGACATCGCCGACCGGGGGCCTCTCGGGGGGAATCCCCGACGCCCCTTGGTCTGCGGACTGCATTGACGATCTTTCCTCCGGCCCATGGGTACCATGAGCGTTCTGGCCCCGGTGAACCGACCGAGCGCCGATCTACGAGAACGAACACCCGACCATG
>QJYK01000162.1 GCA_003248075.1 Gemmatimonadota bacterium | reverse complement strand
GCCCGGCGAGCACTCCCACCACCACGGCCGCCCCGAGCATGACCAGCAGCACCGCGGCCGTGAGCGCGAGGCGCAGCCGGGCGCCGGCCCGGTCCTGCGAGTCGATTGGCACGTTCCCTCGTTTCCGCTGGAGTTCGCGGACGGACTGAATCGACCACCGGCTCAGGGGGCGGTCAAGCGTCGGCGCAAAGAAGCCACGTTGGCTGGATGCGACCACCGCTCCGGGTGCCGTGATCGAACCGGATCGGTGCCAAGTCCATGCGACGTGCGCACTTCGACTTCCGGCACATAACCTGCGTGACTGGCGGTCGCGCACCGGCAGCGGGCGCTCGGCGGCCGACCTCAGGGCGGTGCCGGAAAACGCGAACGAAGGAGGTCAACGATGAGCACCTTCCGATCCGTGGGGAGTCTCGTCGTCGCCGTGGCACTCGTGGCGGCGATGCCCGCGGGGGCCTCGTGCCAGAGCCCGTCCCCGGCACCCGGGGTCAAAGCGCCGGCCAAGGGCCGGACGCCGAGCGTGGTGCTGGAAGTGGAGAACAACAACTGGCTGGATGTGCACCTGTACGTGGTGAGGGACGGCATGCTCACGTCCCTCGGGTTCATGAACGGCCCCGGCGAGGCGGAGTTCGCGGTGCCTGGGCTGGCCACATTGCCGGGCGCGGACGTCCAACTCCTGGTTCTGCCCATCGGTGGGACAGCGTCGTACCTGAGCCCACCCCTGGTCATCGATCGCGGAGACATCGTCGACCTGACCATCCAGAACGATCTGGCGTTGAGCTCGGTGACCGTCTCGCCGAAGGGCTGAGCGGCGGGACCGCTCTCGCGGGAGCCGGGGTGCCCGGTGGGCGTGGCCCGCGGGGCATTGTCGTTTCCGGTTCCCGGGTCGGTGGCGGATATCCGCCAGCGATTGGTGGATAGCCACCGACCGGGCGGGTCCTCGGATCGACTCAATAACGTGTCAAGTCATTATGGAGCAGTGCCTTGCGTGTCTGGTCTGGTGTGTGCATCCCGGGGGTGACGGACGGAGCATCCCGCGGTCGAGCGGCCGGCAGGGCCAGGCTTCGCAACGAGAACGAGGAGCAGAGGAGATGAGCACTAGAATCAGCACACGGGCGTTGACGGGGACACTCCTGGTTGCCGGGAGCGCCCTGGCCGGCGCGACGCTGTATGCCGGCTTCGTGACCACGGAGCGTGCGTTGGCGGCCGACCCGACTCCGGTGACACAGCCCGCAGTTGCAGCGGCGCCGGCGGCGGTCGCGGGTCTCAGCGATGCGTTCGCGGACCTGGCGGAGCGCGTGACGCCCTCCGTGGTCCAGATCGAGGTCCTGGTGCCGTCCGACGAGGCACCGACGCAGGAGATGCAGATCCCGGAGCAGTTCCGCCGTTTCTTCGACATTCCGCGCGGGACCCCGGGTCCGGAGCGTGACCAGCCCATGAGGGGCGGTGGCTCCGGCTTCCTGATCTCGTCGGACGGCTACATCGTCACGAACAACCACGTGGTCGGGGATGCGGAGAGGATCTCCGTCACGCTCAACGACCGGCGGGCCTTCGCCGCCAAGGTCGTCGGCACCGACCCAACCACCGACGTGGCGGTGATCAAGATCGACGCGAAGGATCTGCCGTTCCTCGCATGGGGCAGCTCCGACGCACTCCGTGTGGGCGAGTGGGTGATGGCCGTGGGCAACCCCGGCTTCGGCGACGGGCAGCTGGACTACACCGTCACCACCGGGATCGTGAGCGCGAAGGATCGTCCCCTGAGGCTCATCGGGCGCGAGCTCGAGCTCGATCCCCGCTTCGGCCAGGAGCTGTCGGGCTATGCCATCGAGAACTTCATCCAGACCGACGCCGTCATCAATCCGGGGAACTCGGGCGGCCCGCTGGTCGACATGGCGGGGCAGGTGGTCGGCGTAAACTCGGCGATCGCGAGCACGGACGGCCACTACCAGGGATACGGCTTCGCGATTCCGGCAGATCTGATCCGTAAGGTCGCGGCGGATCTGATGCAGTATGGTTCCGTGCGCCGTCCGTGGCTGGGTGTGCAGGTGGTGCAGGTGAGCCCCGAGGATGCCGAGGCCTACCATCTCCCTCGGGTGTCGGGCGTGCTGGTACAGGGCGTCAGCGACGACGGCCCGGCCGCCGACGCCGGCCTCCGTCAGGGTGACGTCATCGTGTCCGTGGACGACCGCGACGTCACTTCGGGCGGGGAGCTACAGGAGCTGATCGCGATCCAGAACCAGGGTGACCGCGTCTCGGTGCGCTACTACCGTGACGGCCAGCCACGGACGGCCACCGTCCGGCTGGGGGTGGCCCCGGTGAACGGTGCGGCGGCATCCGGACGCACTGCGCGGCACGAGGAGTCGGCCACGTCCGAGCGGCTGGGCTTCACGGTTCGTCCGTTGGATTCCGGGACCGCGAACGAGCTCGGATACCAACGCGCAGGAGGTACCGTGGTCGCGCAGGTGGATCCGACGGGTCCCTCGGCGGGCAAGGGTGTCGTGGCCGGGCTCCGCCTCGTGCGCATCGGGGACAAGGACATCCACACCCCGGCCGACGTCTCGGAGGCGCTGCGCAAGATCGACGAGGGTCATGTCGTGACGATCCTGCTTGAGACGCCGTCGGGTGACACCCGCATCGCCAACGTGCGGGCCCGCTGATCAGGCGGGTGCCGCGGCGACCGGGTGGAGGAGGAACCCATGGAGGGGCGCCGAGGTCCGGCCCAGGGAGAGGTCCCGCGCTGGCGGGTCCCGATGGCTGCGGCCTCGGCGCTCCTCGTGCTCTGGGGCGCGCAGTCCTGCGGCCCGTCCTCCTCCGACCCGCGCCCCGCCCCGTTGCCCCTGTCGGTGCCGGGGGCGCCGTCCGGCACGACCGGCGCGTCGGACAAGGTCCACGGCGGGGGCGTCGATCACCTCCACCTCGACGAGGTTCGGCGGGCGCTGGCCGAGGGGCGCACGCAGCGCGCCGGCCAGCTCCTGGCGGCTTCGTTGCGGGAGCTGGAGGAGGACATGCGGCCCCGCGCCACCCTCGATTCCGCAGCCGCGGCCACGTTCGAGGCGGTGCGGCGCACGTCGGATCGGTGGCAGGCAGGAGTCCGGTCGGGCCAGGACGAGCAACGATTCGTGCTGGGAAGGCTCGAGGCGGAAGCGCGCCGGCTCCTGGGCCCGAAGTGAGCGTTCAGCGACCTGGCCCGTCACCCCTGGCCGGAGCCCGGGCGCCCCATCCTCCTCAGTCGAAGCGCACCGAATGGATCGAGGCCAGGAGTACTTCCCGCTCGTGCGCATCGTCCGTGTCGATGCGGACGAGAAGATGCTCGTCCTGGTCGTTGCTGCGGGCGACCCGTTCCCACCATGCGCGAACGACGTACGTTCCGCCGTACCGGAACGACACCATTTCCGCCACCCTGTCCCCGATCCACACCCGCTGCCTCACCCGATCCTCGACGGGGGTCCCATCCACCTCGGTCATGTCCGTCCAGGGTCCGGAGTACCAGCCGTAGTCGTAGTGCAGCGAGGACTCGCCGGACGCGTAGGTGGCCGCGTCGGAGTCGATCGGCTGCAGGGGTAGCTGCCGGTAGCCCGGCGGCAGGAGGAACGAGAATCCCGGGCGTTCGATGAGGGACCAATCGGCGCCGGGGACGAGCCCGGTCCGGAGGCGGGGATCCGCGTGCTCGGGGGAGAGCGGACCCAGGTCGCACGCCGCCACGAGCGCCAGGAGCGGAATCAGGTACCGAGCCGACCGACGACGCGCGTTCACGGGGCGACCTCCCAGGCCGCGAGGGTTCCTTTCAGTGGAACGAGCCCGCGCTCCTGGTCGTGACGGCGCGATCGGGCGGCTCATGGCTCGTCGAGCGGGGCGACCTCGCAGACCCAGGCACGGTGCGGAACGCTGCCGCCTATGGGATCGCTGGGCTCGTGTCGGATGAGCAGGTTGAGGTTGGCGCCCTCGGGGCCGAAGGGATCGAGCCCGGGGGCGTCCACCTCCTCGCACGCCTGCCACCAGCCGTGCTGCGCGCACACGACCTCCGGATCCAGCGTCCGCTCCAGCTTGGCGCGGGCCTTCACGCTGCCGGCAGGCGTCCGGATTCGGACCCAATCACCTGCGTCGATGCCGCGGGCGCGTGCCGTGCGGGGATGCATCTCCACCTGGGGGTCGGGGGCGCGCCGGCGCAGGCTCGGCACGCCTCGATGCTGGCTCTCGCAGAACCAGAGCGGCTTCGCGGTGGTGAGCACCAGGGGATAGCGCTCCGCCAGCTCCGGTCTCGAGCGCGGGCTCATGAGGGGCTCCACGAATCGTGGAAGCGCGTCGTATCCGGCCGCGAGGAGCGTCTCGGAGTAGAGCTCGATCCGGCTCGTGGGCGTCCTGAAGCCTGCGGGCTCTCCCGCCCCGACCTCGGCGAACTTCCGGTGGCGGGTCTCGAGCGGAAGGCGTACGCCGCCCGGCTCCGCGCGGAGCTGCTCCAAGGTGACGCCCGTGGGCTCGAGACGGTGGCGCAGCCCCGCCTCCACGTCGCCCTCCCAGAAGTGGCCTCCCAGCCCGAGACGGGTGGCCAGGTCGAACACGATCCTCGTGTCGGAGCGGGACTCTCCCCGTGGCTCGACGAGCGGGGTGCGCAGCTGGACCAGAGCCTGCGCTTCCTGGCTGATCTCGAACCCCAGGGCCAGGCCCTCGGTCTCGAACGGGCTGGCCACCGGTAGCACAATGTCCGCCAGCTCGGCGGTCGGGCTCATGAACAGGTCGCAGTGCACGTAGAAGTCCAGTGAGGCCAGCGCCTCCCGTCCGCGTAGGGTATCCGCGTTGGCGATCAACAGGTTGGCTCCGAAGCCTACCAGGCCACGCAACCGATAGGGGTCGGCGTCCAGGGCCGCCGTGTAGAGATCGTCCGAGGTCACGAACTCCCAGCGCGAGGGGCCGAGCGGCCGCCGGCGAAGCCCGAGGGCCTTGGCCCTCTGCTCGGGGGAGAGGAGCTCGACGCCGTCGACGCGGCGCGCGGCGGGGCTCTCGAACAGGACGTTGCCCCCCCTGGCGTCCAGGCTGCCGGTCAGGGCGTACAGGAGCCCGATGGCCCGCGTGGTCTGGGTCGCGTTGCTGTGCTGCTCCACGCCGCTCCAGGCGTAGAAGGCGACAGGGCGGTGCTCCCACAGCGTCAGGGCGGCACGCTCGACCAGCTCGGCGGCCACCCCGGTGATCGGCTCGACGGACTCGGATCCGTGTTCCCGGCACAGATCCGCCACGAGCTGGAAGGCGGGTCTGCACACCACGTCTCCGCGGGTCGTGCGCACGGTCATCTTCCCCAGCAACGCCGGCTCGACCCCCGCTTCGCGATCACAAGTCTCCCCCGCCTTCGCGACGACGGGCGCGTCCGTGGCGACGTTCCACACCAGGAACGCGTCCGGGTCATGTGGGCCTTCCAGGTCACGCCCCCGGAGGAAGCGGCCGTCGTCCTCGCGGACCAGAAGGGGGCCGTTCGTCCACCGGCACACGAAGTCACGGTCGAAGCGATTCGTTCGGATCATGACGTCGGCGATGGCCAGGGCCAGGGCCCCGTCGGTCCCGGGGCGGACCGGCAGCCAGGGATCCGCCTTGTGTGCCAACCCGGTGCACCGGGGGTCGACCACCACGAGATGTGCCCCGCGGGCAAGGGCCGCGGTGGTGGCGGTCGCGTGCGCCAACCTCGAGACGGAAGGGTTGTACCCCCAGTACAGGATGCAGCCCGCGTTCGCGACATCGGGCATGTACACACCGGGGACGGACGCTCCGAAGGTGTACGTCGACGCCAGGTAGCGCCCCCAGCCGCACAACTCCATCGACGCGCACAGGTTCGGGCTTCCGAACGCGCGGCGCAGCCGCTGGATCCAATCGCCCGAGTCCGAGATCGCCGTCGTGGACGGGGACGCGGAGCTGAAGGCGACGCATTCCGGGCCGTGCTCTCGAGCAAGCTTGAGCAGGTTGCTGGCGGTCTTGTCCAGCGCCTCGTCCCAGCCGATGCAGCGCCAGCCGGGGTCGGGGTCGCCCTTCGGTCGCGTGCGCTCGACCGGGTGGAGCAAGCGGCGGGGGTGATACACGATCTCGGGAGCGGCCTTGCCCTTGATGCACAGCGCCCGTCCGGTGGGGTGCGAGGGATCGGGCGCCAGGGACACCAGCCTCCCGTCCGCCACCGTGGCGCGGGCGCCGCAGCGCGACACGCAAAGCGCGCAAAAGGTCTGGATTTCCGCTCGACGCGGGTGACCGGTCATGGCGCCTCCGGAGCCGTGACGTGTGCGGCCGAATACGCGGTCCGATCCGGCATCCGTCAAGTTCGCAGCACCGAAGGGCCAGGGGGTCAAGCGTCCGCCCGTGACATATCCTCCGCGTGAACGGGCCCACTCGGGGTGATCGGCCCCGGTCGGCTTTCCGCCAGCTACCGCGCTTCAGGGCACGATGTAGCCGTCCGTCAGCGTCTTGAGATAGGCCACGATGGCTGCCTCCTGGGCGGGGGTGAGGTGCAGGTTGCCGAGCTCGTCGTGGTTGACGTTCTCCTCCACCTCCGGCGCCGGCCAGCAATCTTCGGCCAGCGCCTGGGCCTCAGTGTAGTCACCCGGGCAGGTATCCTTCACGTCGCGTGTATTGTAGAAGTGTACCAGGCCTTCGAGAGTCTTGAAGTACCCGTTGTGCGTGTAGGCT
>QJYK01000185.1 GCA_003248075.1 Gemmatimonadota bacterium | reverse complement strand
TGGCCCGGTCGTGCGGATCGGAGGACAGCGTGCTCCTGCTCGGGTTCTCACGCATCGCGGGCGCAGCGCAGTCCGGAGAAGATCTGACGGCGGATCGGGTAGTCCCAGTTGCGGAAGGTGGCGCGGATGGCGCCGTAGCGCGTCGCCCACGACCCTCCCCGCAGGACCTTGTACTCGTCACCGAAGAAGACCTCGGAGTACTCCGGGTACGGGAAGCTGCGATATCCCGGGTAGCCATGAAAATCCGTGGACGTCCATTCCCAGACGTCCCCGACCATCCCCCAGCACCCCACGGGCGACACACCCAGAGGGTAGCTTCCCACGGGAGCCGCCTGGAAGAGCTGCGCGTCGAGGTTCGCGTGCAGCGCCGTGGGCGGATCGTCTCCCCAAGGATAGGCGCGCTTCCTGCCGGTCTCGGGATCCCAGGAGGCGGCCGCCTCCCACTCGAGCTCGGTGGGCAGCCTCTTCCCGGCCCAACGCGCGAAGGCGTCGGCTTCCCAGAAGCACACGTGGCACACCGGCAACGCGGGATCCAGCGGTCCGTCGCGGTCGAATGCACGCGTGTGCCAGGCGCCGTCCCTCCGCTGCCAATGCTTCGGCGCGACCACGCCGCTCGCTTCGCGCCACGACCACCCCTCAGGGGACCATGTGTCCCGCCGGTCGTACCCGCCCTCGTCCACGAAGCGCGCGAAGTCTGCGTTCGTGACCGGATGCGCGTCGATCCAGAAGGGCTCGAGCTCCACGACATGTCGCGGCCGCTCGTTGTCGTAGGCAGCCGTCCGGTCGTCCGTGCCGTGCTCGACGCTTCCGCCCGGAAAGCGCACCATGGAGCCGGGCGGCGGCGCGTCCGGATGCGCGCACGGTGGAGCCACCAGCGAACGAGGCGCAGGATATGGGCGACCCTGCTTGAGCTGGAGCGTCTGGAGGATCGTCTCGTCGTGCTGATACTCGTGCTGGAGTACCAACCGGAACACGAAGCCCTCGAGGAGCAGCGGGTCTCCGGCGTCGAGGTCGAGCTCGGCGATCCGGCCCAGGACGTCGCGACGGATGCGCGCCATCGTCTCGCGGCATTCCGCCAGGGACGGCAAGGGAAGCTGGTCCCGCGTCGCGCGTGGGTTCTCGAAGGGGTTGAACATCCCCCGCAGTCCCTCGGAGCCGCTGCCCGCACCGCCCAGGTTCTCGAGCAGCCAGACCTCCTCGAAATGCGCAATGTGGCCGAGGTCCCAAACGATGGGGCTCATGAGCTTGTCGTGCTGGCGGCGCAGCTCCTCGTCGGTGAGCGCCCCCACGAGGAGCAGGGTTCGTTGTCGCGCTTCTGCGAGAAGCTCCACGATCTCGGAGCGTGACAAGGAGCGGCCGGCGCGGAGGTCCATCGAGGCTCTTTGCGGGAGGAAACTGGGGCTCCTACGATAGTCCCGGAGGCCGACTTGGCCAACGCGGGACGGGACGGATCCAAACCGGCGGAGGCCCTGTCGGGTTCCCCCACCCGGTGGCGACCGCCCGTCATGGAGGCGATGAGGTGGCTCAGGAAGCGGCCCGTGTGGCCCTGGAGCTCCGCGACGCGGAGAAGCGTTATGGGTCCGTCCAGGCCCTGGCCGGAGTGTCGTTTTCTTTGGAGGAGGGTCGGCGGGCCGCGCTCATCGGGGAGAGCGGATCCGGGAAGACCACCCTGTTGCGCACCTTCAACCGGACGGTCGAGCTGGACGCCGGCTCGGTGGCCGTGGAGGGACAGGACGTGCGAGCTACGGACCCGGTGATGCTGCGCCGATCGATCGGCTACGTGCAGCAGGAGGGAGGGCTCCTTCCCCACTGGAGCGTCGAGCGCAACGTCTCCCTCGTCCCTCGCCTGCGCGGGATGCCGGATTCGGAGGAGCGTGGCCGGGAGGCCCTGCGGCTGGTGGGCCTCGACCCGACGACCTTCGCGGCGCGCTGGCCGCGTCACCTGTCCGGAGGCCAGCGCCAGCGTGTGGCGCTCGCCCGGGCCCTCGCTGCCCGCCCGCGGGTCCTCCTCCTCGACGAGCCTTTCGGTGCCCTGGACGCGATCACCCGCTCGGAGCTGCAGGAAGCCTTCGGCGAGGTCGTGGAGCGCCTCCGGATCACCGTCCTCCTGGTCACCCACGACCTCCGGGAGGCGACGCTCCTCGCCGAGCGCGTAGCCGTGATGCGCGAAGGACGCATCGAACAGGTCGGATCCCCCGAGGAGCTGCGCAGCCGGCCGGCGACTCCCTACGTCCACCGGCTGCACGAGCGGGCGGGTCTCGCGTGAGCGCGCCCCTGCTGGCCTGGCTGCTGATGTCCTCCGGAGCCGGCGCGTCGGGGCCGGGCCGGGCGCAAAGCCCGGGCTCCCCCCGCCCGGTGGTCGTGGCGTCCAAGCCCTTCGGAGAGTCCTACCTGCTGGCCGAGATGTTCGCCCAGCTCCTCGAGGCGCGCGGGATCGCCGTCGACCGACGCCCCGGGCTGGGGGCCACCGAGATCGCGTTCGGAGCGCTCCGGGCGGGGCGGATCGACGTCTATCCCGAATACACCGGCACGGGCCTCCTCGCGATCCTGGGTGAGACACCGCCGTCGGAGCCGGGGCAGGCGTTCCGCAGGGTCTCCGATGCCTTCCGGAGCCGGTGGGGCGTCCGTTGGCTCCCACCGCTGGGCTTCCAGAACAGCTATGCGATCTCGGTCCGACGACGGACGGCGGACTCGCTCGGCCTGGCGACGCTCTCGGACCTGGCGCGCGTCTCCGGGCGTCTGGTCGGCGGGTTCAGCCCGGACTTCATCGGTCGTGCCGACGGCCTGGAAGGGCTGCGGTCCGCGTACGGGATCGAGGTGGGCGAGGTGCGCGCGCTCCTGCAGGCCGTGAAGTATCAGGCCCTGGACGCGGGTGAGGTCGACGTCATCGATGGGTATGGGACCGACGGTCGGATCGCCCGATACGACCTCGTGGTGCTCCGTGACGACCGGAGCTTCTTCCCCCCGTACGAAGCGGCGGCGCTGGCGGGCAGGAGGCTGGTGGAGGAACGACCGGACGCGGTCGCGGCCCTGACCGAGCTGTCGGGGCTCCTGGACCAGGAGCGCATGCGGGCGCTGAATGAGCGGATCGAGGTCGAAGGGGCCGACGTCTCGATCGTGGCCCGGGAAGCCCTCACCTCTGTCGGCCTGGTGTCGGGCCCCGCGGCGACGCCACGGGGAGACCCTGCCGATACGAGTCGCCCGGCCTCGCTGATCCCGTATCTCTGGGAGAAGCGGCGCGAGACCGCCCGCCTGACGCTGCGACACCTCCTGCTGGTCGCGCTGTCGCTGGGGGCCGGCATTCTCGTGGCGGTTCCGCTGGGCCTAGGGCTGGAGCGCGCGCGCGGGCGCGCCGAGGCGGTCATCCGCGTGATCGGGCTGCTCCAAACCGTTCCCTCGATCGCGCTGCTGGCCTTCATGATCCCACTGATCGGCATCGGCGTCCTGCCCGCGGTCGTGGCGCTCTTCCTCTACTCGCTCTATCCGATCGTGCGCAACACGTTCACCGGGGTTCGGGATGCCGACCCGGTGGCCGTGTCGGCGGCCCGCGCCCTGGGCATGAGCGATGCGCAGCTGCTCACCCAGGTGCGACTCCCGCTCGCCGGGCCCATCATCATGGCCGGGATCCGGACCGCGGGCGTGATCGGAGTCGGGACGGCCACGCTCGCCGCATTCATCGGAGCCGGTGGGTTGGGCGATCCCATCGTTGCGGGGCTCGCCCTCTCGGACACGCGCATGATCCTGTCCGGCGCGATCCCGGCCGCGCTCCTGGCGCTGGTGGTGGACCTTGCCCTCGGCGCCATCGAACGGGGCGTCACCCCGCGCGGCGTCGCCCCGGGACCCGCTTGATGGCCCTGCACCACCCTCCGGCCGCCTGGCCGGAGAAGTTGCAGCCGAGCGAGCCCCGGCCTTACCCTGGCGCTCCCAACCCGGGGCGCCATGCTTGTGCGTGGCTCCCCAGGCGCCCAGGACCGGAGACCCGATGACCCGAGCAGCTTCGACCCCGTCGATCCGCCTCGCGATCGCTGGTGCGATAGCCGCGGCCCTGGTCGGCATCCTGACCCCTGCCGTGGCGCACGGCCAGGCCATGCCGGACAGCACCCGAGTGAGCATCCAGGGGCGCGTGCTGGACGCCGTGACCCGGGCCCCGCTCGAGGGCGTGGCCGTTCGCCTGGGGCTGTTCGGAGTCGACATCCGCACGGACTCCACCGGGCTCTTCGAGATCCGAGGGATCCCCGTCGGCGCATACGACCTGTCGCTGAGCCTGCCCGGTTATCAGCGTGCCGAGGGCCAGTTTGCCGTGCTTCGGGCGGGCTCTTTCGTGACCACGCTCCGGCCGTTGTCGGCGCCCATCGACGTGGTCGCCACCGGTTATTTCGTGGGACGGGTCGTCGACGGCGACAGCGGGACCCCCGTCGCGGGGGCGGACGTTCGGATCGCAGATTTCTATCTGGCCGGCATCACGGACGACGACGGTCGCTTCGAGGTGTCAGGGGTGCCGCCGGGGAGTCACCCGGTCCGTTTCTCCTCGCTGGGATACGCGACGCGCACCGACACCGTGGGGTTCGTCGCCGGGCAGACGTCCGACGCTCGCGTGCGCCTCGCCCGCGACCCCATCGAGATCGAGCCCATCGAGGTGACCGTCGAGCGCCGCGAGATCGCCCTGCAACGCGAGGGCTTCTACGACCGCCGGGACCAGGGGATGGGTCAGTTCATCGATCTCGAGATCATCGAGCGACGTCGCCCGGAGCGGCTGACCGATCTCTTCACCGGCCTGCCCGGCGTGTCCCTGGTTTCCTCCCCCTACAACGCCCTCGAGCGAACCGTGATGCTCAGGGGCGGGCGGAACACGACCCTGACCGGCGACGGTAGCTGCTACCCCATGGTGGTCATCGACGGCCTGGTGGTCCACCGCGGCGGCTCGGAGCCGGCCGTGATCGACAACCTCGTCGATCCGCAGGCCGTCGCGGGCATCGAGGTCTACCCCAGCCAGGCCGGGGTGCCCATCCGGTTTTCGGGCCTCGACGCCGCATGCGGGGTCGTCCTGGTGTGGACCCGCCGTTGAGCGCTGCGCTCACCGCCCCACGAACCGAGGAAGCTTCAGGCGCGGCTTTGCATGGAAGGCTCACCGCCGCGTAGCTTGCGCGCATGATCTCATCCGACGCCTTTCGCCGCTACCTGCTGCCCGGGCTCGTCTTCCAGTCCGTCGTGATCGCGGGCGGCTATGGGACCGGGCGTGAGCTGGTCGAGTTCTTCTTGACCCAGGGCCCCCTCGGCGGCCTGCTGGCCATCGGCGTGACCACCGCGGTGTTCAGCGCGGTGTGCATGGTGACGTTCGAGCTCGCCCGCCTCTGGCACACGTTCGACTATCGCCACTTCTTCATGCACCTCCTCGGGCGCGGATGGTGGCTCTTCGAAGCGAGCTATGTCGGGCTGTTGCTCATCGTCCTGGCGGTGGTCGCGGCAGCATCCGGGGCCATCCTGGAGGAGACCTTCTTTCTCCCGTACTGGATGGGGGTCGCGGGGATCACCCTTGCCGTGGCGGGCCTCGTGTTCGGCGGAACGCCCACGATCGAGAAGTTCTTCGCCGCGTGGTCCTTCGTCCTCTATGGACTTTACGTGATCTTCTTCGTCTGGTGCCTTCGGCGCTTCGGCGGGGACGTGTCCGCCCACATGGCGTCTGCGCCGCCGGGCTCGGGCTGGCTCTGGGCCGGGTTGACGTACGCGGGATACAATCTGGCCGTCATCCCGCCGGTGCTCGCCACCCTGCGGGTACACGAGCGGCGGAAGGAGGCGTTCGTCGCGGGAGCCCTCACCGGCCCGTTGGCGATGATTCCGGGCCTGCTCTTCTTCCTGTGCACGGTGGGTCAGTACCCGGCGATTCTGGACGCGCGCGTCCCGTCGAACGTCCTGCTCGAGGTGCTCGGGTCACGGTGGTTCCAGGTCGCGTTCCAGGTCGTCCTGTTCGGCACCCTCATCGAAACCGGGGCGGGGCTGATCCACGCCTTCAACGAGCGGATCGCGGGACTATGGTCCGACCGCTCGGCGGACCTGCCTCGATGGGTGCGCCCCTCCGTCGCCGTGGGCCTCCTCGCTCTGGCCGCGTTCATCAGCCGATTCGGCCTGATCGACCTGATCGCCAAGGGCTATGGAACGTTGACGCTGGCGCTCATCGCGGTGTACGTGGTCCCGGTCCTGACCCTGGGGGTCTGGAAGATCCGCACCGCGGGGCTCGCCCGGACCCGATAGCCGGGAGCCCCCTGCTGTCAGGGGTTTGCCGCCCGACGAAGCGCCGAGTTCGGCGGTACCTCGGGGGCCCGTGAGCCGCCGATCCAGCGGTCGACGAGCACTGCGGTCGTCAGTTGGCCGAGGGCGTTGATCGACGTACGGAACATGTCCGGGATCCGGTCCACCCCGAGCAGGATCGCGAGACCACCCAGGGGAATGCCGACGGTGTCCAGGGCCGGGGCCAACGTAACCACTCCAGAGCTCGGGACCGGTGCCACGGTCAGGGAGACCAGGAACGTCGCCAGCACCGCTCCTCCCACAGCCGCGGGCGGGATGGGCACGCCGTAGAGATGGGCGAGGAAGACGATCGCCGCCCCCTGGAAGAGCGCGCTCCCTGCCCGGTACATCGACGCGCCCAACGGGAGCACCAGCGTGGCGACGGTGCTCGACAGTCCCAGGTTCGCCTCCGCCTCCTCGATCATCACGGGAAGCGCCGCCACCGTCGACGTGGTCGAGAACGCGACGGCGACGCCCCCGAAGGTCCCCTTCAGAAACCGCATCGGGCCGATCCCGGCAACCATCTTCAGCAAGGGTAGATAGACCACCGCCAGGAAGACTGCGAGGCCCACGATCACCGACAGGATGAAGACCGCGAGCCCGCCTATGAGGTCCCAACCCATGCGGGCGGTCACGGGCGCGGCCAGCCCGAAGACCCCCAATGGCGCAGTCCACAGGATCCAGTAGACGAGGCGGATGAGGGCGTCGCCGACGGCGTCGGCGAGATCGAGCAGCCGCTCTCGCGGACCCGTCTCGAGCGTTCCCGCCGCAGCTGCCAGGAGGGCCGTGAACACGATGAGAGGCAGGAGCGCACCCGAGGTGGCCGCCGCGAACGGGTTCGACGGAATCAGGCTCACGAGGAATTCCACGAAGCCCGGAAGTTCCGGGGCCGTCTGTGCCTCCACGTCCGGCGCCGTCACCACGGGCGCGAACTGGAGACCGACGCGCATTGCCCCCATCCCGATCAGGATCGCGGGTAGGACCGTTCCCCAGAAGAACGCCAGGGTTACGCCGCCGAGCCGTCCGAGCTTCCGCGGATCTCCGAGCTTGGCCACCCCCGAGAAGATCACCGCCATCACGAGCGGTATGACCACCATCCGGATCGCGTTCATGAACGCGGTCCCGAGCGGCGAGGACGCTTCGGCCAATGCCAGCAGGAAGGGGGATCCCGTGCTCGCGGCGGCCAGCCCGACGGTGAGCCCCGTCAGCAGGCCGACCGCGATCGCGATGTGTAGCATCCGCTCTCCCGCGCGGGTGGACAGGCGCCGCCAATCGGTGGCGCACCGCCGCGCGCGTCAAGGGCGGCGCCTCACCACTCGATCTTGTCGCGAGCGGGACGGAAGTCTCGGATCGCCACCGCCAGCATGCGGTGCGCAAGCCACGCGGTTGCCGCTCCGAGCGTCCAGGTGACGATCGGTGCGACCACGGGAAACCAGGGGGCCGAAAGAACAGCCAGGAGCCAACGGTCCTGCGGCAGCCAGCCGGCGGGCAGAGAGGTCAAGGCCACCATCGCGATGGCGAGCGATGGGGGCACGAGTCTGAGCTGTGCCTGGCTGTAGCGCAGGAGGGCCGCACAGAGCAGCGCGCCCGCCAGGAAAAGGGCGGCCCAGCTACCCACGGCCACGGCCACGAGCCAGCCCGGTGGAGGCGCCCGACCGAGGGCCTCGGGAAGGACCAGGATCAGCGCGGTCGTGGTCAGGAGGGCGCCCGGGAGCGTCAGGAGGGCGCAGGCGATCAGCCTCGCCATGGCTGCCTCGCTGGCCAGGACGGGCAGCGACTGTACGAACTCCAGACCGTGGTCCATGCGGTCCCGCATCCCGTTCAGCCCCACCGTCATCGCGAAGCTCAAGCCCACGACCCCGGATGGGAATGCGAGGAGGTCCTTCCGTGTCGTGCCCGCGAGGAGCAGCAGCAGGGTCCCGCCCAACGCCAGGAGGACGCCGCTTCGGACCTGGGGGAGCGCGCGCCTCATCTCCACCCCCACCAGGGCCAGCAGAGGCGATCGTTCTCGACGGCGGGTCAGGTCGCGATCAGGCACGCTCGAGCGCGTCGACGAGGATCGCCGGAAGCGACCGGCCCCGCCCCCGACGTCGTAGGTCGTCGGTGCGATCGTCGCGGAGCACCTGGCCGTCGCGAAGCAGGATGACCCGATCCGCCAGCGCCTCGACGTCCTCGAGGATGTGCGTCGAGAACAGGACGCCGCGCTCCCCCGCCCGAGGCGCGAACGCCTCCAGGAGAGAGACGATCTCGGCCCTCATCACAGGGTCGATTCCCGACGTCGGCTCGTCGAGCAGGATCAGGTCCGGCCCGAAGGCCAACGCCGCCACGAGCGACGTCTTCACGCGCGTCCCCTTCGACAGATTCGCCAGCCTGGTGTCCCGGGGAACGCCTGCGCGATCCGTGAGCCACCTGACGCGCTCCTCGTTCCAGGTCGGATAGATGCTCGCCAGAAGGCGAAGGTGCTCGGCCACGGTCATCCACCCGAAGCCGAGCAGCTCCTCACCCACGACCCCGACGCGCGACCTGAGCTCGACCGGGCCCTCGCGTGCCTCGGTACCGAACACCCTCACGCTGCCGTCGTAGGTGGGTAGGCGACCCGCGATCGCGCGGAGCGTGGTGCTCTTCCCCGCGCCGTTGGGCCCCACGAGCGCTACACGTTCGCCCGCCCGCAGCGTGAGGCTGACGGGGCCGAGGGTGAAACCCTCGAAGCGCACGGCCAGGTCGGTCACCTCGACCATCGTCGTCGCTCAGCCCAGGGCCGCGCGCAGCACGGTGAGGCCCACGACCAGCGACCACACGGCCAAGGCGGCCACCGCGCCGCGGAGCCGGGTTGTCGTAGCCGCGTGGGCGAAGGCGAGGCAGAGGAGCAGAAGCCAGACCAGGTGGAACACGGACAGGCCCTGAACCAGCGCCGCGACCGCGGGGCTGGACGGCACCCCCAGGCCATCCAGCCCGCTGGCTACGTGCAGCTGGTGCCGGGACAGCGTCCCGCCCGCCGCCCTCACCTGGAGCACGAGCGAGATCCAGAGGCCCTGGAGCGCCAGCACCGCCTCGCCGTACAGCACCGCGCTCGCCACGCAGCGGAACCGGGGCGCCGCGCCGATCAGGACGAGCACCGCCCACGCGACGCAGCTGAGCGCGCCCCCCCTGATCATCGTGAATACCGGTGCCAGCAGCGCGAGGAGGCGCACCGAGGACCGCATCACAGAGGCCACGGCCTCTCCCTGGCCCGCAGCGGCGCCGAGCACCGGCTCCAGGCCGGCCAACGCCAGCAGGGAGAGCAACGACACGATGACGACCGGTGCGAGGAGGGTCCCTGGGGCCCCGAGGTCGGAGATCCTGGGCAACACGAGCGAGGCAATCCGGTCCATCAGACCGGCACCGCCTCGGGCGCCGCCGACGGGGACTCGGGGCCCATCCATCACGGCCGCACCTCCGGCGCGCCGCTCAGCCGGCTGAGGAGTGGAACCAGTCGGGGTCGTGGGGTGACGCCGGCCCAGGCTTCGAGGACCCGTCCGTCCTGGCCGACGACGGCGACGAACGGAACCCCTCGGACGCCGAGAGCCCTCGCGGCCGCTCCGTCACGGTCGTGGATCCACGATCCGCGAAGTCCCGGGGGGAGCCAGGACGCGGTCGCCACGGAGCCAGGAGAGAGTACGACGGTCGGCGACCCGTGTCCCTTCGTCACGCGCATCACCGCGTCCCACGCGGCCAGCTCGTCTCGACAGTACCGGCACTGGTCGCTCACATAGATCAGGAGGCGATCGGTCCCCGAAGGAACCTCGACAGCACGCCCGTGCGCGTCGTACCCCACAGCGGCCACTGGCCGGAACGGAGCCGGGAAGCGGGGGGTCGGGTCGCGACCGGGGGCGAGGGTGGCCAGGATGCACGAGACCACGACCGCAGCGCTCACGGCGGCGGCCACGAGGCGCCGCGACCGGTCCCTCGGGGGAGGGGCGTCGCCCCTCCCCCCTTCCTGCGCGCTCAAGCGAACGCCGTCACGCACACGTAGGCGCATGCACCGTACGCTTCCGGAAACAGGGTCGCGTAGACGAGGATGCCCCCGATCGAGCCCCCGCCCACGGCGACCAGCGTGGACGCGCATCCGAAGCACGCGAGCTTCGAACCCCAGTCACCTCCCGCGATCTCGGCCAGGGGTGGGGGAGCGGGGGCCGGGCGGGACATCAAGGCCACTGTCTGAGCCGTCAGGATCGCGAGGAGGGCGAGAACCAGGATCCACGACCGACGGCCCATACGTGAGGGCCGGAGCGTCACGGCGCCCATCAGACGAGCGCGTCCGCGCACACGGCGATGCACGACGCGGCCAGCAAGGCGGAGCCCTGTGACCAGACGAAGGCGGAGACGGCGCCCCAGCCGCTGAGCCCCAGGCTGACTCCGCCCGCCAGGCAGGTCAGGCAGGCGATGCTCGTGGCCCATCCTGCGCCGCGGAGGGTGAAGAGAGACGCGCTCGCCGGGTCGCCGGCGGTGGCGAGTGCGGCGACGGCGAGCACAGCGACCCACGGGATCGCTCGACCGAGTGTGGACGTCATGGGGTGCCTCCCGATGTGGTGATGGTGGTCGGAGCCGGACCCGTAGCGGGCCTCGGCTCGGGAACGAGCGCTTCTCCCGACCAGAAGCCGCGGAGGCGTGCGACGGTGATCTTGTAGGAGCCGGCGAGCGGATCCCGCACGAGGACCGTATCCGAGGAGTCCGGGACCAACGTGACGTAATGACCTCGATCCACCCATGCGATCACGGGAGATGACTGGTCGGCCAGGAAGGCGGGATCCAACCGGTGCAGTCGGTTCGGCACACCGAGCAGGCGAGCCGCTCGGGAGAGCCCCGCGAACGTGGTGCCCCGTGCACCCGTGCCCGCGAGCCGCTTGATCCGATCTGTGTCAGGTGGTTCGCCGCCCAGTGCGATGAGCAGGGTGGCCAGCGCGGCTGGCCCGCAGTCGGTCGGACCCGACTGCAGCAGTGCGCCGGGATCGGCCACGAAGGATCCGCCCCGGGCCCGGAGCGTGGCACGGTACATCCAACGGCTGGAGGCGAGGGGGTCCGAGGGAACGACGGCGAGCCCGATACCCCCGACCGTCACGCACAGCAGGAGCGCCGTGGCGTGGCTCCGTCGTGGAGCCCCACGGGACGGGTGCCGCAGCCTCGAGGTGCATGGGAGCGTGCGCATGGGGATCAGTCTGATCCGGCGCGCGTGACACCAGAATGTCGGGACGGGACAACCTGGAATGCGGGGTGCGCCGAGGACTTCTCCGGGGGGGTCCTCAGCCCGGCCCGGCCTCCCGCAAAGGCCCTCGTCGGGCATCGGCCGCCAGACGCCGGATGCTCCCGATCCCGAGGGCGGGCCCTAGAGCGAGGACGGGAAATGCCCACTGCCAACCGGCGCGACCGACCAGTGTCGGGACCGCCTGGATGGTGACGATGGTGAGCAGGAAGCCCATCGAGGTCTGGAGGGTGAGCGCGGTGCCGACCGAGTCGGGCGGACCCACCTCCGTTACCAGCGCGCTGAATTGGGCCGAGTCCGCGACGACGAAGAAGCCCCAGATCCAGGTGACGAGCACGAGGAGCCAGAACGGGCCACCGTAGAGGAGCCCTATCCCCAGGGAGCACGACCCGCTGACCGCCATCGCCAGGTTCACGACGCGGTGCCGTCCGATGCGGTCGGCGGCCACACCGCCCCAGAGGGACCCCAGGCCACCCGCGGCGATCGCTCCGAACGCGGCGAGCTCGACGATCCCGGGCGCGGGCCCGCCATTCGCCTCGGCGGCGGCCAGGAGGAGTGCCGGCGTCCAGGTCCACATCGCGTACAGCTCCCACATGTGGCCCAGGTATCCCCCCGTCGCCAGCATCGTGGGTCGGTGCCGGAGAATTCGGCCCACCCGACCCCAGTCGAAGGGCCGGCGCACGAACGCGTACGGCCCCTCGCGGTAGGTCAGGAAGACGAGGGCTCCCCCCAGGACGCCCGCGCAGGAGGCGCCTCCGACCACGGGGACGAGAGACGCGCCGCCGGCCGCCTTGAGGAGATAGGGGAGCGCCTTCCCCACCGTGAGCGCCCCGACCAGAGTCCCGATCGCCAATCCCCGGGCGGACCGGAACCAGGTCGCGATCATCTTCATTCCGGGCGGATAGACGCCCGCCAGGAAGAAACCCGTGAGAAAGCGGCCGCCCAGCGCCGGCGCGAACCCCGGAGCCAGGAGGAGGAACGCGTTGGAGAGGGCGGCTCCCGCGGCGCTGGCGGCGAAGTAGTGCCGGACCGGCAGCACGTCGGCGAGGTTCAGGGTCGCGGCCGTGGCGGTCCCTGTGACGAAGCCCAGCTGCACGACCGTCGTGAGCCATCCGACGTGGGCGGGATCGATCGCCCAGCGCACCTGGAGCTCGGGGCCCACCGCGCTCGCCGTGAACCATTCCGACATGCCCAGGAGCAGGGCCGCGGAGAGCATCCACAGCATTTTCCAGCGGTGGGGGTCCTGGTCGAAGGGCTCGGCACCCGCCCGCGCGCGGGGATGTGCACCCCCGGCCCCGCTCACGGCGTCATCCCACGAGCTGCTTCACGACGAACCAGACGTTGGCGGGCCGCTCGGCCAGCCGGCGCATGTACCAGGGGAACCAATGCTTGCCGTAGGAGATGAGGACCCGAACGCGATGGCCCGTGCGCGTCAGTCGCTGCTGTTCCGCGCTCTGGATCCCGTACAGCATGGCGATCTCGTAGCGGTCCTTGCCCAGCTGGAGCTCGTGGGCCATGCGGTTCGCCTCGCCGATCATGCGGGGGTCGTGCGTGCCGATCACCGGCCTACCCGCCCTGCCGGCGGCCCGCGCTCGAAGGAGCGTGCTGGTCAGGCGAATGAAGCTCTGGTCGACCTGAGCCTTCTTCACGAAGGCGACGCTCGGGGGCTCGGCGTAGGCGCCTTTGACGAGGCGTATCGCGGGCTCGAGTGGAAGCAGGTCCTTCAGGTCCTTCTCGGTGCGTTTCAGATACGACTGGAGGCACAGACCTACGTTTTCGCGTCGCTCGCGTACGCCCCGGAACACCTCGATCGTCCGGTCCACGTACCCGGAGTATTCCATGTCCACCCAGACCGTGGCCGCGCCGGCCGCCTCCACCAGTCGATCCAGCCGGGCGCGCGTCTCCCCCACCCCCTGGTCGAGTCCGAGCGACGTGAGCTTGAGCGAGATCTCGGTGTCGACCCCGCGCTCCTGAATGGCGGTCAGGGCGCCCAGGTAGTGATCCAGCACCCCGTCCGCTTCTGCGGCCGTCTCGACGTTCTCCCCGAGGAGGGTCACGGTGGTCGCGATGCCCACGTCTCCGAAGCGGGCGGAGGCGTCCAGGGCATCCTGCAGCTCCTCCCCGGGCATGAAGCGTCGCGTCGCCTTCCGCACGAACTCGTAGCTGGGCAAGCGCTGCGACATGAACGGGTTCGTGGAAGCCCACAGGAGGGCCTGTCGCATCATGGTGGTTCTCCTACTCCTGGACGAAGCGGTACATGAGGCGGATGAGCCGGTACGCCTGGTCGGCGTCGCGCGCGGTGTACGCCGCGGTGAAGCCGTCCTCCTTCGACATGCCCGGGATGGACTGGAGGATCTCGACATGCGTCGTGGAGTCGAAGCGCATCCGGATCCGCACCGGGGCACCGACGCTCCAGGCTCGGATGTCCCCGCGCGCGAGTCGGTCGAGGGCCGTCCCCACGGCGGCCCCCAGCTTCGCCCTCACCCGTTCCGGGTGCTCGAGGCGGGCGGCCGACGGGGTGACGGCCGTCTTGGTCACGACGGCCTCGGCGTCCAGGAATCCGTGAGCTTCGGCGACGAACGCCGAGTCCCCGGACACCAGGATCACCGGAACACCGTGCATGCCGGCGAAGGCGGCGTTCATGCCGGCCTCGCCGACCTCATGGTCGTTGAGCCACAAGCCCTTGACCGAGCCCGTGCCGGTATGGGCCAGGAAGCCGTTCGGATCGCCGGCCCTCGCGTGATAACCGATGAACATCGCCCCGTCGAACGACGCGTCCAGCCCCTGCACCATCCCGAGCGGTTTGATGGCTCCCTGGATATACGTGACGCGCGGATCGAGCTCGGTGTGCAGAACGTTCTGGTGATCCCCGTGGGAGTCGTTCACGACCACCTGCGCAGGCCCTCGTGCGAAGATCGCGGCCACGACCGCGTTGATCTCGTCGGTCATGAGGCGCCGTGCCGTCCCGTAGTCCTTTCCGCTCGAAGAGGTCATGGCTCCGGTCCCTACGCCGCCGATCCCTTCCATGTCGACCGAGATGAAGAGCTTCGGCCCCTCCTGCGCCCCCGCGGCCACCGGGGCCAACAACCAGGCGCACAGCACAAGCTGCCCCCGGCCACGACGACAGGACCTCCGCCGCGGCATCACCGGCTCCTCCGGATCGGCGTCGTCTCCGGAAGCGGCGTATAGCCCGCGGCCCGAAGCGCGTCGCGGAACGGAGCCACCTGTCCCGTCATCAGCGCGTTCACGTCCGCCAGGATCCGGTCCAGCGCGGCGCTCGCCTGCTGGATCTCGAGCCGCACGAGGGGCGTGGGCGCGCCGGGCAACCCGGCGATGGCGGAGCCGGCCCGGCGGACGGTTTGCGCCGGGACGTCGCCGCCGCAGATCCCCTGGCAGTCGGGGCCGTCGAAGAGGCGACGCAAGGCCTCGTCGACCGAGTCCCGCACCGTCGCACCCTGTTCCCGCAACGCCCGGTTGGCCTCTCCCGGGAGGGTCGTCAGGACCGTGCGGAGCGCCTGCTGCGTACGTTGGAGCCGCTCCCGGGTCGCGCGCAGGGTCTGGCTCATCCCCATCCAATCGCGCAGCGCCTCGCCCCGAGCGGCGAGATCCGCGCGGGAGACGTCCACGCGTGGATCCGGACGGACCTCGAGTGGGACCGAAGACCGAGCACCTCCCATCTCGACCGTGACCGTGAAGCGGCCCGGCAACACCGGCGCGTTCCGAGGAAAGCGCGCCTCGTCCGCGTCTCCACCGGGCCGGAGATCCCAAGCGAACCGGTTTACACCCCGGTGTCCGTTCACGCCCTGCGACCAGACCAACGAGCCCTCCTCGTCGGTGACCTCGAGTCGCGCCTCGCCGGCCCCGGCGCTCCAGAAGGAGAGGAGCGCGCCGTAGGGCCGCGTCTCGCCTTGCTGCATGGCGTGGCCCGTCGATCGGTACCCGATCGCTTCGGCGATCTCAACCTCCAGGGCAGCGGGCGGGACGACCATCGTCGGGCCGGCGTCCGGGTTCACCACGCCGTCCGCCAGCGCCCGCAACGGGCGGACGTCGTCCAGGACGTACATGCCCCTGCCGTGCGTGGCCACGACCAGGTCGCCATCCCGGGGATGGACGAGGGCGTCTCGCACCGGCACGGCTGGGATTCCCGAAGTCCACCGACTCCAACTACTTCCCCGGTCCGTGCTCACCCAAAGTCCGAACTCCGTCCCCAAGAAGAGCAGGTTCTCCGAGGCAGGGTCCTCCGCGAGGACGTGGGCGAAGCCCTCGACTCCGGACGTCGCGATGCGTGCCCAGCTTCTCCCGTAGTCCTCCGTCCGGTACAGATAGGTTTCCCAGTTTCCCCGCCGGTGGTCGTCGAAGACCAGATAGGCCCGGCTCGCCGAGTGATGCGACGGCTCGACGTCCGGCACCCACGTCCCCGGCGGCACGCCCCGCACGTTGGGCACCACGTTGGTCCACGTCGATCCCTCGTCCCGCGTGATCTGCACGTTGCCGTCGTCGGTCCCGACCCAGATCAGGCCCCGTTCGACCGGGCTCGGCGCGATCGTGATGACGGTCGTGTGGTTTTCGGCCCCCGTCGCGTCCAGCGTGAGGCCACCGCTCTCCATCTGATGTTGCTTGTCGGGGTCGTCGGTGGTGAGGTCCGGCGACACGATCTCCCAACTCGCCCCATGGTCGCGCGTGCGGTGCACGAACTGTGACCCCAGGTAGAGGGTCACGGGGTCGTGCGGGTCGAGGACCAGCCCGGCGTTCCAGTTGAAGCGGAGCGGGATCCCCTCGGGGTGGACCGGTTGGATGTCCCAGCGCGCTCCGCTCACCTTGTCAAACCTCTGGAGGCTCCCCTGTTGGGACATCGAGTACCCGTAGCGGGGATCGGTCGGGTCGTTGAGCACGCTGAATCCGTCGCCCCCGCCCACGCGGCGCCAGTGGGCGTTCAGGATGCCGCGGCCCTCCCAGACGTCACTGGGCCCCCACCAGGAGCCGTTGTCCTGGAGACCGCCATAGACGTTGAACGGGGTCTCCGTGTCGACGCTCACGTGGTAGAACTGAGCCAGTGTGAGGTTTTCCACGAAGCGCCAATGGGCCCCTCGGTCGTACGTGAACGCGATGCCACCGTCTTCGCCGATGATCATGCGACGGGGATCGTCGGGATCGATCCAGAGCTCGTGCACGTCGCCGTGGATGACCTGACTCGACACGACGGTGCTCCAGGTGCGCCCCTGGTCCTCGGACACCTGGATCGAAGAGTGGAGGGAGTAGATGCGGTTCTCGTTCTTCGGGTCCACGCGCAGGTCTGCGTAATAGAACGGCCTCGGGGCGATCCCGGGCCGGTCCGAGATCGTGCGCCACGTCCGCCCCCCGTCGTCCGAGCGCACCAGGGCGCTCTTGGTCGCCTCCACGAGCGCGTACACCACGTCCGGGTCGGACGGGCTGATTCCGAGCCCGATGCGCCCGAGGTCGCCGGCGGGCAGGCCGTCGGCGGCGCCCAGCTGCTCCCAGGAATCGCCGCCGTCGGACGTCACGAAGAGCCCCGAGCCCGGGCCACCCGAGGTGAAGAACCAGGGGTCCCGTCTGAACTCCCACATCGCCGCGAACAGCCTGTCGGGATTGGACGGGTCCATGATCAGGTCGGCGGCGCCGGTGCGCTCGTTCCGGAAAAGGACGCGCTCCCAGGTGGCGCCACCGTCCCGCGTGCGGTACACGCCTCGTTCCTGGCCATCGGACCAGGCCGGGCCGAGCGCGGCGACGTAGACGATGTCCGGGTCCCGGGGATGCGGGACGATCCGATGGATGCGCTCCGAGCCCTCGAGGCCCACCCGACGCCATGTGGTTCCACCGTCCAGCGACTTGAAGAGCCCCCGACCGACGCCGGCGCTGTTGCGCGGGTTTCCCTCCCCTGTACCCGCCCAGACGATGTCGGGGTTGGCCTGGAACACGGCAACCGCGCCGATGCCGAGCGCGGGCTGTCCATCGAAGACGGGCTCCCATGTGAGCCCCCCGTCCCGAGAGCGGAAGAGGCCGCCCGTCGCTCCGCCGACGAACACGATGTTGCGGTCTCGCAGGACCACGTCCACGGCGGCCACCCGCCCGCTCATGCCGGCGGGCCCGATCGAGCGAGCGCGCATATCGTCGAAGCGCCCGGGAGCCTGTTGCCCCTGGACCAGCGAGGCGAAAGACGACAACAGAGCGACGGCGACTGCGACGGTCCTGGGCTTCATCGGGGATCTCGCGGCGTGAACCGGGTTCGGAGGACGTTCGCCGTGGAAGGGCCTGCGTCCACAGAGTACGGACGCGAAGGGACGCCGGCCACCCGGGCGTCGGTCAACGGCCGGAGGTCCGTAGCTCCGGGAACAGCTCGATCTCGGACGCATCGAGGCGTCTCCTGAACCCGGCCACCTCGGAGGCCAGGAAGGCGTCGAAGCGCGCCTCCAGCACCTCGACGGCCTCCCTCATGCGACGCAGGTCCAGGCGCTGGCCCTCCGTGGGCCGATCGTACGAGCTGGAGAGCGACGAGACGCCGCGGCGGTACCGGTCGATCGCCTCGGTGGACGCCGCATCCGAGAGGCCGGCGCGAAGCGTGGCCGCTGCCGCGCGCAGCTCGGAGGCTCGCGCATCCTGCCCGTTCCTCGTCAACTCGACCACGCGATCCAGTCCGTCGCGTACCTGCTGGGCCGTTCGCCTCACGGCTGCGATGCGGGCCTCGAGCTCAAGCGCTTCCCGAAGCGCCTGGATCTTCTCCTCTCGCTCGGCGGTCGGAACGTCCACCCGAGGATCGGGAGACACGTCGAGGGGCCGCTCCGACCAGGTGCCCCCCACCCTCACGCGGACCAGGTAGGAGCCGGGGAGCACCTGCGGCGCTTCCGGGCCGGAGCTGAGCCCCTCGGGCCGATTCTCGCGCAGGTCCCACGTGATCCGGTTGAGCCCGTGCTCCGCCGGGCCCGTCAGAGCCCTCACCAACCGCCCCTGGAGGTCGAAGACGGAGACCTCCGCGGGTTCCGCGTCTTCGATTCCGACCCACCAGGTCAGGAGCGCACCCGGCGCACGCATCTCCCCCCGGAACAGGGCGTCTCCAACGAAATGGGCCCCATCGGCCGCCGCGTTGCCCCGCACGTAGGCCACGGGTGGCTCGAAGAGATGCACCGTGTCCGCCTGGAGCCCCGGGCTCCTGGCCAGCTCCTCGAGCGGCCGGATGTCGTCCAACACCCAGAGGGCACGCCCGTGCGTCCCGATCACGAGGTCGTGGTCGCGGGGGTGAACGACCAGGGACCGGACCGGCACCGTGGGGAAGCTGTGCGCCCATTTGAACCAGCGCCGCCCCCGGTCGAGGGACACGAAGAGCCCCAGCTCACCGCCCGCGAAGAGCAGGTTGGGCGTGATCGGGTCCTCCTCCAGGGTATGCAGGAACCCGTCGATCCCCCTCCCTCGCCCGACGTTCTCCCAGTCACGGCCCCAGTTCTCCGTACGATACAGGTACGTCTCCCAGCTCCCGCGTCGGTGGTCGTCGAGGACCAGGTAGGCCGTGGCGGAATCGTGCTTCGAGGGCTCGATATGGGGAATCCAACTCCCCTCGGGCACGCCGCGGATGCGGGTCGTCAGATCGTCCCAGGTGCCACCCCCCGCGCGTGCGAGGTGGACCCGCCCGTCATCCGACCCGGTCCAGATCGCGTCCCGCACGACCGGGCTGGGGGCGATCGTGAGCAGCGTCGTGTGGTTCTCGGCGCCCGTGTTGTCGATGGTCAGGCCCCCACTCTCCCGCTGTCGCTGCTTGTGGGGGTCGTTCGTGGTGAGATCCGGACTGATGATCTGCCAGGTGTGACCGCGGTCCGAGCTCCGGTGAACGAACTGGCTGCCGTAGTAGACCGTACCGACATCGAACGGGTCCAGGGCGATCGCCGCATTCCAATTGAAGCGCAGCTCGGTCGTGTCCGGCGCCCAGGGGCGGATGCTCTTGCGCTCGCCGGTGCGCGTGTCGAAGCGCACGAGGTTCCCGCCCTGAGACATCGCGTAACCATGGATCGGATCCCGAGGGTCGACCAGCGCGTTGAAGCCATCGCCGAAAGCGATCTCCTTCCAATGATGGCCGCGGATGCCCCCGACCTCCCACACGTCGGAGGGCCCCCGCCAGGAGCCGTTGTCCTGCATTCCGCCGTACACGTTGAACGGGACGGCATCGTCCACCGAGACGTGGTAGAACTGGCCGACCGGAAGGTTGTCGAGAACACGCCAGGTGGAAGCCCGGTCCAGTGAGAGCCACACGCCGCCGTCTGTCCCCACCGCCACGTGCCGGCCGTCGGCGGGATCGATCCACATGGCGTGTACGTCGGGGTGGACGTCGGTCCCCGCGGAGGCGAAGGAGCGGCCGCCGTCCACCGAGACCTGCACGCTGGAAGCCAGGCTGTAGAGGCGATTCTCGTTCCCGGGATCCACACGCAGGTCGGTGTAGTAGAACGGGCGGTTCGCGACGCCTGCGCCGGAGTTCACCGTCCGCCAGCTGTCGCCCCCGTCGTCGGAGCGGAGCAGCGCGCTCTGAGCTGCCTCGACCAGGGCGTACACCACTGAAGGGCTCGAGGGTGAGACCGCGATCCCGATGCGGCCCAGCTCACCCTGGGGCAGACCATCCCTCTCCTGGTACCGCCGCCACGTCTCTCCGCCGTCGTGGCTCACGTGGAGGCCCGATCCCGGCCCCCCGGACGTGAAGAACCAGGGCTCGCGGCGGAACTCCCAGGTTCCGGCGAAGAGCTTCATCGGGTTGCTGGGATCCATGACGAGGTCGCTCACCCCTGTGCGCTCGTTGACCCAGAGGACCCTTCGCCAGGTCGTCCCTCCGTCCACGGTCTTGTAGACGCCCCGCTCTTCACCGTCCGCCCAGGCCGGGCCCATCACCCCCACCCAAACGACATCGGAGTCCTCCGGGTCGACGATGATCCGGTGGATGCGCTCCGACCGTTCCAACCCCATCAGCCGCCAACTCCGGCCCCCGTCGGTGGTCTTGTAGAGACCGGCCCCCACGCCGGCGCTGTTGCGTGGGTTGCCCTCGCCCGTGCCCACCCAGACCACGTCGGGCGCGTTGGGGTCGAGGCCGATGGCCCCGACGCTGCTGACCCGTTCGTGCTCGAAAACGGGCGCGAACGTGGTGCCGCCGTCCCGGGACTTCCACACCCCGCCGGTCGCCGACCCGACCCACAGGACGTTGGGATCGGAGGGGAGGCCTTCGACCACGGTGATCCGGCCGCTCATCCCTGCGGGCCCGATGCTCCTCGGCCGCATGGCCGCCAGGAGCGAGGGATCGACCGCTTGCGGCCACGCCGGGCCCGGGCGGCAGAGCACGCCGATGAGCAGGAGAGCAGGGACCAGCGCGCGCATGGTGGATGGGGTGAATGAAGAGGCGCCCTCGCGCCTGAGGCGCGAGGGCGCAAGAGGCCACCCGGACCGGTCGCCGTCAAGCGGCGCCGGGTCGGCCCTCAGTTCACCTGGAACGTGATCGGGAAGCTCACCCACACCGGGACCTTCTCGCCCCGGTTGAGCGCCGGCGTGAAGCGATAGGTCGCAGCCACCCTCATCGCCGCCTCATCGAGGGCCGGGTGCCCGGAGCCCTGGTCGAGCAGACGTTTGCGTACCACCCCGTCGTCGCCGATGAAGAAGTAGATGCGCACGGTCCCGCCGATGCCCGCGCCCCGCAGGAGAGGTGGATACTCGGCCTGCATGGCGCCGATGACCTCTTCGCGATTCACGATCGAAGGAGCGACGGTGAAGGGCGTGAAGGTGGGACCGTCCTCCAGCTGAGGACCCTCACCGGCCGCGGGTGGCGCGGGCGGCGTCGGCTCGGTCCCCTGGGTCTCGCGGGCCAATCGCCGCTCCAGGACGGCGGTTTCGACGCGCGACAGCTCGGCGCGCACCGGCGGAGGCTCCTTCGGCAAGGCTGGCGCCTCCGCGACGTCCCGATCGACCTCGGGCACCACGATGCCGCCCGAAGGAACCGGGGGCGCCGGGGAAGCTGCCGCTGGCTCGTCGTCCGCTCGGCCCGTGTTGATGTTCACCTCGAGGCTGCATGCGGCGATCGCGACGACCGCCACGAGCGCGAGCCTCGCGATCGGGCCCTTCCATCCGCGTGCACGGTCGAGACCGAGCATGGCACGTACCCTCCGTTCGAGTGAGGAAGTCCGCTCGCCGAAACCGGCTCCCACCGGCACCACCCCGCCGATGCGCGCCCCCGAGTCGAGGAGCAGCCGGGCATAGCGCGCGGGAGCCCCGAGACCGCTGGCCAGGACGCGCGCGTC
>QJYK01000103.1 GCA_003248075.1 Gemmatimonadota bacterium | reverse complement strand
GAGGTCCGACGGGTCACAGCAGCCGTGCCCACCGTCCCTTCCATGGCGTGTGGCACGCATCGACCCTCGCTTCGGTATCGGCCGAGTCGCCGCCGAGGCCGCTGTGGAGGGTGCCGGATCACTCTGGGAGGCCGCGGCCGGTCGTCGCGTGTTCGCGAGGGACACCGTTCTCGGCCTCCCGATCCGCTTCACGTACGACGCGAGGCAGGAGGAGGGCGTCGCGCGCCGCGCCGAGGAGCGCGCACTGCGGGCATCCCTCGACAGCCTGGACGCCCGACGAGGGGCCCTCGAGGCGAGCAGCCCCGACTCCGTGGAAGCCCGGGAGGAGGTCGAGCGGCTGGGGCGCGAGCGCGAGGAGCGGCTGCGGGACTTCCGAGAGCGCTTCGGGGCCATCGAAGGTGAGGCGGCGCGCTACGCCGAAGCCGTGCGGGCGGAAGGCGAGCGAATCGTCGCGGTGGACCGGGAGATCCGCGTGTACCGGTTCGACCGGACGTCGGATCTGGAACGCGTTCTCGCCCATGAGCTCGGGCATGCGCTGGGCCTGGGCCATACGAGCGCCGAGGGAGCGATCATGAGCGAGCGGTTCGAGCTCGGTGTACCGATGTCGGGGCCTTCGGTGCTCCACCCCGCCGACGGGGAGCTGCTGCGGAGGACCTGTCCCGCGTGGTTCGACTCGGCGGCGGGACCCGCAGCCCCGACTCGGGATCCCGCAGGAAGGGACTGACCACGGCGGCGTCCCGGACCGCTCCTTGCCCAGCGGGCCCGAACCGCCGATGGTGGGCGACGACCTCGGACAGGAGGCACGATGCCCGCGCTTCGCAGCCCTGCAGCCGCCACTGCCGTCGTCGGCCTCGCGGCGCTTGTAACCTGCGCTCAGACGGACGCCGGGACTCCGCGGCAGTCGACCACGGACACCCTCTCCTGGCCCGCAACGGAGTGGGCCCGCTCCACACCCGAGGCCGAGGGCCTCGACCCCGCACCGCTCGAGGAGCTGAATCGGGACATCCTCGCGGGTCGCTTCGGGTGGATCGACCGGCTGGTGGTCGTCCGTCACGGACGCCTGGTTCGAAGCGAGCGGTACTCCAATGACTACCGCGCGCTCTCGCGCGAGCAGACGAGTCCCCTCGGCTGCGGGATCGACGCCTGCCCGAGTCCGGACAGCGTGAACGACTACAACTACCTGCATCCGGACATCCATCCATTCTACCGCGGGCGGGACGTCCATTCCCTCCAGTCGGTGACCAAGTCCGTCTCGGCCACGGTCCTGGCCGCCGCGATCCTCCACGGCGCGATCCCAGGAGTGGATGCGCCGCTCCTTTCCTTCTTCGGTGACTACGACCTTTCAGGCGTCGACCCACGCCTGCGCCGGGCGACGCTGGCCGACCTGCTCACCATGCGCTCGGGCATCGAGTGGCACGAGCAGGACCGCCCGCTCGACGAGACGAACACGACACTTCAGCTGGAGCGGAGCAGCGATTGGATCCAGTTCACGCTGAACCAACCCATGGATGCGGCGCCCGGGGAGAAGTGGGCCTACAGCTCCGGCGGGTCCCACCTCATGTCCGGTGTGGTCCGGAAGGCGACCGGACGCTGGATCGACGAGTACGCCGAGGAGCACGTGTTCGGGCCGTTGGGCATTGACGACTACTACTGGAAGCGGACGCCCCGGGCGTACCCGGACACCGAGGGAGGGCTCTATCTGGAGGCGGAGGACCTGGCGCGCATCGGGCTCCTCTACCTGCGCGACGGAGTTTGGAGGGATCGGCGCATCGTCCCCGACGGGTGGGTAACGGCGGCGACGGCGCGCCAGGCCGAGACCGGCAACGCCCAGGGATGGGGGTACGGTTATCAGTGGTGGCGGCTGGACACCGGTGGGGTCGAAGTGTGGGCGGGCCTGGGCTTCGGCGAGCAATACCTGCTCGTGCTGCCGGCCTACGACCTGATCGGCGTGGTGAACAGCTGGAATCTGTTCCCGTCGCCGAAGCGCGACGGG
The DNA here is from genome assembly GCA_003248075.1 of Gemmatimonadota bacterium. GTDB lineage: Bacteria > Gemmatimonadota > Gemmatimonadetes > Longimicrobiales > Gaopeijiaceae > SZUA-318. The sequence goes on along the minus strand of QJYK01000103.1, from coordinate 26 downwards.
AGCGTGCTCACCGCGCTTCGGGGAGC
>QJYK01000216.1 GCA_003248075.1 Gemmatimonadota bacterium | reverse complement strand
ACGTTCGCCATACCGGTCTGGTTGCCGCCGCTGTCCCCGATGAGCACCACGTCCGTGAAGCCGTGCTGCTTCAGGCTGGACGCGATGTCGGTGAGCATCGCCTCGAACGTCGCCTCCGTGAGCGAGATCGTGCCGGGATACCGCATGTGGCCCGACGGCACGTCGATGTCTCCCTCCGGCACGAACTTGACCAGGGGCGCGCACAGGGCGTTGCCCAGGGCGCGGGCGATCCCCTCGCACGCGCCTTGGAGCACGTAGTTGTGCTTGCCGAGAGCGAGGTAGGGCCCGTTCTGCTCGATGCCGCCGGTCGCGATGATCGCGGTCGTCGTTCCGGCGGCGAGGGCGTCGCGGACCTCCATCCAGGTGAGCTCTTCGAGCCACACCGAGTCGTACCCGTCGATGGGCCGAGGCGTATTCAGCTCCTCCTGGAGGGTCCGCTCCTGCGCCTGAAGGCCGGCGGCGAAACCCGCCGCCATGACGGTGGTCGTGACAATCAGGGCCGGGCTTCTCATTGTGTCGCTCCCGATGCAGGTCCGGTCGGCCATTCTAGCGCGCGGACGCCCTTGGGGCGATCCGGCCGGGAGATCCCTCGAGCCGCAGATTCAGCCATGACCGCGACGACCCTCCTCCGCCCCCTCGCGCTGGCCGTGGCGATCTCTGCGTGCGCTGCTCCGGACGACCAGCCCTCCGACACCCCGCCACGCTCGTCGCCGTCCACCGACGTTCCGCGCACCGCCGACCCCATCGCGCGCGGCTTCACCGAGTCGGACTTCCCCCGGGTACAGGAGGTCGCGGACGGCGTGTACACGTACGAGGCCCTCCGCTCCGCCGGCGACGAGCGTTTCACCACCGTGAGCCTCTTCGTGGTCACCCAGGAGGGGGTATTGGTCGCCGACGGGCAGGGAAGCCCGGACGAGACGCGCCGTTTGATCGAGACGATCGCCGGCATCACGGACCGTCCCATCACGCACGTCGTGATCTGCTCCGACCACGGAGACCACACGGGCGGCAACGTCTCCTTCCCCGCCGGCGCGGCCTTTCTGGCACACCCGACCTCGGCCCAGACGCTACGGGAGGCCTCGAGGCGCGAGGGAGCGGTCGGAGTGGTCGTGCCCACGCACGAAGTATCGGACCGTGAGGTGCTGACGCTGGGCGGACGCGAGGTCCGGATTCTCCACCTGGGGCGAGCGCACACGGGTGGAGATCTCGTGGTGTACCTACCCCGCGAACGGGTGCTCTTCATGAGCGAGACCTATCTCAATCGCGTTTTCCCGGCGATGCGGTCGGCCTATCCGTCGGAGTGGGTGACGATGATCGAGCGCGCACAAGCCATGGACGTGGAGGTCTACGTGCCGGGCCACGGCTTCGTGGAGACCCCGACGATCCTGGCGGAGGAGCTCGAGGCCTACCGTCGGGCCCTGCAGGGGGTCATCGCCGAAGGGCGCCGGTTGCACGACGCCGGCCTCAGCGTGGACGAAGCGGTGACTGCAGCGGACTTCGGCGAGCTGGAGCACTGGTCGCTCCGCGCGAGCCAGGGGCCCATCGCCGTCCGCCGCGTGTACCTCGAGCTCGACGGTGGGCTACCGACACCGCTCTCGGCCGGCGTCGGCGGGAAGTAGAGACGGCGGTACGCCGTCTCCAGGTGCCCTACGTAGAAAGGCGTATGGTCGCTGTCCGGCGGCCAGGGCAGGTTGAGGCCGTACCGATGACCTCCGCCCGAGACCGCCATGTCCCCGCAGTCGCCCCGACACGTCGTTGCCCGCTTGCTCCCGATCCTCCTGGTGCTCCGGTCCATCATCGGAAGCCCAGCGGCCTCTCAGGAGGCACCCGTCGTACCGACGCCGAGCGACACCCTGTACGCCGTCGAGCTCGTGGACGGGTCCGTACTCTACGCCCGCATCGCGGACGGTTCCGAGGGCGACCGAGTCGTGATCGTCACGTCGGGCGGCGCCAGGCTGGAGATGGACCGTGCGCAGATCCGGGCGATCCGCGCGGCTACCGGGCAGGTGGTTCGGGGGGAGTAC
>QJYK01000010.1 GCA_003248075.1 Gemmatimonadota bacterium | reverse complement strand
GAATCCTGCTCGCTTCTGAGTTCAAGGCTGGGGTCTCGAACCGGGCGATGGGTTATGAATTCGATGCGCTGGTGATTGTCCTCCTGGGAGGGCACGTACGCGGGTGACGAGAGCGAATAGTCGCCAGGGTTCTGCCCCACCATGGGGTAGTAGATCATGGGCAGCGGATCGTCTCGGAACCCATACTGCAGGACGTCCTCCACGACACCGACGACCGTCCACCAGACCTCGTTCTGGGGCTGCATCAAGCGGCGGCCGACAGGGTCCCCGCCCGGCCACAGCAGGTCTGCGGCCGACCTGCTCACGAGCACGTGCCCGAGGTCCGAGATGTGGTCGGCCCTGCGGAAGGCCCGGCCCTGGAGCACCGCGATGCCCATCGTGGAGAAGTAGTCCTCCCCCGCGAAGGTCGCGTAGACCAGCGCGCCGCCCTCCGCGTCTGCGGCGGTTTCCTCCGTCACGTAGCGACTGCTTCCGACGCCCTCGTTGAGGGGCACGTTCTCGACGATGCCGACCGACTCGACCCCCGGAAGCGCGCGGATGCGATCCGCGAAATCCATGTGGAAGGCCGCCCAGGTCGGGCCGTCCACCAGGTCGGTACGCTCGGGCGCGATCTGGAAGGTGAAGATGTTCTCGGTGTCGTAGCCGGGATCGACGTTTCGGAGCGCGCTGAAGCTGCGCACCAGGAGACCGGAGCCGATCAGGAGGACCAGCGCGAGCGCCGTCTGCCCGACCACGAGGCCGTCCCGTGCCCAGTGGCGTCGGCGCGTGGAGCCGCGTCCGGCGTCACGTAGCCGCGCCAGGCTCGGCGTCGAAGCCCGAAGCGCCGGAAGGAGACCGGAAAGGAGCGCGGCAAGCAACGAGACGGTCCCGGTGAAGAGGAGCGTCGCGGGCGTGATGCCGGCCTGCGCCAGACGGGGCACGTCGTCCGGCGCCGCGCGCACGAAGAGCGGGACGGTCAGCCAAGCGAGCGCGACTGCCAGCGCTCCAGCCATCACCGCGATCAGGACCGCCTCCGCCATCTGGGCGCGGATCAGCTCCGCGCGCCCGGCGCCCAGCGCCTTGCGGACCGCGAGATCCTGCTGGCGACGCTCTCCGCGCACGATGAAGAGGTTCGCCACGTTCGCGCACGCGATGAGCAGCACGATGCCGACGGAGCCGAGAAGGACCCAGAGTGGACCCTTCACGTCCCCCAGAAGCTCTTCATCCAGCGAGCGGACGACCGGACGGTGTGCCTGGATGAGATCGGCATAGCGAGCGGAGCCCCCGAAGCGCTCGGGGAGCTGGAGCGCCAGGCGCGTCAGCTCGGCGACGAGCGCCACCTGGGTCGTGCCCGGCGCCACACGGCCGACCATGCCCACCCCGAAGCGTCCGGGGGTGAGGTTTTCCGTGCGCGGCAAGAACGGGATCCACGCGAGGACCTGCTCGTTGGGGAACCAGAAGCCCGGCGGCATGACGCCGACCACGGTTCGGCTCGTGCCGGCCATGTAGTAGGACTGTCCGATGACTTCGGGGTCGGCTCCGAACCAGGAGACCCACGCGGCATGGCTGAGCACGGCGGCCATCCCCTCGTCCTCAGCCGTCGGGAGGCGACCGAGCATCGGGGTGACGCTGAGCGTCGCGAAGAGGCTGAGCGAGGGCGCGGACAGGGGCACACGCTCCGTGCGGTCGCCCACGCGCATCGTGTTGGTGAACCAGTTGTATGTCGCCACCGACTCGAGGAGGTCGGACTCCTCGCCGTAGTGGACGTAGAACTCCATGGACACGCCGAACTCGTCCGGGAAGTCGGTGCCCGGGGCGGACGCGGCGATGCGCACCAGCCGATCGGCGTCGGGGTACGGCAGGGGCCTGAGCAGCACGGTTTCGACCACGCTGAAGATCCCGGCATTCGCGCCGATCGCCACCGCCAGCGTGACAACCGCGATCGCGGTGAAGCCCGGCGCACGCTTCAGCGAGCGAAGCGCCAGTGACAGATCGTTCCTCCAGTGGTTCATCGCCATTCCGATTCCCCTCCCGTGTCCACCCTCGTCCGGGCCCGTCGC
>QJYK01000325.1 GCA_003248075.1 Gemmatimonadota bacterium | reverse complement strand
GCGCTCCGCTCGCGAGCGCCCCAGTCGTGATACGGGACGATCAGCACGTCAGTGCCACGGAACCCCTGCGCGTCGAGGAACTCCTTGGAGGCGCGGAGCTCGTAATCCAGCTCCTCGTTGGTGAGGTCGGGAAGGTGGGCGTGCGTCATGGTATGGCTGACGATCGACCACCCGGCCTCGTGCAGGGATTTCAGGTCGGCCAGGTGCAGATAGCCCGTCCAGGTGACCGTAGACGGGTTGAGGCCGACGTTGGCGACGATGCCGAACTCGCGGAAGACAGGAAATGCCTGGGTGAAGGTCGTCCTCCATCCGTCGTCGAACGTCACCGTGATGGCGCCCCGCAGCGACACGGTCACGAGCAGGGAGTCGGCCCAAGCACCTCCCGAGCCCCGGACGAAGGCGGCCCCGGCGTCGCGGCCGGTCACGAGGCCGGCTGGACTGACGGTCGCGACCGCCGTGTCCGAGGACGTCCATGTCACCGGCACGGCCTCCGAAGCGTTGCCCCAGGCGTCCCCGAACGTGGGGACCAGGAGCAGAGTTTCGCGATGCGCGCTGATCAACGCGCTGTCCGCCACCAGGGTCATCGCGGCCGTGGGCCCGGCGTGTGCGTCGGCAGCGAGCTCGGCCTGCAGCGTCGTCCCGCGCGCATCGATGCTCGCCGACGCACGCTGGACCCCCACATGGGGCCCGAGGAGCCAAACCGCGCGCGCGTGGCCCGTCACGTCGCTGAAGGCATCTGCAGAGGTGATCTGGCCGCCGCCCTGGACGACGGTCCACGTCACCGCCACGCCCCCACGCGGCTCCCCATCCCCCGACACGCGGACCGTGAGCGGCAGCTCGCTGGCCACCTCGGCGGCGACGCTCGCCGGGCCGACCACAGCCAGGGAAAGGCTCTCTTCGGGAGGTCGCGCCGGGCTGTCTCCACAGGCGATCAAGGCGAGCGCGGCGACGCTCGCCGCCACGGAACGGCGCTCGAGTCGCACTCGGGATCCTACCGGAGCATTCGTGACGGTCGGAGCCACGGTCACTCTTTTCTGGGGCTGCACGAGGGGCTCACCTCAGGCCCGTCCGGATGGGTCGTCGCTCGTCGGACAGACGGCAAGCGGCAAGGCGTATTCCGGGTGTGTGTCGCGCAGGCGAGAAGGGTGCCTCGGCGCACGGACGCTTGTGGCGCAGGGGTACGAGTGCCTCGCCCGACATCCCGGCCGCCGCGCCGCGAGGCGCCGAAACGGCAAAACGTAGCCGGGCTCGGCAGGAGCTATCGAAGGACAGGCTGATCCACGAGACATCCGCGGACCGGAGTCAGGGCATCCCAAATGATGTCGACTACGTCCGTAGTTCCACGCGGCACCCGATGCGGTGATCCCGAGTTCCGGACCTACGAGTTCTTGTCCGGCCGAATGACGGGCCAGATCGAAGCGGGTGGCTCGGGCAGCGTGGTGATCACGGAGCACAAGCTCCTCGACGGCTGCGCCGTCATGACCTTTGCCGGAAGCACCGGTGATCCAGAGCGAGCCTTCGCCTTCTCGCTCCTCACCTGGAACACCTTCGTCGAACGATACGAGCTGACCACGCTCACGTCTGGAGCGAGCACCCGGGTCCGCATGTTCTACTCAGCAGACGAAGGATCCACGGCCACCTCGGCCGAAAGCGAGCTCGTGCTCTACGAAAGGATCGACCGGGAGGGCTCCACCCCCGACCGCTTCCGGATCGCGAGGAACGAGGACGGCTCGGTCATCTGGGCGCACGAGACCCCGGACGGGGAGGGGTGGCGACCCGTCTGGCGGTCGCGGGTGTCGCCCGGCTGATCTCTTCCCGACCCCGACGGAATCACGCCGCGCGGACAGCGATCACACGGGCCCCGTCGCACTGCCGCCGAAGGACCCGCCGCCGCGCCCATTCATGGTCCCGTGCCGCGCCCACCCGAGCCCCATCATGCCACCTTCTCCCTCCCTTGACCCCCACGGCTTATTTGATATCATGTGATACCAGTCTCACATGGTAGCGATATCGCGCGACCGAGCCTCCGGAGGCCGAGATGATCCCGAGTCCCCTGAAGCCGCAGTGGTTCCAGATCCTGCTGGCCCTGGCCGCTCAGCCGCTTCATGGCTACGCCATCCAGCGGGCTGTGCTCGCACAGACGGATGATCAGATGCGGCTTTGGCCGGCCATGCTGTACCGGTCGCTCGGAACGCTGGAGGACGAAGGGCTCATCGAGACCGTGCCGACCCCCGCGGAGGAGCCCACCGACGAGCGGAGGCTGTACTACGCGCTCACGGACGCGGGTCGGGACCGCCTCCGACAGGAAACCGAGCTGCTGGCTCGTTGGGTGCGTGCGGCCGAGGCGGAGCTGCTGTGACATGAGCCGTCGATCAGCGCGATGGGTCTACCGGACACTTTTACGTCTCTTCCCCCCGTCCTTTCTGGCGAAGCGGGGGAGCGAGATGGAACGGATGTTCTCCGAGCTCCGAGAGACGTGGCAGGTCGAGCGGTCGGGAACCGTCCTGGGGTTCTGGCTGCGGGTCGTGGTGGACGTGCTGCGGGGATCGATGGCCGAATGGCTCTCGCTCGTCTCCGCGAGGACCGAATCGGCGACAGCGGTCGCCCGGAGTGAACCGATGTCCGACTTCTTGGCCGACGTCCGCTACGCATGGCGACAGGTGGTGCGCCGCCCCCTCTATGCAGGGCTCATCTTCCTGCTCATGAGCGTCGGCATCGCCGGGAACACGGCGATGTTCCGGATCTTCGACGGCCTGTTCCTGCGCCCGCTTCCGTTCACGGACGCGGACCTCCTGATGGACCTCGACGAGACGGCTCCCGCCTGGGAGCTCGAGTATGTGGGCGTCGCCTATCCGGACTTCGTGGAGTGGCGCCGCTCCAACCGCACGTTCGCGAGCATGGCGGTCTACTCGGAGTCCGGTGCCAACTTCGGGGGCGAGGGCCCCTCCGAGCGTATCACCGTCGTGCAATCGTCGCACGACCTCGCACAGGTCCTGGGCATCGAACCGGTCCTGGGGCGCTTCTACACGGCGGAGGAAGACGTGCCGGATGGACCGGACGTCGCACTCCTGACCGAGGGCTTCTGGGCGGAGCGGTTCGCCCGGGAGCCGGAGGTTCTCGGGCGCAGCATCTCGCTCAACGGCCGCGCGTTTGAGATCGTGGGCGTGCTTCCACCCGAGGCCCGCTTCGTGTCGGAAGCACAGGTATGGGTACCGCTCCAGGAAAACCCCGAGCAGGGGAGCGGCTGGTACCTGACGGGGCTCGGGCGGCTCACCCCGGAAGCGACGATCGAGCAGGCATTGGCCGATCTGACATCTGTGCACCGCGGGATGATCGAGACCCGGTCGGTAAACGAAACGACGTCACCGGTGATCTCGCCGCTACGGGACCGCTATCTCGGAGAGTTCCGACTCGGGTCGGGGCTCCTCCTGGCAGCCGTCGGGATCGTGCTCCTCATCGCCTGCGCCAACATCGCCGGCCTCATGCTGGCACGCTCTCTGACGCGGGCACCGGAGATGTCGGTTCGCCGGGCCCTGGGCGCTCCCCGGTCCCGGCTCGTCAGACAGCTCCTGACGGAGAGCGCGCTGCTCGCGCTCTTGGGTGCCGCTGCGGGCAGCGGGCTCGGCATGTGGGGGTCCGGCGCGCTGGTCGTCGCCATGCGCGACCGCTTCCCGGCATGGGTAACGTTCGATCTGGATCTCCGCTTCCTCGGGTTCATCCTGGGCCTCACCGCGGGTGCCACCCTGGTGTTCGGCCTCACGCCCGCGCTGCGGAGTGCGAGAGACACCGCCCTCGCCACGGGAGGTCGTGCGACCGCTTCCATTGCCCGACGACGGGGCCTGGGTCTCCTGGTCGCCGGCGAGGTGGCTCTCGCCCTCGTCCTCCTGGTCGTGGGTGGCCTCAGCGCACTGGACGTCTGGCGGCTGGGACGTGTCGATCCCGGCTTCCAGGTCGAGGGCACGACAGGCTTTGCCCTGGCTCTCCCCGCGGCGCGGTATCCCGACGCGGATGCCCGCCTCGCCTTCCAGGACACCTATCTGGAGAAGTTGAGGGCCACGCCGGGAGTGGAGAGCGCCACGCTCGCCACCATTCTCCCCCTCTCGGGCCACATGGGATACTTCTTCGTCGTGGAGGGCGACCCCCCGCCCGCGGAAGGGGAACCCAACCCCGTCGTGCTCAATCGCGCCGTCTCGCCGGGGTACTTCCAGACGATGGGCGTCCAACTGCTCGCCGGCCGGGTCTTCGACGACTTCGACGGTCGCGACGATGGTGACGACGTGATCATCGTGAACGAGACCTTCGCACGTACGCGACTGGGCGGCGCCGAGAGCGCCCTGGGGCGGCGCGTCGCCGTCGGCACGGGCATGCCCGACAGCGACGAAGCATGGATCACAGTGATCGGGGTCACGCGTGACGTGAGGCACTACGGGGTGGACGAGCCAATGCGCCCTGGGGTGTATCAGCCCTTGCGCCAGCTCCCCCGCGCCACCTTCCAGGTCGCACTTCGCTTCGCGGGCTCGGACGCGGACGCGGTCAGCACCGCTCGCCGCGTCACGTCGGAGCTGGACCCCGAGCTTCCGCTGTACTCGGTGCGCACGATGTCCGAGGCGATGGATCGTTCCCTCTGGACCCGTCGAGCGACGTCCTGGCTGATCGGGACGTTCTCCGCGGTGGCGCTCCTCCTCGCGGTCGCCGGTCTGTACGGGGTGATCTCGTATTCCGTGGGCCAGCGCTCACGGGAGATCAGTGTCCGGATGGCCGTCGGCGCACAACACGGCCAGGTCATGGCGCAGGTCGTGCGCCAGGGGATGACCCTGGTGGCGGCCGGAGCAGGCGTGGGCGTCCTGGCGAGCATGGCCGTCGGAGGCCTCGTGGCCGGTATCCTGGTCGACGTGAGCCCCCGCGAGCCCGTGGTCTACCTCGGTGTGATCGGCGTGCTCTTCGGGGTGGCGGCGCTGGCGAACTACCTACCGGCCCGCCGGGCCGCGAGGCTCGACCCCACGGTGGCACTGCGCGAGGAATGACCCGGCGCCCAAGACGATAGCGGAGCAGGCGGCTGGTCGCGGGCGGCGACCACCCCTACCCTTCCCGTCCATGCTCACTGCCCGCGCTGCCGTGCTCGTCCCCCTCGCGTCCCTGTTCGCCTGCGCCGGGCCGGACGCGTCGGAGCTCCCGATGCCGACGGTCCCCCTCGGCAGCGGGCAGATCCGTCTTCACTACCTCGCGCACGGCATCGGCACCGAGACGTACACGCTCCGGCGCCAGGGCGACTCTCTCGTCCTCGCGGACACGTTCCGCTTCGTCGACCGCGGCGGCGAGGTGACCCTCGAGTCGAGCCTGGCGCTGACGGACGCGTTGAGGCCGCTTCATTTCCGAAGCGCCGGAAAGACGTATCGCTTCACGTCCCTGGACGACGTCGTCGCAATTGTCGACGGGACCGCGCACGTCCGCACGGCCGGCGACAGCGTGACCGTGGCCGTCGACGACCCCTTCTTCACCGTTCACGGTTATGCGCCCTTCATGGTGCAGGCGCTCCTCGTGCACCGGTGGGAGCGGTTGGGGCGGCCCGCGAGGATCACGACGGTTCCGGGGGAGCCCACTGCCACGGTCTCCATCGGGTACAGAGGGGCCGACACGCTCCGAGCCGGCGGACGCACCGTGCACCTTCGACGCTATTCCGTCGACGGCGTGGCCTGGGGACGGGAGGCGCTGTGGCTGGACGAGTCGGGCGACTTCGCCGCTGCGTTGTCCCGTGCGAGCATGCTGCCCTTCGAGGGCGTGCGCGAGGACCTCGCCGACCTGCTGCCCGAGCTCCAACGCATCGCCGTCCGCGATCGCATGGCGGACCTGGCCGCCATGGCCGACTCGCTTCCACCCGTCGCCGACGGCACCTTCGCCATCACGGGTGCGACCCTCGTCGACGGAACGGGGACGAACCCGGTGTCCGATGCGACCATCCTGGTCCGCGAAGGGTCGATCGCGGCTGCGGCTCCGAGTGCGATGGTGGAGGTTCCGCAGGGTGTGCGCACGTTCGACGTCTCGGGGCGCACGGTCGTACCCGGACTCTGGGACATGCACGGTCACCTCGCCCAGATCGAGTTCGGGCCGGCCCTCCTGGCAGCGGGCGTCACCACGGCTCGCGACATGGGCGGCGAGATGGAGTTCCTCACGGCGTTCCGTGACGCGCTCCGGGACGGACGCGGCATCGGCCCGCAGCTGCTGCTCGCCGGGCTCGTCGACGGTGGAGGCCCTGCCGCGTTCGGCGATACCTGGGCGAATACGCCAGAGGAGGGCATCGCCGTGGTGGACCGCTACCACGATGCCGGCTTCGATCAGATCAAGCTCTACAGCCTGCTGGAGCCGGACGTCGTACAGGCGATCATCGACCGCGCACACCGTCTGGGCATGACGGTGACCGGCCACATCCCCCGGAGCCTGACCCTCGAGCAGGCAGTGGGCATGGGCATGGACCAGGTCGCCCACCAGGCCGTCTCCGGAGACCCCGCCGACGCCGAGGTCCGGCGCGTGATCCAGCTCCTAGCCGCGCGGGGCGCGGTGATCGATCCGACCCGATCCTGGAACGAGCTCCTGTCACGCTCCTGGCGGACGCCCATCGAGAGCTTCCAGCCCGGATTCGCCCGCGCGCCGTGGCCGGTGCGAGCCGTCTACGGGAGCGTGCGCAACGACCGGACGCCCGAAGAGGTCGCTGCCGGCAGGCGCCGCGGCCTGGCGATCGTGAAGGCGATG
>QJYK01000283.1 GCA_003248075.1 Gemmatimonadota bacterium | reverse complement strand
CCCGCGCCCAAGCGCGGCGACCTCGTTCGACAGCTCGGGAATCGGCTGCGTGAGCACCAGGACGACCTGGGCGCACTCGTGACCCTCGAGATGGGGAAGATCCTGGCCGAGGGTCGGGGCGAGGTGCAGGAGATGATCGACATCTGCGACTTCGCCGTGGGACTGTCGCGCCAGCTGTACGGGCTGACGATGCAGTCCGAGCGGCCGGACCACCACATGCGCGAGCAGTGGCACCCGCTCGGGGTCGTGGGCGTGATCAGCGCGTTCAACTTCCCGGTGGCCGTATGGAGCTGGAACGCGGCGCTCGCGGCGGTGTGCGGGGACGCGACGCTTTGGAAGCCCGCATCCCAGACGCCGCTCACGGCGATCGCCGTGACCCGGATCGCCGAACAGGTCTGCAGAGAGAACGGCGTCGACCCGGCGGTCTTCTCCCTGGTCGTGGGCAAGGGCTCGACGGTGGGCGACCGCCTGCTGCACGACACCCGGATCCCACTCGTGTCCGCCACGGGCAGCACGCCCGTCGGGCGCCGGGTGGCCGAGGTGGTCGGGCGTCGGCTCGGCCGGACGATCCTCGAGCTGGGAGGGAACAACGCGATCATCGTGACCCCCCACGCCAACATGGATCTGGTGCTCCCCGCGATCCTGTTCGGGGCGGTCGGCACCGCCGGCCAGCGGTGCACCAGCACACGGCGGATCATCGTCCACGCCTCGATCCGTGACGAGCTGGTGCGACGTCTGGTCGCGGCCTACCAGACCATCCCGATCGGGAACCCCCTCGATCCGAGGACCCTGATGGGGCCGGTGGTGAACCGGCAGGCCGTGTCGGACCTCATGTCGGCGCGCAAGCGCGTCGTCGAGGAGGGTGGGGAGATTCTGTACGGTGGAGAGCTGCTCGAGGGAGACGCCTACCCCGGCGGGCAGTACGTCACACCCTGCATCGCCGCCGCGCGAAACGACTTCGACATCGTGCAAGAGGAAACGTTCGCGCCGATCCTGTACCTCATCGAGTACGGCGGCAAGGACTCCGCCCCCGCGGCGGCGGTGGCCGAGATGGACGAGGCCATGAGACTGCACAACGGGGTGCCTCAGGGGCTCTCCTCGTCGATCTTCACCGAGCACGTGCGCGAGGCCGAGTACTTCCTGTCGCACCGCGGCTCGGACTGCGGGATCGCGAACGTGAACATCGGAACCAGCGGTGCGGAGATCGGCGGCGCCTTCGGCGGTGAGAAGGAGACCGGAGGCGGCCGCGAGTCCGGCTCGGATGCGTGGAAGGCGTACATGCGCCGCCAGACGAACACCGTGAACTGGAGCACCGAGCTGCCGCTGGCGCAGGGGATCTCGTTCAACACCTGAGGGGCGAGCGCGAGAGCGTGCCGCCCGAAACAGGGCTCGTCCCCTACCGGAAAGGATGGTAGCGGGGGGCGCCCGGTCCTACCTTGACGGGTCGTCGCAACAGTTCCTCGCCCGCCACATGGTAGGAGTCTGGACTTGGACGGCCTCCGGCGCCTCATCCACGAGATCCACCGCCGATCCCTATGGCAGGTGCTGGGGATCTACGTCGTGGGCAGCTGGTTCGTGGTCCAGGTGGTGCAGACGCTCACCGAGAGCCTGGGGATGCCCCTGTGGTTTCCCCAGTTCGCAGTCGTTCTCATCCTCATCGGCCTTCCCATCGTCCTGGCGACGGCGTTCGTGCAGGAAGGCATCGGGACGACGCCCACCGGTGAGCGATCCAAGGAGGCTTCGGGCGTCTCCGCCCCCGCGCAGGCGCCGGCGCTGCTCACGTGGCGGAACGCGATCGGCGGGGGTGTGCTGGCCTTCGCGTTGTGGGGCGTGGTCGCCGCCGGCTGGCTCGTCCTGGGCTCCCGGGGGACCACGGGGGTCACGCGGGGCGATGCGGAGCCGGCGGACACTCGGCCGTTCATCGCGGTCCTGCCGTTCAACACCGTCAGCGCCGGTGGCGAGGACGCGAGCTTCTTCGCCACGGGCATCCACGACGATCTGCTGACGCAGCTTTCGAAGATCAACGGCGTGCACGTCATCGCCCGGACCTCGGTCATGCGGTACGAGGACACGGACAAGACCATCCCCGAGATCGGACGTGAGCTGGGGGTGTCCGCCATCATCGAGGGTGGCGTGCAGAGGGCCGGCGACCAGGTGCGCATCAACGTTCAGCTCATCGACGCGCAGACCAACACCCATCTGTGGGCCGAGACCTACAACCGGGCGCTCACCGTCTCCAACGTCTTCGCCGTGCAGACGGACATCGTTCGGCAGGTCGCCAACGCCCTTCGGGCCACGTTCACCCCGGAAGAAGAGCGCAGGATCGAGGCCGCTCCGACGGACAACCTGGAAGCCTACGAGCTCTACCTGCGTGGACGCGCCGAGTACCTGCGCTACACGCCGGACGCGAACGAGGAGGCTTTCCGCCTGTACCAGCGTGCGCTCGCGCTGGACCCGGGCTATGCGCTCGCCATGGCGGGTCTCGCCGATGCCTTCTCCCAGAGGGGGGTGCGGTACGCGTTGCCAGGAGAATGGGTCGACTCGGCGTTGGCGTGGAGCCGGAAGGCCGTCGACGTCGATCCCGACCTCGGCGAGGGATGGAAGGCGTTGGGGCTCGCGCACCTCCTCGGGGGCTCGTGGGGGCCGTCGTTGGAGGCCAGCCTGGAAGCCGTCCGCCTGGGTCCGAACAACGCAGATGCCGTCGGCAACGTCGGTATCGCCCATGTGGTCAAGGGCGAAATCGCCGAGGGGCTGGAGTGGATGAACCGTTGTCTGCGTCTGGCGCCGTCCCAGCTCGCCGGCCTCGACAACATAGCAACCGCATATGCCATGCTCGGCGAGTACGAGCTGGCCGAGACCTTCGTGGATCGAGCCCTGCAGGCCGGAGCGCCGGAGGCGAGCGCAGGCTACCGCCGCGCCTTCATTCGGGCGAGCATGGGTGACGTGCAGGAGGCCCTCGATCTCGTAGGCGCTTTGTCCCGGGCCAGCCCGTCGAGCCCACGGGTGCATGCGGCTGCCGCCATCTACGCGCGCCTCGCTGGGGACCTGGACGCATCGAGACGTCATGCCTTCCAGGCGCTCGACATGGCTCCGATTTGGAGCGGCGGCCTAGGCCTGCCAACCGACGCCCAGATCGCGCTGGCGTTCGTGGACCTCCGGGAAGGGAAGCGCCAGGAGGCCGGGTCGTTGCTTGCGCGCGTCCTGGCGACGCATACCGGACCGGACGCCGCGGGCCGGGACTCGTACGACGATTCATGGCGGGTCGCCCAGGTCCATGCGCTCCGGGGGGAGATCGACGACGCGATCACGGCGCTCGAAGCCGCCTACGAGCGGGGGCTTCGCCAGTATCCTGTGCTCGAGCTCGATCCGGTGTACGACGCGCTCCGGGGCGACGCCCGCTTCCGGGCGTTGATCGAGCGGATCAAGACCGACATCGAGGCCCAGCGGGTTCAGGTGGAGCGCGACGAGACCGCGGCGGGGTTGCGGTGACCTGTCGTCGGTAGACCTCGATCTCAGCCTGAGAGACGCCGGGAGCGCCGGCCATCGACCCGGGTGCTGCCCCCCGCGTGGGTCGCAATGCTAGCCTAGCGTCAGCGACCCGCTCGACATAAGGCGCCTCACCAAGGCGCTGCCCGGTCAGAATGACCGCCCGGAGGCGGCTACGCAGCGACAGGATAGCATCTACGTCATGATGCGTAGAGCCACGGATCCAGCGCGCCCGTAACCTCTCGACTGGATGGACGACGCGCGTCGGAGGCTCGAAGCGACCCTCCCTCTTGCGTGCCGATACCGGTTCGGCCCGTGGCCTTCAGCCTTCCAGCGCGCGTCTGGGTCATTTCACCCGAGCGTTGGAGGCCGCCATGCGTCCGTTCCGCCATTCTTCGGGGTGCCTGCCGGGCCGGGCCCGAGCGCCCGGCATCAAGGCCGGGAATCTTCTCATGGAGCCATTCGTAGCTCGCTGGCCACGGAAGTCGGCCAAGGGCGAGCCAGGTCGTCGAGACGAAATCCGAGCGGCTCACCGATCAAGGACAAGCTACCACGGGGTGCAGGTCCTGACGAAGCGCTTCGCGCTGCTTCCCGCCCTCGCCTTGTTCGCCGCGTGTAGTGATTCACCCACGGAACTTCCGCCGGTGAAGGCTGGCCCGCTCAGTGCGGAAGGCGTCCGGGCCGACGGGCTCTCCGTTCTCCAGCCGGGCCAGGCCCCCACCCGAGGTCCGCACTACTCGATCTCACCCACGAGCGCCGCGGGGGCAGCATGTCTCCAGGCCAACTTCGACCTCACATCGGCCGGGTTCCGGGGGGCGCCCGCGAACTTCGCCATACTCTCCAACACGGGAGGGCAGGCCCGCACGATTTCCAGCGTTGATCTGTATATGGCTGCCCGCACAACGCCGCACGACGTTGCGGTCTCGATCTGGAGCCGGGCAGGCACCGGGAACCTGGCTCCGGCGGCGCACCTCGGCAGCGGGACAGTGAGCGTGGGAACAACGCACGCCGTATACAGCGCCGACATTTCTCCCACGGTGAACCTCCCCGCCGCGACCGACTTCTTCATCGTGTTCGACAACGCGGCGGCGGGAGGGCTGATTCTGCCGATCTCAAGCAGCGGTACCGGCCTCACACACTACTGGAACGGACCGCCGATCTGGAACGGTCCCTTCTTTTCCGCTCGCTGGAGCTATCGAATCAACTGTGGTGTCGAGGTCGATATCGACATCAAGCCAGGGAGCGACCCCAACGCGATCAACCCGAGGAGCAACGCCGTGGTGCCTGTGGCAATCCTGGGGCGCGACGATTTCGATGTCACCGACGTGGACGTGACGACGCTCGCGTTCGGGCCGGCCGGAGCCCCTCCGGCGAACAATGCCGACCACCTTCAGGACGTGAATAGGGACGGCTACAACGATCTCGTGTCCCACTACCGCCAGAGGGAGGCTGGAATCGGGCCAGGTGACAACGCCGCTTGTGTCACGGGCGCCACAGTGGCCGGCGTCCCATTCGCTGGATGCGACGCCGTGGCCGTAGGTCTGACCGAGAAGGCCACGGGTAGTGGTCACTTCCGCGACGATAGTTACGTGGAACCCGAGCTTCGGACGTTCGCCTTCACCGCCCTGGAGAAGTTGTACGGTGGCACGACGGGGCAGTGGGAGATCCACAACCGCAACCAGAATGTCACAGCACACGGCACGATCGTGTGTATGTCGGTATCCGCGGTTGAGGGCGGCGCGCGCGCCTGGTTGGGAGGGACGATCACCTGGTCTGACAACGAAGTCATTGTGCCGATCGGATACGACGTTGCCATGGTGGTTGCGGACAATGGGGAGGGTATCAAGGCAAAGCCGGACAGCGTTTCTTTCGCGCAGACCTTGATCCCGGGGACCGCGGAAGGCTTCTGCGCAAACCAACCCTGGCACATGCTCAATCCTATTGAAGACGGCAACATCCAGATTCACTAGGTTGAGCCGGAAGAGGGAGTCGTTCGTTGGTGGTTCGATATCTGCCGCGTAGGCTATCGGGGTGCCGGACTCTGCCCGGTGCCCCGTTCGCTTGGGGGCACCGGCCATCCGATTGTGGCCGAACCAGCGTTAGATGGGGACCATGTGGGGACCAGGGAAGGACAGCCACGAGCTACCCGATTGACTGATCCTATGAGTCGTCGCACAGCGAATAGAACTGCGCGGCCATCTTCGGACCCGCCCCCTCGTCCTCGTGCTTGAAGAACACGAACGCGCGCTCCCAGAGCTGCGCGCCGATGCGTGCCCCCCAACGCTCCAGGTCCGTCCGCTCGTAGGCGGGGCGCCGCAGCCGGAGGTAGCCCCACGAGGTGGTGGAGATCAAAGGCGCGTCCTCCTCGCCCTCTTCGGTGTCGGCACAGCAGAGCGCTGCCCCGTGTGCCCTGAGGGCGTCGTACACCTCTTCGTCCATCCACGTCTCGTGACGGAACTCGAAGGCCGCGGGGATGTCGCGGGGAACGGTCTCGAGGAACGCGCTCAGCCGCTCCACGTCCTTCTTGAGGTTGGGTGGAAGCTGGAATAGGAGCACCCCGAGACGCGGTCCCAGGATGCGTACCGTGCGCACCAGATAGTCGGTCTCCTCCTCGGCGCCCTTCAGACGTCGGCGATGCGTGATCTTCTGCGAGGCCTTGATCGAGAAGCGGAACGTCTCAGGAACCTGTTCCGCCCACGCCTCGAGGACGGAGACCGTAGGCATCCGGTAGAACGTGTTGTTGATCTCGACCGTGTTCAGCCGCTCGCCGTAGTAGCGCAGCATGTCACCGGCGGCCAGGTCCTCCGGGTAGAACGGACCCTTCCACTCCTTGTATGCGAATCCGCTGGTCCCCACGTGCAAGCGCACGCCGCCTCCCGTGCTGGAGCTCTCGTGGCCCTCTCTTCACGCCGGGCCAGCCTCGGCTCGGACATACCCAAGGAAACCCGCGGCATGTCGCCGCGCCAGGTGAGAACCCGTCCAGCGGCTTGCGACCCGGGCCCCGCGGCCTTACTGGATTCGTCTTGCGCACCCCTTCACGAGCGCCACGGGAGCCTCCCATGCCCAGCCTAGAGCGTCTTCTTCCGTTCCTCACCTGCGCGCTCCGGTTGTCGCCGCGTCCCAGGAGCTGCGGCTGGGCCGCATCGACTTCCCGACCTCCGGGGCCCCGGAGGCGCGGGCGGCCTTCGCCCGGGGGGTCCTCTTGCTGCACTCCTTCGAGTACGAGGACGCAGCCACCGCCTTCCGGGACGCCCAGGGCCGCGATCCCGACTTCGCCATGGCGTACTGGGGCGAAGCCATGACATACAACCACCCCCTGTGGCGACAACAGGACCGTCAGGCCGCACTGGACGCCCTCGACCGTTACGCGCCCACGCCCGGGGGGCGCGCCGAGCGGGCCCCGACCGAGCGCGAGCGCCTGTACATGGAGGCGGTGGACGCGCTCTACGGTCCGGGCGACAAGGCCCAGCGAGATCAGGCCTACATGGAAGCCATGGGGCGCCTGGCCGACCGCTTCCCCGACGATCTGGAGGCTCGAGCCTTCCATGCGTTGTCGATCCTGGGGAGCAGGGACGGCGAGCGGGACTTCACGACCTACATGAGAGCCGCCGCCGAGGCCGGGCCCGTGTTCGCTGCGAACCCGAAGCACCCGGGCGCGGTCCACTACCTGATCCATTCGTTCGACGATCCCGTGCACGCTCCTCTCGGCCTCGAAGCCGCCCGAGCCTACGCCGCTATCGCGCCGGATGCGGGACACGCGCAGCACATGACCTCGCACATCTTCATCGCGATGGGCATGTGGGACGACGTGGTCGCGGCCAACGTGCGCGCCCGCGATGTACAGAACCGCCGGGAGGCGGAGCTGGGACGCCCGGCCAACGTCTGCGGCCACTACACCTCCTGGCTCCACTACGGCTGGCTCCAGCAGGGACGGCTGTCCGACGCCGAGCGCGGGATGGCCGAATGCCTGGAGCGTGTGCGCACCGGAGGCTCGGCATCCGAGGAGGGGTACTTCGCCGGCATGAGGGCACGGCACGTCCTCGACACCGAAGACTGGACGGCGGCGGACCGACTGACCGCCGAGCTCGGGACACCTCAGGCCCGACTCACCGATGCGTTCGTGACCGCGTACGCGGCGTTGAAGCGAGGCGACGCGGCGCGGCGGCAACGAGCGCTCGAGGCGTACCGTTCCGTGACCGGCGCTCTCGAGGAGAGCGCTCCCCGCGCGCGCATCCAGCAGATGGAGCTCGCGGCGCTCGAGGCCCTCGAGGCCGGGCGCCTTGACGACGCGATCGGGACCCTCCGCGACGCAGCCGCGATCGAGCAGTCACTCCCGTTCGAGTACGGTCCTCCCGCCAGCGTGAAGCCGCCGCACGAGATGCTCGGCGAGGCGCTGCTCGAGGCAGGCCGCGCCGCCGAGGCGGTCGAGGCCTTCGAAGCGTCCCTTGCACGGACCCCTCTCCGGGTGAAGTCCCTCGAAGGTCTGGCTGCCGCCGCCCGCACTTCGGGGAACCTGGCCAAGGCCGACCAGGCGCGGGCACACATCCTGGAGATCCGTCGCAGTGAATCGCCCGGCTGATCCCGGGACCGCGATGCGAGGGCACGAAACCAACGGGACCGGCGGGTCGTCAGGTAGCCAGAGACCCCGTCCAACCCACCTCCTCCGAGGACGTCCGCTGGAGACCTGCGCACGCTCAGCCCGTCCGACGCGCCGCGGGACGCTCCGTGGGTCCTGAGTTCTGGGTCGGGATCGCCGCGGTCTTCGTCAGCGGCGGCGCCATCGGTGCCGCCGGGACGCTGATGGCGCAGTGGGTCGTGCGTAAGATCGGCGGTGACCTGGGGGGACCGACGGCAAGCGCCTCCTTCGGCGGCCGTGAGGTCGACCTGCTGCGGATGGAGATGTCCGACCTGGCGCGCCAGGTCCAGAACATGGACGCCCGCCTCGAGTTCCAGGAGCAGCTCCTGGGCGGGTCGCTGCAGACGACCGCCCCCCCTCCCCGCCTGGACCGCGTCCACGAGTCCTCGGAGGGAGACGCGCCGCCGACCGGCTGAGGGCAACCGGACCCTCGGCGCCTAGGGAAGCCCGGCGAAGACCGCTCCCCCCCGCAACAGGGGCTTTCCGGCCAGGGCCTCCGTGGCCACCCCGTCGTGGATGGCCAGAACCCCGTTCACGAGCACGTGGACGACGCCTTCGGCGTACTGTTGGGGCTCCTCGTAGGTCGCCATGTCGCGCACCCGGGCCATATCGAGCACGGTGATGTCGGCGTAGGCCCCCTCACGCAGGTATCCGCGCTCCTGCCACCCGAGGAAGTCGGCGGCGAGCCCGGTCATCGAGCGCACCGCAAAGGGCAGCGTCAACACGGGCTCGTCGAGAACGTAGTCACGCAGCTTCTTCGCGAACGCGCCGAAGACCCGCGGATGCGTGACGTTCTGGCCCGGGCCCGGATCGCGGCCGTCCGTGCATGTCATCATCCATGGCTTCTGCGCCAGATAGCGGGTGTTCTCCGCATCGTACAGGTCGAGGTTCATCACCGCGGCGTTCCCCTCGCGCAGGATACGGCGCGCCGACGCCGGGGCGGGAAGGCCCCATGCCTCCGCCACCTCCGCCAGGGTGTGTCCGTTCAGTTCCGGACGTGGGTCCGCGAAGAGAAGCTTGTCCGCGCCGCCCCGGATCTCCAGCATCTCGCGCGTCTGCGTGTCGATGATGCGGACCGTGTCCCGATCGTCGAAGCGCCGGACCATCGCCGTATCCCCTCCGGCGACGGCCCATCCGGGAATGGTGTACGACCGCAGGTTGGACTGGGTGGCCGTGTAGACGTGCTGAGCTGCCCTGACGTCCACGCCTCGGGCCTGAGCAGCCTCGATGAGCGCGGCCCCTTCGGGCGCTCGCCCGAAGTTCCCCGCACCCTGGGGATTGAAGTGACTGAAGATGACCTTCGTGCCGCCCTCTTCGCCGATCCTGATCCCCTCGGCGACCGAATTCAGGTACCCGAACGACGGATATGCCGCTCCCAGGTCGCGGTCATGCGTGTCGTAGATCGCGCCGGAGTACGCGGCCGCCACCCGGTTGAGCTCGATCACCTCCTCGGTCTGGGCGTAATTCCCCGGAAGGTAGAAGAGCCCGGAGGAGAGGCCCTGCGCGCCTTCCTCCATCGCGCGGCGCACGTACGCCTTCATCTGCTCCATCTCTTCGGGTGACGGAGATCGGTCGTCCATTCCCATCACCGCGCTCCTAGCCGTGCCGTGGCCGACGTAGAGGAAGGCGTTCAGGCCGATACCGTTCGCGGCCCAGGACGACATGTGGTCCGCCACCCGGTCGTCCCCGGCGCCATCGACTCCGAGGGCCACGGTGGTGATTCCCTGGTAGAGGAACGCCATTCCAGGACGACCGTAGGCTTCGTCCAGCTCGGCGTGGGAGTGCATGTCGACGAAGCCCGGGGTCACCACGAGCCCGGTCACGTTCAGGGTATCCAGCGCGGTGATGCCGGACGCGGATGCGTCCCCCAGGAAGGAGATCCGCTCACCCGTCACCGCGAGGTCCGCGACGACCGCCGGGCTTCCCCCGCCGTCCAGAATGGAGCCCCCCGTGAGCAACAGATCCGCGGGCTCGCGGGCGTCGGTGCAGCACACCAGGGCGAGCGCGAGCGGAGCGACCGCGAAACGGGACGCAGGGACGGCCACGGCACGCTCCTGAAAACGGGGGTCTTTGGAGACTGGCAGCCGTCAGATTAGCGGGACGGTGTGCGACCGGTCCAGCGCAGCCGCCGGGGGATCGGGGCGTTCCGGGCCGAAGGTGACCCGGAACGCCTCCCCGTGACGGGCGAGGGTGCCCTCAGCGCTTGCGCCGACGCTTCTTGGGCTTGCGTCCCTGGTTCGGATGATCCAGGAACGACCAGGTCTCCCCTCGCCTCAGCATGTAGATCGTGGAAGGAGAGACACCCAGCTTGCGCGCCCACTCCGCGCCGGGGGTCTTCCAGCGGTCGGCTTCCTCGTCCCAGTCGTCCAGGACCTTCCTGGCCTGTGACTCGGTGAGCTCGGCGTGAGGCGAGTTGGCGCCCCGCAGCCACACGTTCGACCCGTACCAACGATCGACGCGTTGCACTGGGCCGGCGATCCGACGACCGGTATGGCCCAGGCAATAGTGGCGCACCTGATCCACGGAGAACTGGGGGTACATCCTCGCGATCTCCGCGTAGAGATAGCCCTCTTCTGCCAGATTACGCCACTTGACCACAAGGTCGCCCGGGGGCTTGGGCATGGACGGAAACCTCCAAATGAGGTGAAGGGTGTCGCGCTTCAGTGCAAGAGCATCCGACGGTACATAGTAAGTCCCCCCTCTGCTCCCGTCACCAGGGGATCAGCGCATGTCCCCCGACGATGAATCGACGATCAGCCTCGCCATTGCGGATAACCCGACATCGACTCGGGCGGTCGAATTTATGCCTGCAAGATGCGGACCGTCACCGCGGCGGCCGGCCGAATCTGACCGATTCTCCGCGATGCCGCCACCGTCGGTTGCACCGATCGCCGTTCAGGGGGCAGGTTGGGGTACCCGGAACCCGGAGTTGGCCGTGCAGCGCGACTATATCCTTCGGCTGATCGAGCAGATCGGTGCCGTGCTGATCGCCCTGCGAAAGAGGATCGTCTCGCGCTCGATCTCTGCGGACGAGGCCCGGGAGGCCCTGCGCGACGTGGGTTCGCGCGCAGGCTTCGACCTGGATCTCCTCAAGGGCCTCTCTCTGGAGACGCTGGCGCTCGCCGTCGCCCCCACGGGAGAGGTCGAGCCGAGTCGGTGTTGGATGATGGCGGAGGTGCTCTACCTGGACGGGCTCCAGGCCTTGGCGGAAGAGAAGGCGCTGGACGCCCAGGACAGCTTGGCCAAGGCGGCGGCGCTCTATCGTCTCGTCGAGCCGGGCGGCGGCATGCTGGTGGGCTTCCCCGAGGCCGCCATGCGCATCGAGGAGATCGAAGCCCTCCTGGACGAACCGCCCACGGGCTGAGCGAAGTGGGCTAGACCGCGCTCGCCCGCAGCCGGTGCGCAAAGCGCTGGCGCAGCTTGGCCACCTTGGGAGCCACCACGACCTGGCAGTAGGGCTGGCTCGGGTTCCTGCGGTAGTACTCCTGGTGGTACGCCTCGGCCTCGTAAAAGACATCGAGCGGAACCACCTCGGTCACCACAGGGGCGTCCCAGGTCCCGTCGGCCTCCAGATCGCGGATCAGGTCCCGGGCGGTATCGGCCTGACCGTCGTCGTGGGTGAAGATCACCGACCGATACTGCGTGCCCACGTCGGCCCCCTGCCGGTCGGGCGTCGTGGGGTCGTGGATCGCGAAGAAGATCTCGAGGAGGTCCCGATACGAGATCACCGCCGGATCGAACCGGAGCTGCACCACTTCCGCGTGACCCGTGCGACCGGAGCACACCTCTTGATAGGACGGATCGGGGCGATCGCCCCCGGCGTAGCCGGACCGGACACCGAGGACCCCCTCCACCCGTTCGAAAACGGCCTCGAGGCACCAGAAGCAGCCACCGCCCAGCGTTGCAAGCGCGTCCATGTCGGCTCCCTACGAGATGACCTTCGTGTCCTTGGCCTCGCCGCTGGGGCGCTCCCAGGGCTTCCAATCGATACCCCGGACGTACCTCTGGATCCAGCGGATCTCCTCGACGTCGCGGATCCGTTGGTGACGCGGCTCACGGAACCCGTGCGGCTCCCTGGGAAAGCGCAGGTAACGGACCTCCTTGCCCTGGTCCTTGAGCGCCTGGAAGAACATCATGCTCTGCGGCTCTGTGTCGGTCCGGTCGTTCATGCCGTGGAGAAGCAGCGTCGGCGTCGTGACGTTCGCCACGTGGGTCAGCGCCGACTTCTGCCGCCATTCTTCCCGGTTCTCCCAGGGCGTCCCACCGATGTACCACAGCCGGACGTCGTGGTTGAAGCCCGGCCCGTACTCCGAGGTCCAGTCCGAGACCATGGCGCCGAGCGAGGCGGCCTTGAACCGATCCGTCTGGGTCACCGTCCAGCCGCCGAGGATCCCTCCGTAGCTCCACCCCCTCACGGCCATCGAGTCGGGGTGGGCCAGGCCTCGTTGGACCACGTAGTCTACGCCCGTCATCAGATCGTCGAAATCCCCGCCGCCGATGTCGGCCATGTTGCCGCGCAGGAGCTCGTCCGAATAGCCGGAGCTGCCGCGCACGTTCGGAAGCAGCTGCGCCCAGCCGAGCCCGGCCCAGACGTGGTATCGACTCGAGAACGAGTTGGTGAAGACCCCCGCCGGACCCCCGTGGATGTTGAGCAGGAACGGTAGCCTGCCCGACTCGTAGCCCGCCGGCAGCACGAGGAGGCCCTCCACATCGAGGCCGTCCCTGCTTTTCCAGTGGACCACCTCGCTGCGCGCCAGGGCGATCTCGTCCTGGATCCACGGATTCGCCTCCGTGAGGCGGCGGGCTCCGGAGCCGTCGGTCCCGCCTACCCACACATCAGCAGGTGTGTCGAAGTCCTCGAACGTGTAGGCCATCCGGCTGCGATCCACGGAGAACGACGTGGGCGACAGCTGTCCCCGGGCTTCGGTGATCCGGGCGACGGCACCGGATGTCACGTCGAGTCGATACAGGTTCGTGTCGGTGCGCTGAAGCCCGCCGAAAAGAATCGAGCGCCCTCCGGGCTCCCACACGAACTGGCGGATCGACCCCTCGAAGCTCCCCGAGGCGAGGCGGTGCGCGCCGGTCTGCACGTCGACGATCCAGAGCTTGTCCTGACGGAGCTCCCACGAGCGATCGTCCGGCGCCGAGTACGCCAGCCGTCGCCCGTCCGGAGCCCACTGCAGGCGTCCCTCCGGCGCCTCGTTCTCGGTCAGTCGGGTGACCGAGCCGGACGCGACGTCCAGGAGGAAGATCTCCGAGAGGTTGGATTGGTTGCGCCGATTCTCGAAGCGGGCCGTGAAGGCAATCCGCGTCCCATCGGGAGACACGGCGAAATCCCCGATCCGATGGTCGACCTCCGTCAGGCGCCGCTCCTCGCCAGAGGCCAGGTCCAGCCACCAGAGGTTGCTCCAGGCAGCCTCGTCGACCCCGTTGGGCCCCTCGTCCACGAAGACCGCGTCCTCGCCGGCCTTGCGTCGCTTCTCCACGTCCTCGCCGCGGGGCTCGTCCGCGCTGAAGACGACGGCTCCACCGCCGCCCGCCCATTCGAAAGCGCGTACCGCGGTCTCGTGATCGGAGCGCTTTTCCGCCTCCCCACCGGTCGTGCGCATGACGAAGATCTGGGCCTTGCCATCCACCGCGCGGGTGAAGGCCAGGCGCGACCCGTCGGCCGAGAAAGCGAATCCCTCACCGCCCTCCTCGCCGATGAATCGGTACGGGCTACCGCCTTCCGCGTCGACGCGCCACCAGGTCGTCTTGCGCTCGTTCTCGGCCCAGTCGAGCTCGGACCGGGAGTAGAGGACCCAGCTACCGTCGGGGGAGATCGTCGCCCGACCCACGACGACCATGTCGAGGCCGTCGTCGACCGTCATGGACCGCTTCGGGGCGGTCTGGGCGACCCCCGGTGACCCGAAGCCCAGCAGTGAAAGAACGGTGAGCAGACGTTGCGTGCGCATGGCGACTCCGCATCGATTACGGACGATTCCTCACGAGCGCTCATCGTCGGCGGGCGACGGACCGCGCACAAGGCCCGTTGCCTCGGGTCGCCCAGGCCCCGAGAATTCGGCATGGCTACCGCCCGCTACGTTCTCGCCGCCCTCCTGGTGATCTCCCTGCCACCCGCGATCCTCTGGTGGATCGTGATCCACCCGCTCGTGGGCTTCTGGCGCCGCGTGGGACAGACCGCATCGCTGTGGATCAACGGTATCCTCATGATGGGCGGCTTCGTGGTGCTCTGGCTCGTCCGGGACGCCCTGGTCGGCCGTGACCTCGGGGGCCACCTCGCCCTGACCGTGGCCGGCGTGCTCTGTCTGGTGGCCTCGATCGGCATCGCCCTGAGGCGGAAGCGCTTCCTCACGTTCCGCATCCTGTCCGGCTTGCCGGAGTTGGAGCCGAGCGGCAAGGGCGGCGCGCTTCTGACCGAGGGGCCCTACGCCATCGTCCGTCACCCCAGGTACCTGGAGGTCGTCATCGGCTCGCTCGGTTATGCGCTGCTGGCGAACCACACGGGGGCATACGCGGTCACCCTGTTGATGCTCCCCGTGCTGCATCTGGTGGTCTTGATGGAGGAGCGTGAGCTCGTGGAGCGCTTCGGCGACGCCTACCGGGAGTACGCGGCACGGGTTCCCCGCTACCTTCCCAGGAGCCTCAGCGGATCTCGACGTCCATGACGTCGCTCACGGGTCTGTAGCCGATGCGGACGTAGATCGCGTTCGACGTGGGATTCGACAGGTCCGTATACAAGACGCAGAAACGGTACCCGTCGTCGAGCATCCGCTGGCTGAGCCGGGCGACCAGCGCGCTGGCGTAGCCCGCGCGCCGGTGTGAGGGCGGGGTGTAGACGTAACCGACACGGATGCCGTGCGGCGTCGCGCCGCGGGCGATGGCCATGCTCACCGGCTCACGGTCCACCTCCCATAGCAAGAGCCGACCGTCTGTGATCCAGGTCGTCACCGCGGCGGCCGAGGGCTGGAAATGGGCGCCCGACTCCCGCGCGAAGTCGTCACCCCACGCGAGCGCGAGCGGCAGGTCTGCTTGGGTGGCCTCGCGCAGACGTCCGCGCACGCCCGCCGGGGGGCTGACCGTATCGACCCGATAGATGCGCTGCCTCATCCCCGGGACCTGACGCCCACCCCGGAGCGCTACCCAGGCCGTCGCGACGCGCTCGGCGACGTCGCCCGGCCCGAGGAAGCCCGGGACGTGCTGGAACCGATCCGCGATCGCCGCCGCCAGCGTCGGAGCGGCCTCGATGGGCAGGCGGGTGAGCCCGACCTTGTGCGGGGCCGTACGGAACGCGCATCCCGCGATGGCTCCACCCGCGTCCACGAGGGTGGCGAACCACGGACCGTCGGCGGGCTCAGGAGTCGATCGGTCGGCGACGGCGGCATACTCCAGCGCAATCCCGAGGATCAGGTTGTTCTCGGCCTCTGCTTGGAGCAGCCACGAACGCGCGCGGGACAGGAATGCGCCGGCGTCTCCGGTTGCGACGACACGGAAGGGGGCGGCGGTCATCGGCTTCCGAGGACGCGTCGGACGACCTCCAGGGCGGCGGTCAGGTCGGCGTCGGCGATCCCGAGGTGCATCACGGCCCTCATGCCGTAGCGCCCGCTCGGGAGCATGTGCACACCCTCGGTATGGCAGCGCAGGGCGAAGTCCCCGGCCGGCATCGAGGTCAACCTGAACCGCACGATGTTGCTCTGGACGCGCGCGAGGTCCACGGCGACGCCTTCGATGTCGGCGAGCGCCTCGGCGAACGTCCGCGCACGCCGCACGTCGTCGGCCAACCGGACTCGGTGGTGCTCGAGCGCGTGCAACGCTGCCGCCGCCAGGATGCCGGCCTGGCGCAATCCACCTCCCATCATCTGCTTGAAGCGGCGAGCCCGGTCGATCAGCGCGCGCCGGCCGGCCAGCGCCGACCCGACCGGCGCGCCGAGCCCTTTGCTGAAGCAGACGCTGACCGTGTCGAACGGCGCCGCGTGCACACGCTCTTCGATCCCGGACGCGGCGGCAGCGTGCCAGAGCCGTGCGCCATCCATGTGCGTCGCCAGTCCGTTCGCGCGCGCGGCGTCCGTCACGCTGGTGAGCGCCTGCTGCGACCAAACCACCCCGCCCCCTTCATTGTGGGTCTGTTCGACACATACCAGCCTGGGAAGCGGCGCGTGGTGGGGCGCGTCGAACGGGTGTCGCACGCCCAGCGCTTCCGTGATCGCATCGGGCCCGAACGTGCCGTCCTCCCCTGATACCCGCCACACGGTGACGCCCGACCAAGCGGCCGCCCCTCCGCCCTCCTTGATGACCATGTGTGCCGACCGATCCATGATCGCCATGTCACCGGGCTCGGTATGGCTTCTCAGGGCGATTTGATTGGACATCGTGCCCGACGGCACGTAGACCGCGTCCTCCTTTCCCAGCAGCTCCGCCGTGCGCGCCTCCAGACTCTTCACGCTGGGGTCCTCGCCGTACACGTCGTCACCGACGGAAGCCGCGGCCATCGCTTGCCGCATCTCGGGAGTGGGCAAGGTCACGGTATCGCTGCGCAGGTCGATCAAGGGTCGTCTCCGTGATGCACCGGTCCGGCCACAGCATCGCCACTGCCTTCATGCCCGGCAACCGGCCGCAATCCGGATGGGGGCTCGCTCCAAAATGCTTGACCCCGGCGATCTGGACGCGCAGCTTCCCCGCGTTGGCAACGCCGCCACGAACCCGGCGCAGGGGTCGTACAGACTGCGCGACAGTCAGTAGTCGGTAGGTACGGGAACGGTCCGGACTCCGACGAAACGACGCACCACGGAGGAGTAGGATGCGTACCCAGGGAACCGTGAAGTGGTTCAACGACCAGAAGGGCTTCGGCTTCATCACCCCGGACGGTGGAGGCAAGGACTGCTTCGTCCATCACTCGGCCATCCAGTCCGATGGTTTCCGTACCCTGTCCGAAGGCGACCGCGTGGAGTTCGAGGTCGTCCAGGGCACCAAGGGGCCTGCCGCAGAGAACGTCACCAAAGTGTGATCCGTTCCACGCGATGACCCACGGGCCGCCCGTCCTTCGGGACGGGCGGCCCGTTTCCGTTCGGGAGTCCGAGATGGTCTCTTCCAGGAGCACCGCGCCGCTGCTGCTCGCCCTCGTCGTCGCGTCGTGTGGAGGTGAGCGACCGGGCGCCGAGCCCGCTCAGGAGCAGCGCAGTCCCATCTTCTATCCGAAGCGCCTCACCGAGCAGGCTCCGGATGACTTCCGGGCACGCTTCGAAACCTCCGCGGGTGACTTCGTGATCGAGGTCCATCGTGCATGGTCGCCCGAGGGCGCCGATCGGTTCTTCAACCTGATCGCCAACGGCTTCTACGATGACGTCCGCGTGTATCGGGTGATTCCCGGCTTCATGGCGCAGTTCGGCCTCAACGGCGATCCCGTGGTCAACTACCAGTGGCGGAACGCGATCATCATCGACGATCCCGTCGTGCAGTCGAACACGCGGGGTCGGGTGTCTTTCGCCAAGGGCGGACCCAACTCGCGCACCACCGAGGTGTTCATCAACTACCGGGACAACGCGGGTCTCGACGGGAACGGGTTCTCTCCGTTCGGCGAGGTGGTACAGGGCATGGACGTCGTCGATCGATTCCATGGGGGCTACGGTGACGGGCCGCCCCGCGGGCAGGGTCCGTACCAAGCGCAGGTGCAGGCGCAGGGTAACGAATACCTCGACGCCGAGTTCCCTGAGCTCACGCGGATCCTGCGCGCCAGCGTGGAGCAGAGCGGCGCCTAGGATGCTTGGTTGTCGTGATCCGGCGCGCGATGCCACGGCTGCCCGACGCTTCAGTCACGATCTACTACCCACCGCGCTCCGCGTCGCTGAGGAGCCGCTCAACCTCGCGTTCCGCTTCCAGCTCGTGAAGCAGGTCTTCGACGTTGCCCATCGCCCGCTCGAGCGCCGAAGCATCACGCAGCACCACCGTGCGGTGGAGCTCGGCCAGCTGACCGATCAGGTTCGCCACTCGGGCGTCCAGCAGGTCCTGGAGGTCGGAGATCGAACGGGCGCGGCTCCCCTCGTCCAGAGCCCCTCCCGTGCGCGCGAGCCACTCCACGCGGCGCAGGTCGTCGAGGAGGCGCTCGAGGCGTCTCAGGAGCGCCCGTGTGACGCCGCGAACGCGCTCGTCCACCGACGGGTGGCGGAGCACCCGTTCCGCCATGGACTCGGCCACCTCGAGCCGTGGATCCCCCGAGACACCGGACCGCTCCAAGGCCCGTTCGACGCGAAGCTCGTCCCAACGTCTGAGCACGTCGCGAGCCAGTCGAGGCTCCCGGGTGATGGGCACCAGATAGAGCAGGGTGAGCACGGCCACCAGCAGGAGGAGCCAGGACAGCGGGAGCGGCGCGACGACGAGAGAGCCCGCCGCCCAGATCATGGCCCCCAAGGTGCCCACACCCACGACCTGCCACGTGTACGTGGACAGGACCTCTTCGGCCTCCTCGACGACCCTGGGCACCGCCGGTGCCTGGTCGTCCACCTCTACGACACTGCGGTCTCCCTTCCTAGGCATCCTCGTTCCCCCGACAGGGCCGCGCGTACGCGCCGAGCCCCACGCCCCGAGGTCGGACCGTCCCTGTCATAGCGTCGACGTCCAGGCCCGCACCTCGCCGCTGCGGACCAGGGATTCCAGCGTATGCTTCGGGCACACGAAATCCTTCATGAACGTGAGCAGGCTTTCGGCCAGACGCTTCAGCGCCTGCTCGGTCCCGGGATCGGTGCACACGCCGCTGTCGTCGAAGGCCGAGCGCACCCCGGCGATCGACACGGAGCCCGGGAGCACGATCGCGCCGGCGTGTGAGCATACGCTCCTGAGCTGCTCCAGCGACTTGATCGCGCCGATGCGCCCTGCGGCGACGCCGAGCAAGGCCAAGGGCTTGCCCCCCAACGCCGACGGATACCCCAGGTTCTCGATGATGAGCTTGGTCATCGCCGAAAAGCCGCCGTGGTACTCGGGCGTCGCGAGGACCACGGCCGACGCTGCCTGCACCGCTTCTCTCAGGGCGACCGAATCTGCGGTGTCGCCCCGACCGGGAAAGGGCAGCGTGATGTCGCGCGCGTCGATCAGGGTCGGAGCCGTCCCCTGGGCCCGGAGCTGCTCGTTGACGACGGCCAGCGCCATGGCTGTGTAGTTGCCTGGCCGACTCGTGCCGGAAATGCTGACGATGCTCGGGCCTTGCCCCATCCGTCCCCCTTGAAACCTTCTGAAACACCTGCGGCCGGCCGGCGTGCCCCCACCGCGCGAGCGGCCGCCGCCGAGCCGCTGCGGGATTTCCCGACACGTCCTTCCTCCGATGCCCGACGGAGACGTACCGACCGACTGGCGATGCTAGGGAAGCTCTGCCGAAGCAGGGTATCCCACGTGCCCCTGGGTGGGATCGGCCTTTGTCCGGTGGATCATGAAGACGGTACTGGGTGTCCTGCTCCTGGCGCACGGTGTCGCCCACTTGGTGGGCTTTCTGGTGCCGTGGCGTCTCTTCGAGGCGGACGACCTGCCCTACACGACGACGATCCTCGGCGGCAGGATCGATCTGGGCGCCACAGGCATCCGACTGGTCGGCCTCGTGTGGCTGGCGCTCGCGTTGGCGTTCGGCGTGACCGCGGTCGCCGTCTGGACCGCGTCACCGCGGGTGCTGTCGGCCCTCCTTCCCCTGGCGCTCGCATCGCTCGTCCTCTGCATCACGGGCTGGCCCGCCGCCAAGATCGGGGTTCCGGTGAACCTCGGGTTGCTGGCCTTCCTGGCCCTGAACAGCGCGTTCGACTGGTGGTGAGAAGCGGTTTCGTCCGCATCAGCCCCGCCACCGATCGACGGTGGCCAGGGCCCAGTCGCGCAGATCGTCCGGATACCGGGTCGCGTCGAACTCGCCGAGCCCCTGGATCGTGATGCGGTATCCGCCGGGCGGTGGGGCCGGCGGGAGCTCGGGGACGCCCCACCCGGACGCCGGCGTGTGGGCCCGTCCCGACATCGCCCTCGAGAGGCGCCAGGGGTCGTCGCCGGATACCGCGCACCGATAGGCGATCACCCAGCAGCGCTCCAGCCGCTCCCGAGACGCCCCGGCGGGATGCTGGAGCGTGTGCACGGCCACGGCGAGTCCATGGCGGGGCCCCCACGGCTCGCGGCGGGAGTGGTCGAGAGCGAGCAGCGCCTCGAAGCGCTCCTGGCACACGGCCTCTCCGCCTGGCGCCCCACATTGGGGGCAAGGCTCGGGATGAGCGGGCGTCAGGGGAGCACCTCCGGCGGTAGAGCACGGCGCCTGATCCTACGGACCGCGCGGGTCCGGAGCGAGCCGCGGGGCGTCACCCCGCCCGGGCGCGGCCTCCCGGGGGGTTCTTGAGGCCCGTCTCGAGCTTGTTCCGCACCTCGCGAAGCACCCTGGACGCGAGCGCCGCCGCGTGGCGGTCCAGAAACCGCTCGACGGCGGGTAGGTCGCGAGTGGAGAGGGCCCTCAGCGCCCAAGACATCGCCTTCACCACGATGTCGTCCCGGTCGCGCACGAGCAGGCGGCACACCGCCAGCGTTCGCCGCGCGTCTCCGCGCCCGCCCCGGGCCGCGGTGTTCAGGGGTATTGTGCTCGCCAGCGCGGCCCGTCGCCACCAGCGGTCGGGAGACATGGCCCAGCGACCGACCTCGGCGTCCTGCAAACGACCCTCACGCCAGGCGGGGCCCGCCACCAGGCACGCGAACGCGTCCACGTCCCCCCAGGACCCGATGCCCCGCCCCAGGCGACGCACAGTGCGCGCGTCCAGTGACGACATGCTCGGGTCGTGGTGATGGACCAGCTCGTAGGTCAGCCAGCGCGGCACCTCCCGGTCGTCCAGCAGGCGGACGGCGGCTCCCAGCACGACCTCGGGCGACAACGCCGTATACTCACGCGTCAGGCCGCGCCGGACCCCCCTCAACTGCGGGACGGAGCGCGAGGCCGAGGCGGCTACCCGCCTCCGCACCTCCGCGACCAGGCGCCCCGCGCTTTCCGCTCGGCGGTCGGAGCGGGTCAAGCGTCGCGCTTCCGTCGAATCAGGATCGACCGTCCACGGAACGGACCCAACGGATCAGTCCTTCGAAGTACGTGCGCTGATCGTCGTACATCGCCATGTGGCTCCCGTTCGGGCAGTACAGGTACTCGCCGTCGGGGAATTGACCGGCCATCCACTCCATGTGGGCCGGATCCATGGTGTCGTACTGCGCCCCGATCACCAGAGTGGGCACCGCGATGCTCGACAGCTCGGCGGTCCGGTCCCACTCGAGGAGCTTACCGCTCGCACCGAGCTCACTCGGGCCCTGGAGCGGGATGTAGATGTCCGTGTTGATCTTCGCGAACGCACGATTCACCCCGTCGGGCCATTGGTCCAGCGGCAGGCGCAGGATGTGATCCACATAGTGGTGCTCCAGGAGGAGCTCCATGTACCTGGGATTGCCGTAGTCCTCGGTCGCTTCGTACCCCTCGATCTCCGCGAGCACCTGGGGATCGATCTGGGGCATGAGCACGTTCTGCGCGTATTCGTTGTAGGCCGGGATGCTCGCCATCATGTTCGAGACCACGAGTCCCTTGAGGGCCCCCGGGTGGGCGAGGGCGTATTCGATCGCCAGGATCCCCCCCCAAGAGTGTCCGAGGAGGAAGAAGTTGCTCGCGTCCAGCCCGAGGGCGACGCGCACCTGTTCGACTTCGTCGACGAAGCGGGGGATCTCCCAGAGCTCGGGCGCATCCGGCTGGTCCGAATATGCGGATCCGAGCTGATCGTAGTAGTAGAACTCGATGCCCGCGCCCGGAAACCACGAATCGAAGGCCTCGAAGTACTCGTGGGTCGCGCCGGGGCCTCCGTGCAGGAGCAGGACCTTCATGCGGGGGTTGTTCCCCGTCCGCTTGGTCCAGACGCGGAAGCTGCCCGACGGCGTCTCGATGGGGATGAGCTTCACCCCCCCGGACAGGACATCGTCGCGGCCGGTGTTGTCGAAGTATCCTGCGGCGGACGCGCTGGGCTGGCCCTCCTGAGGAGCGTTGCAGGCGGGAAGAATCAGCGAGAGCACGAGGCATGCCGAGAGGGGTGCCTTCATCGATGGGAGATCTCCTGGAGGGCGTCCTGCACGTTCACGGCGTGGCGGATCGCCGGGGTCGAACGCTCACCATGCGCCCGGCCCGGGGGGGCCGGCAAGGAGGGCCGGGCCCGCGGCCCGTCGCCCCGAGCATCGCGCCGGAGCGCTCGGCCGCAAACGCGGTGAGGACCGCATCGAGGCGTCGAAGCGGCGCGGGGTGGGAGGTGGGCCGGCCCGGAGTCACCCCTCCGACCGCGTGCCGAGCCGGTCACGCAGCGCGTCGGTCACGAACGCCACGACCTCGTCCAGCGTCGCCGCGAGGGGGACGGTGCCCGGCAGATCCGGGATCTCCCGAGGGGACGTGACGAAGGCGACGATCGGGCGCCCGTAGCGTTGGGCGAGACGAACCTCGCTGGCCGTGCCCGGACCCCCCGGGAGCGCAACCACCACATCGGCGCACAACACGTTCAGATGGTTCCTCGACAGCGGCTCCGTGCCCCGCGCGCCGCTGAGCGGCAGATGCGTCCGGATCGCGAGCTCCACCCACGGGTTCGGATAGCCTGCGGGGGCACGGCCGCTGTCGGGGTCGCCGGGCAGCACGCCGAGCACGGCACCGGCGCGTCCCGACGAGTCGTGGAAGGCCCTGCTCACCGCGGCCATCACGCCCTCGCCGCCACCGGTGAGCAGGTGGACTCCCGCCCCGGCCAGCCATCGCCCGAGCGGGAGCGCCCGCTCCTCGTGCGCCGCGGTCCCCGAGCCCATGACGCCGACGACGGGGCGTCGCCACACGGGGTTGGGCTCGGGGGCGCTCACGCGTCGTCGGGCCGGAAGAAGGCCCAGGTCTCGAGCTGCTCCGACACGCGGGCATGGCCGACGACCCTGTACCCGAGGTGCTCGTATAGAGCGACGTTGGCGGGATCCTCGGTCGTAAGCCCGACACCTCGGCTCCACTCCTGTGCGGCCGAGAGCTCGTGCACACGCTCGATCAGACGTCGGGCGACCCCGGTACCCCGTGCCGCGCGCGTCACACCGATCATGTTGAGGTGCACCTGCGGCACGGCCAGCGCGAGCGGCATGCACGCCCCTCCGAACCTCTCGTACCGCTCCCTGGGGCCCGACCCCAGCTCGCTCCACACGGCGTCGCGGAGCTCGTCGATCGAAGGCGGCGACTTCACCCGCCCGGGAAAGGACACCAGCGCCGCGGAATTGGGGCGACCTCCGGGAGGCTCCACGAGGATCGGCTCCGAGCGGAGCACACGTGCCTGCACGAAGAAGCCCACGAGCGATCGTAAACGGCCCGCGTAGTCCCCCTCCGGACCGAGGACCCACCGCATGACCGGGTAGTCGTGGAAGGCCTCCGCAAGAACCTCGACGACCTCGGCCGGGACCACGTTCTGCACGTTACTCGGGCTCCGGAAAGGGGAGATATCCGGCATGCGCCGCCCACCAGAGCGCCCACCCGTACGCCCACCCGGCCAACGCCCACGCGGCTCCGCCGGCGAGGACCGAGACATCGGACACCACGCCCGCCACGAGCCCCACCGGGGCGGCGATGAGCGGGCCGAGCACGAGGAAGGCGCGGTATCCGGGGGGCACGATCCGGTCGCTGGTTGTGATGGCCGCTCCCGGGCGGCGCCTCCGCAGGATGCGCCCGAGCGCCGACAGGACCACGCGCACGATTCCGAGGCCCGACCACACGACGAGCCCTCCCGCGAATACTCCGGCGAACGCGAACACGCTCAGGCTCTGGACCAGGTCGGACCCGGGGGCCAGCACCATCGCAAGGCGGAGGCCGGCCAAGGGTCCCAGCAGGAAACCTCCGAATACCGCACCGATCTGGAGGAGCGGAGCACGTTCGGGCACCCCCCTCATCGTCTCGCGTGCCATCCTCGTCGGGTCACGTTCCGCCCCCCTCTCCGCGCGGTCGGAGCCGGCGGTCTGCCCCGGCCACCGGGGGGCGGGCGGTGGGCCTCACGAGCCGCTGGAGCAGGACCGCACCGGCCACGCCTGCCGGAATCGATGTCACGAGCCCTGGAAAATAGCCGGAAGCTCGGACCGCCAGCAGGGGGTGCGCGACCCCGTTGACCACCGATGCAAGACCGAGGAACCAGAGCGGCCATTCGGCGACGCGGACGCCATGAGTCGCCGGCACGACCGCGGCAGCCCACACGAGGAGCCACGCCACATTGAAGCCCACGAATCCCGCCGTCGGGATGGGATCCAGGCCGAACAGTCCCGGCAGCGCCCAGGCGAGGCCACCGCGCAGCTCCTCGGTGAAATGGGCGGCCTGGATCGTGATCGCGGCGACCGCGGCCCACGTCAGTCGTCGCCGTTGAGCCGCGTCGAGCGCGGGCAGCGGCCGCGCACGCGACACCAGCACGGCCGCGATGAGCAATGTCCCCAGCAGCGCCGCGCTCGGACCCCAGCTCGCGGACACGACCGCTCAGCCCACTCGGAGTGTCATGGGATCCGGCCCGGCCCCGCACGGGGGCCGATCCGCTCCATGAGCTCCGGGATTTGCGCCCGGCGGAGGAGCAGCAAGCCGAAGCGCTTGTCGGAAACGCCCTCCTTCAGCGCGTATCCGTAGTGCGGCGCACCACGGAAGATCTCACCGTCGAAGTAGCAGAACCGGATCGAGGGATCCGTGGCCAGGACCTCCGCGAGCTCGGCCAGGTGTGACGAGAACACGAAGCCGCTGCGTCGTGCCCTGGCGAAGCCGAGGATCACCTCGGCCGAGGCCTCGAGGGCGTCCTTCACGTTCGTTCCCTTGAAGACCTCGTCGAAGAGAACGAGCGCCCGCTTCCCCTCCGCCAGCAGCGATGCGGCGGCCTTGACCCTCATCACCTCGGCCAGGAAATAGCTCAATCCCGCCCGAAGGTTGTCGGTGGGATTCAGGCTGGTGAACAGGGCCTCCACCGGCGTCAGGCGGGCCGCATCCGCGGGAACCCCCATGCCGACCTGCGCCAGGAGCACGACCAGCGCCACGGCTCTCAGGTAGGTGGTCTTCCCGGCCATGTTCGGCCCGGTGAGGAATACCGTGGGCTCACCTCCCGTCAGGCGCACCGGGTTCTTCACCGGGCGCTCCACGAACGGGTGGAACACGCCGCTGGCCTCCAGGTGGAAGGCGTCGTCGTCGATGATGTCCGGGAACACCCACCCGAGGTCGGCGGTCGTCTCAGCCAGGGAACGAAGCGCGTCCAGCTCCGCCAGCGCCGCGAGCGCCTCGCGCAGGACATCCGCGGACTCCCCCCGCAGCGCCCGGTCGACCTCCAGAAGCCCTCCGCCGGACGACAGCGCGCTCCTCGCCACGCCACGCGCGCCCAAGAGGGCGTCCACGAGCTGTCGCACGACGGGTGGCGGCGCTTGCGCGCCGACCGCGTCGGAAAAGGTGGCCGCACGGGCCATGACCGCGGCGGTCGCGTCGACCCCCTCGCGGAGCTCGCGGCGCACTTCGCGGTAACGGATCCTGGTCCAGACGGCCTCGACACGAGCGGCGAACCCGGTGCGACGGCTCACCTCGATGTTCGAATCGAGGTAGCGGGCCACCGCCTCGATGGCCTCGTCTTCGAAGGAGGGCAGCGTCGGCCGGGCCATGAGCCAGCGCACTGCTTCCTGCGTGCCTCGGATCGAATCCACACCGGACGACGGGGCCTCGAACCTCCGTCGCAGAGCCGCGCGCCCGGCGCGCGTGCGGGTCCGGTCGACCAGGGCGAACACGCCCGCGGATCCGTCGAGCGTCTGGAATATCGCCAGGTCGGCGAGCGTCGTCGCGTCGATCAACATGGGTCGACTCCGGCTACGGTGCGGGTACCGCTACGAGGCCTCGGGCACAATGCCGACCCCTTCACCTGCCGGGCAAGTCGCCGAAGCGCTCGCGCACCGGCGAGGTCAGCGGCCCGGTGTCGCCGCCTCCCAGTGACGATCGATCCAGAAGGCCCACAGCGGAAGCAGCCACATCACCAGGCCTCCCCACGCGACCGCGCTGGCCGACGGTGGCGGCGGGGACCACGGCTGCGTGACCCAGACGACGGCGACGAGCGCGAACAGGCCGAAGAGGGCCCAGCGCCCGGTCCGGTCACGGGCTCCCCCGGCCCCGACGAACAGCCACAGGCCCAGGAGGCCGATGGCACCCTCCACCAAGAGTGTGCCCGGCACGGAGCTCCACAGCCCGAGCCCGGCGACGGGGCCACCGGGCCAGAGCGGCAGATCGGGCCGGTGCGTGACGAAGTCCAGCACCCAATGGCTCAAGATCACGAGCCCGAGGACCGACCCGGCGCGCCAGCTCCCGAAGACTCGCCCTCCCAGGACGCCACCGAGTATGGACCAGCCTACCACCATGATGAGGCTGTGGCTCCAGGGATACGACTCGAAGGCCAGGCTCGTGAACGCGGTGTCGCCGGGGTGCACGCGCACGGTCTCCACCCCGAGGAGGAGAAACAGCGGCCAGAGAAGATCGAGGGCGAAGGTTCCCGCGACCGTCGCCCCCAGGGGCAGCCGGGGCTCGACCTTCCGGGTCGCGAGAGCGACACCCAGATGCCCGAGGAACATCAGCCGCGTCCGCGAACGCCGCGCAACGCGCCCTTCACCAGATTGTAGGCCGCGCGCAGGGAGACCCGGTCCGGATCGCGGTCACCGGCCGGCGTCGACGCGATACCCAGCGCCGCCACCTTCGGCTCCTCGAACATCGCGGCCAACGCGTCGGCCAGCTCGACGCTGGTGGGCCCGTCGGGAACCGTGAGCGGATGACCGGGCACCTCGCGCGGATCCAAGACGTCCATGTCGACGTGCACGTAGATGACGTCGGTCGACGCGGCGAGCCTACGGATCTGCGCCCTCACGGCCTCGGGTCGCCGAGTCAGATCGAGGGTGGACAGGTGCTGGACGTTCGAGGCCTCCACCAGCTCCCGCTCCAGCGGATCGAGGTCGCGGACGGCGCCCATGACGATGTGCTCCGTCACGATGGCGGCCTCCAGGCCCGATTCGCGACGGAGGTTGTGCAGAGCCAACCCGGCCGAGACCGCAACCGGCATCCCTCCGAGCATCCCGGACAGGGTGGTCTCCGGGACGTTGAAGTCGCCGTGTGCGTCGATGAACACGAGGCCGACCTCCAAGGGCCTGCCGTCCTCGCCCGCGTGCTGCAGCCCCCCCAACATGCCGATGACGGACGTGCAGTTCCCCAGGAGGCCCACCGTCACGGCTCCGGACCGCCAGTTCTCGGCGACCATGCCGGAGAGGTTTCCGTTCGCCAGACCCATTCGATGCCAGGACCCGTACTCCCTCTCCTGGGCGGGGGTGAGCGCCACCGTCCGGTCCGGCACCGTCTCGAACCCCAACGCCCGAATGGTGTCGGCGAGCCCGTTACGCTGGAGATAGGTCGGGCTCTCCGAGATCTCCGGCACGTTGCGGGCTCCGGTGTACGGCATCAGGACCACCGCGACCCGCGGCGGGTCCCCCTGCCGTGACGGACCGGACGCGCCCGCCGCTACCGCCGTCGTCAGGGTCGTCGTCGCCAGCAGGGTCCGCCCGAGCGGCCGCCGGGCCCGGATCACGCGCCGCCCCGTCCGGGGAGCGCCGCGGGCGAGGACCCGGAGCCATCGCGGCTGGCCACGAGGAGGACCAGCATCTCGAGCCGGTCTGTCGCCGCCTTCACCCAACCCATCCAGCGGCCACGCCGAAGCAGGACCTTGGACACATACACGCGGACCTCCGTCCGCCCGCCGGCGGAGTTCACCGAGAACCGCAGCCCCTTCCTGTCCTGCCAGGTGATCTCGTGCTCCTCCAGCCGGACATGGGCCGGGCCATCGCGATAGGGCTGGAAGAGTCGGACCACACGCATGAGCCGGTCCGAGTCGATCTGGACCGGAATCTCACGCACGCTGGACAGATGGGTGACCACCCATCCCCACTTCTGAACGGGCGCGATCCGGGCCCCTGCGATCGCCGCCTCCCGGGCCTCGGCGATGGCCCGCTCGACGGCCTGCGACGCGAACCCCGCTTCGCCCGCGATGGCTCGGAGCTCGTCGAGGGTCACGCGTCGGGTGTCGTCCGAGCCGTCGATCTCAGCCGCGCGCCGCAGGATCCTGTCGGCGTCGAGCTTCGTGAAGATGGGCGATTCTTTCATGCATCCGGATGGTTCGTCGTCGATTCCCGGTGGTCCGGTGGCAATGTGCAGCCCGCGGCCCGCCTGCGCGACCCGCACAACGCGGGCCGGCCGGCTCACGGCCCGAGCCGCTTCTCGAACCAGTGGTGCGCGTACGGCTCCTCGTTGAAGGGCGCCACCTCCTCGTAGCCGGCCGTCCGATAGAGACGTATCGCCTCGGTGAGGGCCTGGTTCGTCTCGAGCTGCACCCGCGAGCAACCCAGCTCGACCGCGGCGTCCTCGAGCGCGTGCAGCAGCCTTCGCCCGAGTCCCTGACCACGCAACGAGCCGTCGACCCACATGCGTTTCACGTACCCGACCTCGGGGCTCGTCTTCTTCACGGCACCGCACCCGACGGCACGAGTGCCCGTGCGCATGACGAGGAAGACCCCTCGCGGGGGGACCAGCTCGGAATGGTCCACGACGATGCTGCGT
>QJYK01000028.1 GCA_003248075.1 Gemmatimonadota bacterium | reverse complement strand
CCTCGTGGCCGAGAACTTCGGAATGGCGATCGCGGCCAGGATGCCGATGATCACCACCACGATCAGGAGCTCGATGAGGGTGAAGCCCTTGTTGTCCCGCATGGTCCAACTCCAGGTGTGAGGAGAGACTGGCCCTTCAACCTCGGCGGCCGATGCAAGGTCGGTTCCATTTTCCTGGTCGAGAATACAAGTCATTATAATACAAACAGTTATGGATTCGGTGAGAACGCCCGTGCGGAGTTTTTTTCTACCGGAGAGATGGGATTCTGCAAGGGTACGTGGGCTTTGCAAGATGGTCCCGACCACGGGTCCGGACGCCCCGAGTCGTTGCGAATGGGCCGTTGTCAGCGGGGGTCCCGGGCCGCGTTCACGGCGTCGTCTTCCGGGTCAGGAAGAAGGTCGGCGCGGAGCGAGTCGACATGCCGGCGGCTCTCGGCGGTCACGGTCTTCGCCCGTGCCGAGTCGAGCGCCACCGACGCCGAGACCGTGTCGCCGGCGTACGCCTCGAGGTAGGCCAAGGCGACCCACTGCTGCCAATAGTCCCCCTCGCCGTGATCGATCGCGGCGCGACGCGCCTCGACGGCCTCGCCCCAGCGGCCCTGCTCGGTGAGGGCCCAGGC
The DNA here is from genome assembly GCA_003248075.1 of Gemmatimonadota bacterium. Lineage (GTDB taxonomy): Bacteria > Gemmatimonadota > Gemmatimonadetes > Longimicrobiales > Gaopeijiaceae > SZUA-318. Next base: position 21,761 of record QJYK01000028.1, on the reverse strand, counting down.
CAGAAGGTGATGCCGGACCGGGTCGTCCTCGTCCAGTTGGATCGCCATGCGGGCATACCGCTCGGTCTCCTCAGGCATGCCCTTCTCGGAGTAAACGACCGCGAGCAGGGCGGGCGCCAGGGAGTATTCCGGGTGCTCCCGGAGCGCGAAGAGCAGGAGCCGCTCCGCGGCATCGTAGTACTTCGCCGCGATGAGCTTCTTCGAGATCTCCGTCACGAGCTGGTAGTGGGGCCCCAAGATGTTGATGGCGGCCCGGTATGAGACCATCCCCTGACTCGGCTTCCCACGCTGGAAGAAGAGGTCCCCCAGGATCCACTGCGACCGCCCCGAGTGGGGGTAGTCCTCGATGAGGGTGCCGAAGACCGTCACGTTGTCTCGCCAGGTCGGGTTCCGCCCCCAAGTGCGCCAGCTCATGAAGGTCAAGGTCAGCACCAGGAGTCCGGCACCCAACAGGCGTCTCTCCCGAGCCGCGCGGATCACCAACCACCCCGCGACCGCAGCGAAGCCGACGGAGGGGAGATACAACGTGCGCTCCGCCAGCAGCACGCCGGACAGGAACAGGACGTTCGAAACCGGGGAGACGGTGATGATGAACCAGACGACCCCGAACGCAACCGCTCGGGCCGAGTCGCGCCCGGGAGCCATGTCCGCTCGCCTCCACGCGACTAGCGAGCCGACGAGGATCGCGAGCGTCAGGACCAACCCGGTGAGGCTCGGAATCCCCCATCCGATCGAGATCGGAATGACGTTGGGGGAGTAGTCCGAGCTGAGGTCGAGCGGGAAGACCAACAGTCGAACGTAGTGGCTCCACACCTCGGCCAAAGTCCAGATCCGCGGGATCTCCGCCAGGAGATCCGCGCCAAGAGGCCCGAATGGACGAGCGATGCTCCCGAGAACGAGGAAACGGAGCCACAGCAGGCACACCGCTACGCACGTCAACGCGACATAGAGGCGCCAGCGCCGGTGCAGATAGACCCTCAGCTCCGCAAAGCCGAGGCGCTCACGGCAGGCGTCGAGGAGAAAGAGTGCCCCCGGCAGGGTAGCGGCGCTTTCTTTCCCCCCGAAGGCCAGGGCGTACAGTGACGCGACGGCGATCGCCCTTCGCCACGAGGTCGTGACCGGACCTCGAACGTGGATGAGGCACGCAAGCAGGTACAGGAGCGCGGGAGCGACCTCGGCGATCCCGATCACGTTCGCGACCGCCTCGACATGGACAGGGTGCACCGCGAAGACGAGGCCCCCCACGAGCGCCGCCGGAACCGACATGAGCTCGGCCAGCAGAAGCACGACGACCGCCGCCACCGCGGCATGCGCCACAACGTTGACCGCGTGGTACAGGAGCGCGTCATCGCCTGCCAGCGCGTATTGGAGCCCCAGCAGAGCCGTGGTCGTCGGCCGCCACAGTCCAAGCTGCCTGCCGAAGGGGCCGGGCCAGTAGGGCTTGACCAGGGCCTCGGGCAAGGTCGACAACGATTGGATGCCGTCGTTCTCGGCGATGATATGCAGGTCATCGTACGCGAAGTCGTTCCTGAGGGCATTCGCGTAGACGAGGGCGCCGACGCATGCCGACAGAATCGCCGCCGCGCGCGCGCTTCGCGTTGGGGAGTCCCAGAGCCTCAACCCGCCCCCTCGCTCTCCAGGGCGGCGGAACGAGCGCGCACCTGCGCGGCCTCGTCGGCTCGACCCAACGCGTCCAGAATCTCGGCCAGGCGGCGCCAGTCGTGCGTTGACGCGGAGTCCTGCCCCAGCGCAGCCCGGCGCGCACGGGCCGATGCCTCGAGATCACCCTTCGCGATGTAGGCCTCGGACACCAGCGACCACAGCTCCCGGTCAGGACCCGCGCGTGCGAGCCCGTCCAGGGCGACTCGATGTCCCTCCCGTCCGCGACCCAGGCGAATGAGCTGCTCGGCCAGGAGCCGGTACGCGGTGGGCTGGTCCGGGGTCTCCGTGATCGCACGGCGGAACAGCTCCTCCGCACGTCCTTCGATCCGGGAGCGCGCGTAGAAGGCGCCGGCCTCCACGAGGAGCGCGTAGCTCCTGGGAACGAGTGCCAGCGCCGCATCATACGCGCGCGAGGCCTGGTCGTCCTCGCCGACTCTTGCGAGGCCGGCTCCGACATGCTGGAGGGCCAGGTACGATTCGGGGTGCTCCTCCGCCAGCGTACTCAGCATCGTGTACGTGCTCCACCACGTCGGGTTGCGCCCGACCGTTCGCACGAAGAGCGCGCACCCCACCAGGGCGGCAAGCGCCCCCGCGAGGCGCATGGTTCGACGGGCTCGAGGGACCGCAAGAAACGCCTGGACGATCCCCGCCACCACGAGCGCACCGCCGACGGAGGGCAGATACAGGGTGCGCTCCGCCAGCAGGACCCCTGCGGGGAATGCCAGGTTCGAGACGGGCAGGACCGAGATCAGGAACCAGGCGAGGCCCACTGCGACGGCCGGAGCGCGGCGTCGCAGGAGAACGATGGACGTCACCCAGGCGACGATCACGAATCCACCCGTCCACACCGCAGCGGTCGGACCGCGCGCCACGTCGAGGACACCCGGCGCGTAGTCGGCGGCCAGCCCCGCCGGGAAGGCGAGGAGCCGCACGTATTGCGGCCACAGGCTGATCGCGGTCAGGAGTCGTTGATCGGAGCCGAGCCCCCGGAGCGCGGGTGCCACGACCTCACCGGTGATCGAGCCGAGGACCGACAGGCGGAGCACCAGATAGGCCGAGAGGACGCCACCCAGCGCCGCGAGCACCGGACCCGTCCTCGCGAGGCGCTGGCGCACACCGGTCCCGTCAGGGCGTCCGAGCTCGAGGAGGAGGAGGAGCGCGGGCAGGGTGACAGCGATCTCCTTGGCACCCAGAGCCGCCAGGTAGAGCATGGCAATCCCGCCCAGAGCGGCCGCTCGCCCGGAAGCGGCCCAGGTGGCGCTGCGTCGCCAGAGCAGGCACGCGGCCAGCACCGCGAGCGCCGCCAACAGCTCCGCGAACCCGACGACGTTGGCGACCGCTTCGACGTGGATGGGCTGTACGGCAAACCAGAGTCCGGCGGCGAGCCCCGCGGCGGGGCCCGCGAGGGACCGAGCCAAACGCCACACACACACGCAGACCAACACGTGCAGCAGGAGGTTCACCACGTGGAATCCCAGCGGACCACCCCCGAAGGTGTGCCACTGGAGGATGAACCCCGCGAGGGTCAGCGGTCGGTACAATCCGGACCCCTCCGCGGCCCACCACCAGTAGGGGCCCAGCAACGCCTCGCCCCAGCGACCCTCCGTGACCACCGGGTTCCGCAGAATCACCAGATTATCGTCGTAGGCGAAGCCGTTCCCCAGGGCGTTCACGTAGGCCGCGAGCGCCACGAACACCACCAGTCCGGCGGCCCGACGGGAACGCATCACGACGTCGTCAGCCCCGCTCGGGCGACGCCGTGTGTCCCTGCGAACGAGCAGGGGCGCCGCGGGAGGCCTCCCGGGTGATCCAGGCCGGTCGCTCCGGAGGGGCCCAGGCGCGTGCGCGGGGGGTCAGCAGGTTGTACTTGAAGATCGACCAGATGGCCGACACCCCGTCCTTCCAGCCGATCTTCTTTCCCTCGGCATAGCTGCGGCCGTGATAGCTCACCGGCAGCTCGTAGATGCGGGCCCCGGTCTGGGCGAGGCGCGCGGTCAACTCGGGCTCGATACCGAATCGGTCCGCGGACAGGCTCAGGGACTGGAGCAGCTCTCGGCGGACCACTTTGTAGCAGGTCTCCATGTCGGTGAGGTTCAGATCCGTGAACATGTTCGAGAGCAAGGTCAGGAAGCGGTTTCCAACCGAGTGCCAGAAGAGCAGGACCCGATGGGGGCCACCCAGGAAGCGGGACCCGTAAACCGCGTCGGCCTCTCCCTTCAGGATGGGCTCGAGCAGGACGGGAAACTCCGCGGGGTCGTACTCGAGATCGGCGTCCTGCACGACCACGACGTCGCCCGTGGCTCTCGCGAAGCCCGTCCGCAGCGCGGCCCCCTTCCCGGCATTCCTCTCGTGGAGGATCAGCAGGTCGATCAGGCCCTCCGTCTCTAGGCGGCGCAGCAGGTCTCGCGTGCCGTCCGTCGACCCGTCGTCCACGACGATGACTTCCATACGCAGGGGCACGGCCCGTACCCTGCGTAGGAGGTGCTCGGCCGTTGCGACCTCGTTGTAGCACGGTATCACGACCGAGAGCACGAGCCGGTCCCACGGCAGCGTTGGATCCGGACTCGGCGGATGGAGCTCGAGCATGCGCGTCGCCTTCCTGGTGGAGTTCATGAGTCGAGGGGATGCCAAGTCTCGTCAGGCGAGACCGTAACGGTTCAGTTTTCGGTAGAGCGTAGACGGGTCGATCCCGAGCACCTCCGCCGCACGGGTCTTGTTCCCACCCTCCGCCTCGAGGACCCATCGGATGTACGCCTGCTCGATCACCTCCATCGTGGGGTTCGGGGGAGGCGGCTCGGCGACGAGACGCACCTCCGGCCGCTCCCGCACCCGCTCGGGCAGCGAGGACGCCGCGAGCTCATCGGCCGCAGCCAGCACCGCCGCCCGCTCGAGCGCGTTCTCGAGCTCCCGCACGTTGCCCGGCCAGTCATAGGCTCGCAACACCTCCAGCGCTTCAGGCGTCAGCGTCAGCGACCGGCCGGCGCGCTGACCGAGCCGCTCAAGGAAGTGTCGTGCCAGCATCTCGACGTCGTCCCTTCGGTCGCGCAGCGGCGGTAGACGCAGTTGGATCACGTTCAGTCGATAATAGAGGTCCGATCGGAAGGTCCCTCTCCGGATCTCCTCCTCCAGGTCCCGGTTCGTGGCCGCGATGACGCGGACATCCACCGAGACCGACTCGGTAGCCCCGACCGGAGTGACCTCTCGCTCCTGAAGGGCGCGCAGGAGCTTCACCTGGGTGGCCGCGCTCATCTCGCCGATCTCGTCCAAGAAGAACGTCCCACCCCGCGCCGCGACCAGCAGCCCGTCCTTGTCCCGCACGGCGCCCGTGAAGGACCCCTTCACGTGACCGAAGAGCTCACTCTCCAGCAGACTCTCCGGGAGAGCGCCGCAGTTGATGGACAGGAAGGGTCCTTCGGCGCGCTCGCTGAGTCGGTGGATGTAGCGGGCGATCACCTCCTTTCCGGTCCCGCTCTCGCCGGAGATCAGCACTGTGGAATCCGTCGGCGCCACCGTCTCGGCCAGGGCGAGGGTATCCCTGAACGCGCGGCTCGACCCAACGGGACGATCGGACTGGGACCGGTCGCGGCGCCGGATCTCGCGCTTCAGCTGCCGGTTCTCGGCTTTGAGGCGGCGCGCCTCCGCTGCCCGTCGGCAGATCGCCAGCAGCTCGTCGTTCGCGAACGGTTTCTGCAGGTAGTAGTAGGCACCCTCGTTGACGGCCCGCACCGCCGACTGCAGCGACGCCTGTGCGGTCATCAGGATCACCGGCAGCTCCGGGTCCACCTCGCGGGCCTTCGCGAGTACCTCCAGGCCACTGGCTCCCGGCATGCGGATGTCGCTGAGCACGAGGTCGGGCCGGGCCTGCTCCAGCGCCTCCAGCGCGGCTTTGCCCGAGCTCGCGACCGAAACGTCGAAGCCCTCGCCACGGAACAGGATCTGAAGGGCGTCCAGAATGGCGGTCTCGTCGTCGACCAGCAGGATCTTCACTCCGTCCATCAGCTCCTCTCTGCCGTCGCTCCCGCGGTCGCTCCGGGGAGGTAGATGGAGAACTGCGCGCCTCCCTCGGGGGCCCGCTCCACGAAGATCGCCCCCTCGTGCGCCTCCACGGCCCGATGAACGACCGCGAGCCCCAACCCGCTCCCCTCGGGGCGCGTGGTGAAGAACGGGTCGAAGATGCGGGCGAGGTCCTGGCTGGCGATCCCCGGGCCCGAGTCTCTCACGACCACGCCGACCGCGGGTCGCCCCAAGGGGTTCCGGCGTTCGCCGAGGTCCTCGGAGGTGACGACCACACAACCGTCCGCCCCGGCGAACTGGGCTGCGTTCAGGACGAGGTTGAAGAGGGCCCGGTGGAGGAGATCGGGGTCTCCGTCGGCAAACAGGGGGGGGCCGTCGGGATCGCATTGCAGGCCCACCCCCTCGGCGTCCGGGTGCTGGCGGACGAGCGCCACGCAGTCGCGCACGAGGAGCCGAAGGTCGACGCGGGACTTCGCGCCGAGCCTCAGGCCCGAGTACTCGAGGAATTCGGACAGCAGTCGGCTGAGCCGGTCCGACTCCGTGAGCACGAGCCGGCGCAGCACTTCGCGGTCGCCCTCGTCGAGGGTCGCGCCGCGCGTGAGCTGCTCCACGGCGCTCCGTATGGACGCGAGCGGGTTCTTGATCTCGTGCGCCAGAGAAGCGGAAAGCGCCGCGATGGCCTCGAGCCTCTCGGCGCGGCGGTTCAGCGCGTCCACGAGCTCCAGGTCGGTGATGTCCTGGAACATCGCCGTCGCGGAAGGCGCCTCGCCATCGTCCCGCTCCAGCACGGCCACGGAGAGCCCGAGCGTGAGCTGCTCGCCGTTTCGGTCGGATGCCGTCTGATAGCGCTGGATCCTTCGGCGATCGCGGAGGGCGGTGCGCAGCGCCTCTCCCATCCCCGGCGCCAGGCGCTCCACCTCCTCCATGATCGGCTTGCCGACCCACGCGCGGGCGTCGAGGCCGAGGAGCGCCTCGGCCGCCGGATTGGCATAGGCGAGGTGTCCTCCGGCATCGACCGTCAGGACGCCTGTGGAGAGGTTGGCCAGGATGTCTCCGGTGTCGAGGCGGAGTTGGCGGAGCTCCGACTCGACCTCGCCCAGGGCCATGCCGGCCCTGCGCAGCCGATCGCCCACGAGACCGGTCAGGAGCGCGATCGCCGCGAACAGGCCGAGCTGGAGCCCCATGCCCACGTGGAGGGGGCCCTGGAAGGCCAGGACGATGTCGGCGAAGTATGCGGTAGCGGCCACGGCGGCGACCAGCACACCGCCCGGCAGCGGTAGCAGGAGCGCGCCCGCGCTGATCACAAGAATGAAGAGTGGTGCGAAGCCGGACTCCGGTCCGCCGGTGACGTGGACGACACCGGCGACCAGGAATACGTCGAACAGGACCTGACCGTAGAGGAATTCTACGCTGGGGTCGCGGTGGCGGACGTGGGTGTGCCAATACGAACCGCCTGTGACCGCCGCCGCCACCAGGAACATCACGGTCGCCACCAGCGTGTCTTCAGGTCGGGCCCGAAGCCACGCGATCAGGGCACCCCCGAGGATGCCCGTCACCAACGTGACCCGCCCCACGTAGAGCCAGCCCAGTACGTCCCGGCGGCTGAAGAACTGGCCGGCGCCGGTGGGTGCGTTGTTGGAAGCGATCCGAGGCACGGTTTCGTGGGAAGCGGGAGGCGGACGCCGACGGTCAAAGCTACGACTCAAGCCTTGCAATGTGCAATGAACCAGAATTTGCACTTTGCCAAAACCCCTGCGAATCCGGCTTTCGTGGCCGTGGGGCCGTGGTTGCGGAACCGTCACCCTGGCCACGCCCGCTCCCTCCGTCCACTTTGTCGGAATGTCACGCGCACGCCTGCTCGCGGTCGCCCGCGGAGAGGAGCCTGCGGACGTCGCTCTCCGGGGCGCGGTGGTGCTCGACGTGTGCTCCGGGACCTCGCGCCAGGAGGACGTGGCCGTCGCGGACGGTCGAGTGGCCGGGCTCGGACCCGGTTACGAAGCCCTGTCCGAGGTGGACCTGGGCGGGGCCCTCGTCCTTCCCGGCTTCATCGACGCGCACGTGCACATCGAGTCGAGCCTGGCGACTCCCGCACAGTTCGCCCGCACGGTGTTACCGCGGGGCACCACCACGGTCGTGTCCGACCCCCACGAGATCGCCAACGTCCACGGGATCGAGGGCATTCGCTGGATGCTGGACGCCAGCGAAGGCCTCCCGCTGACCGTGTACGTGATGGCCAGCTCGTGCGTGCCGGCGACGGCCATGAGCACCTCCGGCGCCAACCTGGACGCAGGCGCCCTCACCGCATTGGCCACGCATCCGCGGGTGATCGGGCTGGCGGAGGTCATGAACTTCCCGGGCGTGATCCACGGGGACACGGACCTCGAGCGAAAGCTGACCGCCTTTCGCAGCATGCCTATCGACGGCCACGCCCCCGGGGTCCTCGGAAAAGCGCTGAACGCCTATGTGGTGGGCGGCCCCGCGTCCGACCACGAAAGCACGAGCCCCGACGAGGCCGCCGAGAAGCTCCGCCGGGGGATGCGCCTCTTCGTGCGCGAGGCGACCAACGCCCGCAACCTGGATGCGCTCCTTCCGCTGCTGACGGTCGCCAACGCCCGCCGGGTCTCCCTGTGTACGGACGACCGGCAACCGCCCGATCTTCTCGTGGAGGGCGGGATCGACATGATGCTGAGGCGCGTGATCCGTTCGGGCCTCCCGCCCGTGGAGGCGGTGCGCATGGCGACCCTGAACACGGCGGAGCATTTCGGGCTGCGGGATCGAGGCCTCGTCGCCCCGGGAAGCGTCGCAGACTTCGTGGTGGTGGAGTCGCTGGATCGGCTGGATATCCGACAGGTCTGGAGCCACGGCCGTCTCGTGGCGCAGGACGGCAAGATCCTCGGCTGGCCCGCCTGGGCGGAGCCGGCTGTGCCCCTTCCCTCCATGACGGTGGATGCCGAGGGGATTTCGCTTCGGATCCCGGCCGTCGGTCGGCGCGTGCGCGTCATCGAAGTCGTGCCAGACCAGATCGTTACGGGCTCGGCGGTCGCCGAGGCGCGGATCGAGGGAGGGGAGGCGATGGCCGACCCGGCGCGGGACCTGCTCAAGATCGCCGTCGTAGAGCGACACACCGGGAGCGGGCGCGTGGGCCTGGGCTTCGTCCGCGGCATGGGCCTGAGGGCGGGCGCCATGGCCGGTACCGTCGCGCACGACCACCACAACGTGATCGCGGTCGGCGCCGACGACCGCTCGATGCGGGCGGCCATCCGGGCCGTAGCGCGCGCCGGAGGCGGCCTGGCGGTGACGCGCGGGGCCGACGTCCTCGCGCTCCTCGAGCTGCCGGTCGCCGGGCTCATGTCGACCGAGCCGATCGAGGACGTGGCGCGAGCCCTCGAAGACGTGGTGGTCGCCGCCCGGTCCCTCGGCTCCACGCTGCGCGACCCCTTCATGGCGATGTCGTTCCTCGGCCTGGAGGTCATCCCCGCACTCAAGATCACGGACCAGGGTTTGGTCGACGTGGATGCCTTCACGCTCGTCGACCTTTGGGTGTGACCGCGCGACGGGCCTGTGGCGTCGCGCTGGTCGCGCTCGCCTTCGCGCCGTTCCACCGACTGTTGGGTGACGCCGCGACGGGGTTGGCTGGGACGGCCACCCGCGCGCTGACCGAGGGACTCTGGCAGGCCGCTCTCTGGGGTATGCTCGTCTCCGCCGTGGCCACGGCGGTGCTCACCCGCTACGTCCCCGTGGATCCCTGGCGGCTGCTGGCGCCCCTCGGACGGCGGTTGGCTGGAGTGCCCCCAACGACGTGGGCCGCGGCGGTGGGTGCGATCGGCTTCCTGCTCACCGCGACGGCGACGTGGAAGCTGTTCGCCGGCCTACCCACTTCCGTGGACGCCATGGTCGAGCTGGCTCATGCCCGCGCACTGTCGGCAGGGCGGATGACCCTCCCCCTCCACGGCGAGGGCGCCGCATGGATGATCCAGAACTCGTTCGCCACGAGTGGCGGCCTCGCGTCCGTGTATCCCCCTGGTCATACGCTCGCCATGGCCATGGCGCTCCGCCTCGGCATGGGCTGGATGTTGGGACCGGTTGCGGTCGGGGTGCTCGCGGCGTTCTCGTACCTCGCCTTCGCGCGGATGGCGCCGGAGAGCGGCACCGCCACCCGGCTGGCGGGCGTGTCCGTGGCCCTCTCACCCTTCGTCTGGCTCCTGGGCGCCTCGCAGCTTAGCCACGCCAGCGCCGGGGCGGCCGCGGCCGTGCTGGGCTGGACGGTGCTGAAGGCCCGGGACGGGTCGCCGACGTGGGCCGTCTTTTCGGGGGTCGCGGCGGGCGTCCTCGTGTGTACGCGGCCGCTGACGGGCCTCGTGCTGGGCGCGGCCATGCCCGCGGCCGCTTGGCTCGCGGGCGCGAAGGCCTCCACCCGACCCCGCGCATGGCTCACGAGTCGAGCGCTCCGCTTCGGGCTCGGAGGGCTCCCCCTGGCGGCACTTCTGTTCGGCTGGAACTCGGTGCTCAACGGTGGTCCGCTCCGGCTCGGATACGCCGCGGCCTTCGGCCCGGGGCACGGTCTCGGCTTTCACGTCGACCCGTGGGGCAATCAGTACGGTCCCGTGCAGGCCCTGGCCTATTCCGGTGCCGACATGGTGGGTTTGGGCGCCTCACTCTTCGGGTCGCCCCTACCGGCCGTGGCGATCGTCGCCGTGGGACTTCTCCTCGTCCCGGCGGGCCGTGGTCGGGCCCTCCTCTGGGCGTGGTCGCTCGTGCCCGTGGCGGCCAACGCCCTGTACTGGCATCACGGCCAGCACCTCGGGCCGCGCATGCTCTACGAGGCGGCCCCCGCGTGGGTTGCCCTCGTAGTCTTCACGCTGGCGGATGCTTCGCGGTCCGGAGCGCGAGCCCGCGGGATCCTGTCCCGAGCCTCCGGATGGCTCGTTGCTGTGTCTCTGCTCGGAGCGCTGCTGACGCTCCCGTCCGGCATCCGGGCCCTGCGCACACCCGCCGCCGTGGTGTACGCTTCGACGCTTCCCCCTCCCGGCGACCAGCCCGGTCTGATCTTCGTCCACGGGAGCTGGTCGACACGCATCGCGGCCCGTCTCGCCGCCGCGGGGATGCGGCGCGACTCGATCGAGACGGCACTCCGGCGCAACGCGACCTGCGCCGTCGACCGCTACACGCGCTGGCGGACCGCCAGCGGTGCCGGCCCCCGCCCCGAAATCGACTTCGAGCGCCGCGCGGGAAAGCCTGCCGGCCTCGAGTCCTGGCTCGTGTCACCTGGGAATCGGATCCTGGTCGCAGCGGCGGACACGCTGGACGGGATCTGCCAGAGGGAGGCGTCCTCCGACAGGCTCGGCACCGTCGAGCTGGAGCCCCTCCTCTGGCAGGCCCCGCCCCTCGAGGGCCGGGCGCTGATCGTCGCTCGAGACCTCGGGCCTTTCGCGAACGCGCGCGTCCTGTCACGTCTGGGCCGGCCCCGCGCGTGGGTCGCGGTGGACGGCGGCGAGGGATCCCCGATCCGCCTCGTCGAATACGCAGACGGGATGGAGCTCCTATGGAGGGGCGCGGCGTCGGTCAGCGGGGCCGGGGGATGATGCGCACCTCGCCGGGCATGCCGTAGGCCCAGCCTCCCAGTCTGCCGACCGGACGGAGCGCCGAGGGGTCGACCAGGTGGCCCCCTTCGAGGAGGGGGAGGCCCGACCCGAGCCGGACTCGGCGCACACGCCCGAGAACCAGGACGTTGGGCGCCTCGCCGAGGTCGATCTCGCGGAAGAGCTCGCACTCGAGAACGGCGGGGCAAGACGCGACGAAGGGCGCGTCCACCACCTCCGCGGACGCCACCTCGAGCCCCGCGAGCCGGAACTCGTCGACGTCAGGCGGAACGGTGGCCGCGGTCACGTTCATGGCCTCCAACTGGGGCTCGGTCACCACGTTCACGCAGAACGCGCGCCGATGTCGCACGTTGACAAGCGTATCCTTGGGCCCGGTCGAGCGGATGCCGATCGAGGCCCCGACCAACATGGGCGACGCGGCCAGGGCGGCGAAGTACGAGAAGGGCGCCAGGTTCGCCGACCCGTCGGCGCTCCACGTGGACAGCCACCCGATCGGGCGGGGCACCACGAGCGACGTGAGGAGCTGGTAGCGCCCTCGGGGACCGACGTCGTCCGGGTCGAAGACGCGGTCTGGGGTCGGATCATTCACACTCTGGTCAGCGCCCGGTGGGCACCTCCAGGACCTGGCCGGCATAGATGCGACTGCCCCGCAGCTCGTTCAGCGCCCGCAGCTCGTCCACGGACGTCCCGAGGCGGCGGGCGATCGTCCACAGGGAGTCCCCCTTGCGGACCGTATAGGGGGAACTCTCATCGCCCGCGTCCAGCGACGCGGCCGCGAGCGGACGGGTGTCCACGAGCTGATCCACGTACGCGGCGTACGCGCGGGGAAATACCGCGACGTGGTAGTGGGCGGGGTACCGCTCGCGCGTGGCCTCGAGGAGCCCGGCACCTTCGAGATCCACCAGGACCACCTCGAGCCACTGTCGACACCGCCGGGATGGGCTGTAGCGGAGATCGACCGCCATCCCGGTCGGGTGCACCGAACGCTCCGACGCGTTTCGGGGCTGGCGGTCGGCCGGCCGGGTGAGGCTGGTCACCACGAGGCGCTCGCCGCACGCCGCCCGGTATTGACGCGCCAGTCGCTCGACGAAGAGGGCCACCTCCGGCCTCGTGTACGGGTACGAGACCGCGTGGAGCTCGAAGTCGGCGCCCGAGCGCATCCGCACGAGCCAGCCCTGCTCGGCGAAGCGGCGCACCTGCTGCCCATTCGAGATGAACGTGAAGTCGTGCTGCCGCGCCGCGCGGTTCTGTCGGTCCAACGATGCTTGTGAGCCTCGCAGGCTCTGACCCCAGGCGGTTGCCGGAGCGAGCGCGAGTGCCACCACCAGCCCGGCGCGGTAGGCCGGACCGGCAACGAGGCAGGCTCGTCTCCGAGGGGCAGTCGTCATCGCATCCCGGGGGGCGCCGACAGTTTTCAGCGAGGAGGCGGACTGGAAAGCCCACCGACCGGTCTATGAGTAAACAGATGATCCCCAACGGGCAAGCGTCTCGATCACCCGATCCGCCGCGACCGAACGTCCGCTGGGTCTCGACGCGGAGCCGGTCCGTGGTGCCGGGGTCAGCCCCCCCGCGCCGACGCGTATCTCGCGGCGACTCGATCCCAGTTCACCACGTTCCACCACGCGGTCAGGTAGTCGGGTCGCCGGTTCTGGTAATTCAGGTAGTACGCGTGCTCCCACACATCCACGCCCAGGATGGGGTCGAGGCCCTGCATCAGCGGACTGTCCTGGTTCGGCGTCGCAAGCACGGAAAGCGCCCCGCCGGCGCCGACACACAGCCACCCCCACCCCGATCCGAACTGACCGGCCGCGGCACCCTGCAGCTTGGCCTTGAAGTCGTCGAACGAGCCGAACGCGGCATCGATGGCACCAGCCAGATCACCCGCCGGCCGAGCCGAGCCACCGGGGGTCATGATGTCCCAGAACAGTGCGTGGTTCACGAAGCCGCCACCGTTGTTGCGCACGGCGGTGCGGATCGACTCCGGCACCTGGTCCATCGCCCGCAGGAGATCCTCCGCGCTACGCGCATGCAGGTCGGCATGCCCTTCGAGCGCCTTGTTGAGGTTGTTCGTGTACCCGGCGTGATGCTTGTCGTGGTGGATCTCCATCGTGCGCGCATCGATATGGGGCTCCAACGCGTCGAACGCGTAACCCAACTCGGGCAGTTGGAACGGATAGGCCATGCCAGGCTCCTTGGGTGGGTCGAGTCTCGGGTTTCCTTCGGGGTCGGACCCGACGTAGCTTCCGTTCGGGCCGACCCCGGGGGCCATCTTACCCCGAGTCCGGCCGAAGGTGCAAACGCGTCGCATCTCCCTTGCACGACCTTTTTCGAGCCCGCTCCGACTGCCGCACAATGGACAACGAGCGCCGCGAACGACGGATCCTGCTGGTCGATTGCGACGCGTTCTATGTCCAGGTCGCGCGCCTGCTGGATCCCGAGGGCGCCGGTCGCGCGAGGCTCCTCATCGTGGGGGGCTCGGCCTCGGGGAGGGGCGTCGTGACCTCCGCCTCATACGAAGCGCGCGCCTACGGCGTCCGCTCCGCCATGCCCACCGCCCAGGCGCTCCGCCTCTGCCCGGACGCGACCGTGGTCCCCGTGCCGCGACAGGCATGTGTGGATAGGAGCCGGGACGTGCGTCACGTTCTCAAGGAGCTGTCGCCGGTGGTCCAGGCGGCGTCGATCGACGAGTTCTACCTGGACCTCACGGGGACCGAGCGCCTCTTCGGGGAGGAGACCCTGGAGGGGACCGCCCGGCGTTTCCGCGAGGAGGTGCTAGGCCGCACCGAGGTCTCGGTCTCGATCGGGGGTGGAACGCGACGGGTGATCGCGAAGTTGGCTGCCGGTGTCGCCAAGCCTGCCGGGGTCCGGGTCGTGCCGGCCGGTGGGGAGCTGGATTTCCTGAGGACCCTCGACCTCGCCGACCTGCCCGGCGTCGGCCCTTCGCTGGTGGAAGCCCTGAGGCGGCGGGGTCTCGTGCGGGTCGAGGACGCCCTCGGCGTGCAGCGCGAATGGCTTCAGACCTGGTTCGGAAGGCGCCGGGGAGCCTGGCTCTATCACCGCATCCGCGGGGACGACGACAGCGAGGTGGATCCGGCGGACGGACGGAAGAGCATCAGCTCGGAGCGCACGTTCTTTCGCGACCTGGTCACGGACGACGATCTGGAGCGTAAGGCGCTCCAGCTGTCATCGAGTGTGGCGTCCACCCTGCGGGGCAAGGGCCTTCGTGCTCGCACGGTGACGGTCAAGCTGCGCGACTCGGACTTCACGACGCGACAGCACAGCCGAACGGTACCGGGGGGTGTGGAGTCCGACCGCGCCGTCTACGAGGTCTCCAGGGAGCTTCTCCGAGAGTTGCGCGCAAATCGCAGGGTTCCCGCCCGACTCCTGGGCATCGGCCTTTCCGGGCTGGTCGAGGCGAACGACCCCGAGCAGCTGCTCCTCTTCGGCGAGGACGACACGCGACCCGGGTTGGAGCGTGAGCGTGACCGGCGGGTGTCCCGCGCGGTGGATCGCCTGCGCGACCGTTTCGGTGACGAGGTGGTCCGGCACGGACGGGTGCTGGACCGACCGACGGGGCGCGGTGGTGCGGCGCACGACGGGCGCGAATGAGTGGCGATCGGCACGACCTCAGCGCGATCTGGCCCGCTGGAGCGCCCTTGGTGGGCATGGTGCACCTGGCTCCGCTCCCGGGCTCGCCCGCCTGGGGCGGGTCGATGCGGGCGACCCTCGAGCGCGCGATGCGCGACGGGGAGGCACTGGCCGAGGCGGGCTTCGACGCGCTCCTGATCGAGAACTTCAACGACACCCCGTTCCACAAGGACGAGGTGCCTCCCGAGACCGTGGCCGCGATGGCCGTCGTGACCGGCGCGCTCGTCGAGTCGACGGAGCTGCCCATCGGCGTCAACGTGCTGAGGAACGACGCCCGCGCCGCGCTTGCCGTGGCGGCCGCAACCGGTGCGCGCTTCATGCGCGTGAACGTTCATACCGGCGCGATGTGGACGGATCAGGGGCTCGTCGAGGGCCACGCCGATCGGACGCTTAGGGAGCGCGCGCGACTCGGCGCCGACGTGGCGATCCTCGCGGACGTCCTCGTCAAGCACGCGACGCCACCCCCCGGGGTGACCCTGACCGCGACGGCCCGCGACACCTGGGAGCGCGGGATGGCGGACGCCATCGTCGTGACCGGACCTGCCACGGGCGGAGCCACGGACCTGGAGCAGGTGCGCCTGGTGCGGAGCGTGGCGGCGCCGGCCCCCGTGTTCGTGGGGAGCGGGGTCACGCCGGAGACGGTCGCGGAGGTCCTGGCCTTAGCGGACGGTGCCATCGTGGGCACCTGGCTCGGCCGGGGAGGCCGTGCGGGCACAGGGGTCGACCCGGATAGGGCTCGGACACTAGCGCGCGCCGCCGGCCGTGTCTGAGGATCGCGGAGCCCGGATCAGGCCAGGTCTTGGGTTCGCCGCAGGATCGCCAGGTAGCGGCCGTCGCCCCCGGTTGCGAGGATCTCTGTCGCCAGACCCGCTTCGGTCGCACGTAGCTTCAGGTCGCGCGGGCTCACGAAGAGGAAGGGAAACGGGTCCCCCCACCGTCCACCGAACCCCAGTTGCATGTGGACCTCTCCGGGCTGGCGGCCATCTCGCTCGTCGTCCCACGCCGACGGATCCGTAGAGTCCGCGACGATGCGGCCCCCGGGGGCCAGCCGCGCCGCCAGCCGCTCCAGGAACGGGGTCAGGCCCGCCAGCGACCCGGCCAGTCCGAGGCCGTTCATCATCGCCAGGACCGTGTCCCATTCCCCGGTGGGGGGCACCTCTGTGGCGTCTCCCGTTTCGAGGACGGGCACGCCTCGGTCCCTCAGGATGCGGCGGGCCATCGGAAGCGTCTCCGTCGCGGTGACGTCCAGACCTCGCTGGCGGAGAAGCACGCTCAGCGCCCCGGCACCGGCGCCCACGTCCAGCACCGCGCCGCGGCACAGGTCGAGCGCTGCCCGCTCCAGGTCGACCAGCTCGTCCGCCCCTCGAAAAAAGATGCGCACCGGGACCTGCTCGCTGCCGCCGACGTCGGTACGCATGTCGACGGCCGCTTCCCCGTCACCCCTCCGGTACGCCTCGAGGGCGTCGTCCAAGGGACCCCATGACGAGCGGACGGGGACGTTCTGGCGGGGGTCGCCGGAGTGGTCGTCGATCACCCGCGGGTCCTGCCGATCAGTGCTTCCCGTGCGTGCGCTTCCAGTCTGCGTGCACGCGCGCGTTCTCTTCCCAGGGTCGGCGCTCGAAGTAACTCCGGGTCATCTCCACGACCTGGGGTGCCAGGAAGAGGAGCGCGACCAGGTTCGGCCAGATCACGATCGACAGCGCGACGTCCCCGATGGCCCACGCCACCCCCAGCGGCACCGCGGTGCCCAGGAAGTGCATGCCGACGTAGGCGAGCTTGTAGGGGAGCACCGCCTTCGGCCCGAAGAGGTAGTTCGCGCAGCGGTCCCCATAGTAGCTCCAGGAGATGGCTGTCGAGATCCCGAACAGGAAGACGCCCAGGAGCACGATGTAGTGTCCCCAGTTCCCCAGTGGGGCGAGTCCCCGACGGAACGCCTCCATGGTGAGCGGGGCCCCGCTCTCCACGGCCATGCCGTAGAGGGAGGTGTACGTCTGCCCGTCCGACGAGACGGCCTCGCCTCGGGACGGATAGACCACGCCGCTGAACATCCGGGTCATGTCCGGGTCCACGAAGAGCTCGTCCACCGAAACCTCGTGCCAGGATACGAGCGGGTCGCCCACCCCCGTGGAGACGTGTCGGCCACCCTCGACCGCGACCTGCTCCGGCGCGCTCGCGCCGATCCTGCGCCCGTTCTCCCCGACGGTCGTGTAGGCGATGTCGCCACCGCCCAGGGTGATCTCCGTGGGGATGCGCACCTGATGCATCCCGGTGATCACGATCACGAGACCGGTCATGGAGCAGATCACGATCGTATCGATGAACGGTTCCAGAAGCGCCACCACGCCCTCGGAGACCGGCTCATCGGTCTTCGCGGCCGCATGGGCGATCGGCGCCGACCCCTGCCCCGCTTCGTTCGAGAACAGGCCGCGCCGGACGCCCCACATGAGCGTGATCACGAAGGCCCCCGCGCCGATCCCCGCGACGCCCGCCGACGGGCTCATGGCCTCACCCACGATCGTCGCGAACGCCGGCCCGACCTCGCCGATGTTGATCACCAGGATCAGGAGCGCACCGGCTACATAGACGGCGGCCATGAACGGGGCGAGCACCGATGTGATCCGACCGATGCGGGTGATGCCGCCGAGCACGACCGCGGCCACGATGGCCGCAGTGGCCAGCCCAGTCATCCACATCGGGATGCCGAACTGCGCCTGCATGTTGTCGGCGACCGTGTTCGCCTGGATCGCGTTGCCCGTCAGGAATGCGGTGAAGCCGAGCATGATCGCGAAGAAGACCGCCACCGGCTTCCAACGCGGCCCGAGCCCGCGCTCGATGTAGTACATCGGGCCCCCCGATACGGAGCCCTCCCACTTCCTGTCGATGTCCGTCACCGCCCGGTACTTCTGGGCGAGCGTGACCTCGGAGTACTTGGTGGCCATGCCCACGAAGGCGGTCACCCACATCCAGAACAGGGCTCCGGGCCCACCCCAGTGGATCGCGATGGCCACGCCGGCGATGTTCCCGATCCCCACCGTCGCGGACAGGGCGGTCGACAGCGCCTGGAAATGGCTGACGTCACCGGGCTCGTTCGGGTCGTCGTACTTCCCCGAGGTGACCGCGAACCCGTGCCCCAGGTGCCGCAGCTGCACGAAGCCCAGGCGGGCCGTGAGGTAGAAGCCGGTCCCCAGCAGCAAGATCACCATGAAGGGGATGTTCTCCCCACCCACCGAGACCCCCAGCTCCACGACGTACGTGTTGAGGAGATCGACGAGATCCTGGATCAGGTCCATGCTCGGATCCGTGCGTGCCGGAGGAGAAGACGGAAGGGCGGTCCGGGGCGGACGGCCCCTTCAGGAAGGCCGGAAGAATGCCCCGGGGCGTCGCGTGCGGCAAGCGCGCCGAGGCGCGCCGAGGATCAGCCCGCGGCCAACGCCAGATCGCAGATCCGGGCCGCGACCGCGCGCTGGAGCATCTGGTGCGCGCGATTGACGATCTCGTCCAGGGACGGAGACTCGCTGAACATCTCCTCGGCGAGCTCCCTCAGCTCCGGCACGGTGGGCAGGTGGGGCAAGGCGAGCTCTGCGAGGCGCTCCTCGACCTGGTCACGGGCTCGACGCACCCGCTCCGCCAGATCCTCGAGCGCATGCGATTCCGCCCACGCTTCCTTCACGCGGGCAACCACGGCCTCGAGTGAAACCGAGGCGGCGAGGTCGCGGGCCACCTTCTCGACCACCTTCCGGCCCACCGGACGCTCACCGCGGACGATCGCCTCCGGAGGCTCACGCAGCTCCCACACCAGGCGGAACCAGGACATCGCCTTCAACACGTAGTACGTGATGTCGACCTCCCACCACTTGAAGCCCTGACGGGTCGAGCTCTGGTAGTGGTGGTGATTGTTGTGCCAGCCCTCACCCAGGGTCACGAGCGCGAGGAACCAGTGGTTCCGGGAATCATCCCCCGTGATGTAGCGCTGGTTGCCGACCTCGTGCGCCATCGAGTTGATGGCGAATGTGCCGTGGTAGAGGACCACCGTGCTGAGGAAGAAGCCGACGAAGAGTCCCGGCCAGCCACCCACCAGGAAGCAGGCCACGCCCAGGAGGAACGCCGGCACGTAGGTCAGCCGATCGAGCCAGACCAGCTCCGGAAATCGGGCCAGGTCCCTGATCGTGCCGTGGTCAGGCTTCCAGTTCCCCGGATTGAAGATCCAGCCGACGTGGGCGTAGAAGAAGCCGTGGTGCCTCGGGGAATGGACGTCGTCGGGCGTGTCCGAATGCAGGTGGTGGTGCCGGTGGATGGCCGCCCACCAGAGGACGCCGCGCTGCGCGGAGGTTTGAGCGAGGAAGGCGAGCAGGAACTGACCCACACGGCTCGTCTTGTAGGAGCGATGCGAAAAGTACCGGTGGTATCCCGCCGTCACCGCCCACATCCGAACCCAGTATAGGATGACGGCCATCCACACGGCTCGAGCCGGGAAGCCCGTCCAAAAGGCGCCGAGCGCCGCGCCGTGCACCAGCGCGAAGGGTATCGCCGCCGGGTAGACGATGTCGTCGTGGGGGGCGTGGGCGTGGTGGTCGGCCACGGGCACGTCTCCTTTGGGGTGGCGCAAGTCGCTCCTGTCCTATGATTTACGAAGCTAACCCCCATTTGCGCCATGGCCAAGGAGATTCGCTCGCTCCAGCGCCCGGCCGCCTCCCGTCGTCGGAGGGGCTCCTAGGCCACCTCGGCCTCCATCTGTTCCCGCGCTAGCAGCGCCAGCTTGCGCTCCCTCCCCCACCGATATCCGCCGGCGGCTCCGGTGGACCGGATCACACGGTGACAGGGAATCAGAACCGCCACCGGATTCGCGCCGACCGCCCGCCCAACGGCGCGAGCGGCACCCGCATCCAGCCCCGCCGATCGTGCCAACGCGCCGTACGTGACCAGGTCCCCCGCGGGCACCCGCAGGAGCGCCTCCCAGACCCGGATCTGGAAGTTGGTCCCCCGGACGTGCAGCGACGGCGGCTCGCCGTCCCCGGCTCGGGCGAACACCCGTGCCGCGAGCGGCGCCGTGAGGGCCGGGTCCTCGTGGACGAGCGCCTCCGGCCAGCGGGAGGCCACCCGCTGCCGAGCCTCGGCCTGGGTTCCCTGCTCGAGGAACTCGAGAACGGCGACCCCACGGGACGTGGCGGCCAGCACGCACCGGCCGAGGGGCGTGTCGTGCACCCCCCACCCCAGCTCCACCCCTTCCCCCGCGGCGCGCACCTCGGCCGGAGTCATCGCGTGCACGTTCACCATCAGATCGTGGAGTCGGCCCGGCCCAGAGAGCCCCGCCCCCCACGCTGTCTCCAGGAGGTTCGTGCTGTCCCTCAGCAGATCACGGGCGTGCTCGGCCGTGAGGAACTGCAGGAAGCGCTTCGGGCTGATCCCGACCGCCCGCCGGAACACCCGCTGCAGGTGATACTCGCTCAGGCCGACGTGGCGGGAAAGCTCCCCGAGACCCGGTTGCTCCTGGACGTGCTCGTCGAGGTAGCGGATGGCCTTCTCCATGCGGCGATAGGTCAGAGCGTCGATCGGGGCGTCGTTCATCGGTCCTCGTCCCTCGCGGGTTCGCGTGTCGTGCGCCTTCATCTTGGGGGGTGCGCCGCCCTTGTCCAACCCGAAACTTGCTCGCCGCCGGGATGCGTGTGCGCGGCTCCCGCTTGACGGGGCTCGGCTGCATTGTATGTTTGCATCCGGATTTATGAATACGTCAACCCTGCCCATCCTCGGACAGCTTTCCGCCCTCGGTGACGAGACCCGGGCGCGACTCCTCTCTCTCCTCGAGGGGGGCGAGCTCACGGTATCGGAGCTGTGCGCCGTGCTCCAACTTCCGCAGCCGACGGTGAGTCGGCACCTCCGGACCCTGTCGGAGGCGGGTTGGGTCACGTCACGGGCCGACGGCCGGAACCGGCACTACCGGATCGCCGACTCCCTCGACGCCGCGTCGCAGGAGCTCTGGGGGCTGGTGCGCGAGGGCCTGGACGAGGAGCCGGTGCGTGCGCGCGACCGGGAGCGGGCACGTGTGGTCCTCCGGGAGCGTCGCCGGCGATCGGCGGAGTTCTTCGCGATGGCGGCCGACCGCTGGGACGACCTGCGCCTCGACCTGTACGGCCGCTCCGCCGACCTCCTTCCGCTCTACGGCTTGCTCGACCGCTCCTGGGACGTGGGCGACCTGGGGACGGGCACCGGAGCCCTGGCGGAGCGGATCGCCCCCTACGTGCGCTCGGTGGTCGCCGTGGACCGCTCAGGACCAATGCTCCAGGCGGCCGAGGCGCGGCTCGCAGGCCTCGGAAACGTGGAGGTCCGCCTCGGCGACCTCGAGGCCCTCCCGATCCGGGACGGGACACTGGACCTGGTCATCCTCAGCCTCGTGCTGCACTTCGTCGCGGATCCCGCCACCGCTCTGGCGGAAGCCAGCAGGGTGCTGAGACCGACCGGCCGCGTGCTTGTCGTCGAGCCCCGCGGCCATGAGCGGGGGGCGGAGTACGCCGAGTCGATGGGCCATGTCTGGGCGGGCTTCGATCCCGATGCCATGGCCGCCTGGATGGTCGACGCCGGCTTCGAGGACGCCAACGTGCGTCCCGTGCCACCGGACCTGCAAGCCTCGGGTCCGTCCCTCTTCCTCGCCACCGGCTCGAAAGCCCGGGCCCGTGCGCCGAGCAGATGATCCACATCATATCCTCGAGGGAGGAAACGAGAAGATGAGCGACACCGTGGTGCTTCAGGAGATGACGGCCGCCGATCGGGAGACCCGTCCGGCCTTCAAGGTGAAGGACCTCGGCCTCGCCGAGTGGGGCCGTAAAGAGGTCCGCCTGGCCG
>QJYK01000191.1 GCA_003248075.1 Gemmatimonadota bacterium | reverse complement strand
CTCGGTCGGGAACGTGGCCTGCGCCACCGGCTCCGGCACGGGCACCGGATCGCCGCACGCGTTCGGCTGCACGTAGTAGACGTGCAGGAGCCGGGCATCGTCGGTGATGGTGTAGCGCTCCTGGACGGCCTCGTAGACGTAGCCCTCGGAGAGCTCGGTGGGCGGCCATTGCGACACGATGTCGGGGGCGACGGTCCGCGGCTCGTAGCTCAGCACGTCCCGGTTGAGGAACGCGATGTTCTTCATGTGCGCGACGATCGTGGCACCGATGTGGAGGTACGTCCGCAGGCCGCCGATGTGGTCGAAGTGCGGATGCGAGCTGACGAGGTACCGGATCGGCTTGTCCGGCGCGAGACGCGCGATCTCCTCGATCACCGCCAGGCTGCGCGTCTCGTTGCCCGGGGCCTCGAACACGGCCACGAAGTCGTCGAACTCGATCAGGTAACTGTTCGCAGGACCGCCGCCGAGCCGGTGGACGCCCTCGGCCATCCGGTCCACGGTCACCTCGGTCGGGAACGTGGCCTGCGCCACCGGCTCCGGCACGGGCACCGGATCGCCGCACGCGTTCGGCTGCACGTCGGGGAACGTGCCGCCGTACCCGTTGTGCCCGGTGCTCTGCCGGTAGAACTGCCAGTTGTCGTCCCACCCGTGGTGCGAGTGCCAGTCGGTGGGCCATTTGACGCCGCCGACGGTCACGAAGTTGGTGGACTCGTGCTCGATGTTGAAGTCGCCGAGCGCGGGCTCGCTCACCGTCGTCTTGATCCGCGTGATCTCGTTGCGCGAGTTGATGGTGGCGTCCACCCGGTACTTCCCGAACATCGTGATCGCGACCACGTGCACCTTCTCGGGACGCACCACGTTGCCGTCGCGGCCCTTCTCGATCTGCTCCCAGCGCCAGAACGCGACCGGGTCGGCGCCGGGCAGCCGGGCGGCCTTGACGAAGCCGTGCGGATTCAGCCAGAGGTCGAGCTGGTACAGCTCGGCCAGCTCCGGCGGCACGGGCACCGGCTCGCCGTCGCCGTCGATGTGCCACGCGAAGCGGCCGCTGACGACGTGCGTCTGGCGCGCGTGCTGCTGGGTCGGCGTGCCCCCCTGCCAGCCCACGCCGTACTTCCAGGAGGCAGGATTCAGGCCGGGCTCGCGCTCGAACGTCTCCCGGCCCGTCCCGTTCTCCCAGTCGATGGTGCGCGTGTACCGCGCGAGCTGGTCGATGCGCGGCCAGTCGACGTTGACCGCGTTCTCGAAGGTCTGGCCGACCGCCGCGCCGTACCCGGTGCCGGAGAAGGTGATGCACCGCAGGCTGGCCTCGCCGATGTCGGCGGCGACGGCCGCCAGGAGCGGTACCGGATCCACGTAGCCAGGAGGGAACTGCTGCGCCGTGGCGGGCGCGCCGCCTGGGACGAGCAGCGCGACGAGCAGCGCAAGCACGGCGGCGGATCGGACTCTGGCCATGGCTCCTCCGGAGGATCGACGAGGGCGGGCCGGCCGGCGCGCGTCCCTACCGGCCCTGGACCTGCTCGGGCACGAGCCGCGGCTGTCCTTCCCGCGTCGGCTCCAGCACGCCGTCGGCGTCGTTGAGGAAGTACCACTCGTCGCCGAGCTTGATGTGGCGGTTGCTCTCGGCGCAGACGTACTCGACCCAGACGACGTTCTCGGTCACGTGGTTGTACCGCTGGTGGATCGTCCACGGTCCGGTGAACGCGTCGTCGATCGTGGTGATGCGGTCCTCGAGGGTGTCCTCGTCGATCCGGCGGAGCTCCTCGAGCACGACCGTCTGATCGTTCTCGTGCAGGACCACGCCGGTCGAATCGATCGACCGCGGGCCCTTGATGCCGCGCGTCTCGACCGAGAGCATGTCGTAGACGCCGTCGCCGTCCTCGTCGTGCCACTCGCCGATGGAGTAGCCGTTGAATTCCGGCAGGATGTAGTCGGGCCAGTCCCGTCCGTCGGTGAAGATCCGGCGGACCTGGCTCTCCCAGTCGGCGATGACGTAGGTGGTCTTCGGGGTGATGACGATCTCCATCGGGAAGCTCATCTTCATCACCCGGGGCATGCCGGGCGGCAGGCAGGTGGCCGGCGGGTCACCGGCGAGGATGCCCTGTGCCCGCAGCTCCTGGTTGCGGTCGTAGATGGCCTGGTACTCCGGCGTCAGCGGCGCCGGTCCGGCCTCGCGGTACCCTTCGGGCGGCCAGTTCAGGCTGCCGATGCGCTCCCACTGCCCGCTCCAGTCCGGGTACGTCGGCACCGGGGCATCCCCCGAGGCCCCCTGCGCGAAGGCGATGGCGCCGCACGCCGCGATCGCGCAGATCGCCACCAGCAAGGCAGCCTTCGCTGCGGGCGCGCGTCTCATCGGCCTTCCGCGCGCGGATCGACGGGCGTGCCGTCCTCCCGTCGCACGTTGCCGTAGTTGCCGCCGGGCACGCCGCTGCGCAGCGGCCGGACGGTCGTGACGATCCGGTCGCCCGGCTTCAACGTCTCCGGCGTCCAGCCGCGGCGAAACAGCATCGCGGTGTTGCTGCCCTCCAGGGTCCAGAGCGTCTTGGCCCCGTCGTCCCCCTCGACCTCCAGCATGATGATGCAGTGCGGATTGGTGAACCGCCACTCCACGACGGTACCCGCGAGCTCGACGGGGTGCTCCGAGTCGTAGATCGCGGTCGAATGGTGCGCCAGCACGGGTGACGTGCTCGCGGCGGCCAGCAGCACGGCGGCCGCCAGCCGGCTCAGTGAACGGCGTCTGGTCATGTCCGGGCTCCCGCCCCGAGTATGGACCAACTCAGCGCCACACATCCGGGGAATCTCATGCGCCGGACGGGGGCGCAGTCTCTGCCAGCCTGGGCGTCTGCCGCCGCTGCCGTTCCTGCCGCGGAGCGCGAGGCGTCCTGTCATGTGCTCCACGCTTCCGCGTCAGCCGATCCGGCATGCCGTTCGCATCCCGAGACGTAGAATGGAGCTCGTGCCGGGGGACGACCACGTGCCATCGACCAGCCCAGGCGTGAAGCTCACCTACGAGGACTACCTGCTGCTGCCCGACGACGGGCTGCGGCACGAGTTGCTCGACGGAGAGCACTACGTGACCCCGTCGCCCAGCGCGAGACACCAGCAGGTCCTGCTCAACCTGACGCTCCTCCTCGGCAACTGGCTGGAGGCCAACCCGGTGGGACGGATCCTGTTCGCGCCCTTCGACGTGGTGCTCTCGCTGTTCGATGTGGTCGCGCCGGACCTGATCTACTTCTCGCACGAGCGAGCCGCCAGACTCCTCGATCCCGGGAAGCTCACGGGAGCCCCGGAGCTGGTGGTGGAAGTCGCCTCGCCAGGAACGCGGCGGCGCGACGAGACGACCAAGCGCCGTCTCTACGAGCGCTTCGGTGTGACGGAGTACTGGGTCGTGGATCCCGAGCTCGATGTGGTGCGGGTCTATCGTCGGGGCGCTGGCGGCTTCACGCGCCCGATCGAGATCAGCGCCGAAGAAGGGGACGTGCTGACGACCCCTCTCCTCCGGGGGCTCCAGCTTCCGCTGCCAGACCTCTTCCGGACGTAAAGCCGGCCGCTACTCCTGCTCCCCGCGGGGAGGACCGCTCACCCTCGAAGGCGCACGGGTCGAGGGGAGCAGTAGAATCTCGCGAAGGTGGCCCTTCGTCCCGGCACGCGAATCGGCTCCTTCCAGATCGCCGCCAAGCTTGGCGAGGGCGGGATGGGCGAGGTGTATCGTGCGATCGATACCAGCCTCGACCGATCCGTGGCCATCAAGGTCCTGCCCGAGGCCGTCGCGTCGGATCCCGAGCGCCTGGCTCGCTTCGACCGGGAAGCCAGGACGCTCGCGGCGCTCAATCACCCCGGCATCGCGCAGATCTACGGTGTGGAGCGGACCACCGCGGAGGGCGGCCGGGCGAGCACGACGGCGCTCGTCATGGAGCTGGTGGAGGGCGAGACGCTGGCGGAGGTGCTCGGGCGGGCGGGCTCGAGGCTCAACGCTCGCGGCACCGGTGGGCTCGCGACCCACTCGGGACTACCGATCGACGAGGCCCTGACCCTCGCCAGGCAGATCGCAGAGGCGCTCGAAGCGGCGCACGAGCACGGCATCGTCCACCGCGACCTGAAGCCGGCCAATGTCAAGGTGACGCCCGACGGCGTGGTCAAGGTACTCGACTTCGGCCTGGCCAAGGCGGTGGAGGCCGTCGGCGGGGGGCATGCTCCCGACAACCCGTCGCTGGCGCCGACGATCACGACTCCCGCGATGACACAGGCAGGCGTCGTCCTCGGCACGGCCGCCTACATGAGCCCGGAGCAGGCGAAGGGCAAGCCCGTGGACAAGCGGGCCGACATCTGGGCGTTCGGGTGCGTGCTGTGGGAGATGCTGACGGGGCGGCGGTTGTTCTCCGCCGACGACGTGACCGAGACGCTGGCGCTCGTCCTGACGGCCGCCGTCGACTGGGACGCCCTGCCCGCCGACACGCCTCCCTCCATCCGGCGCCTGCTCGAGCGCTGCCTGGACCGGGACGCGCGGCGGCGGCTGCGCGACATGGGCGAAGCCAGGCTCGTGCTCGAGAATCCCCTGGACGCAGGCTGGGCTCTCTCGGCCGGGGCCGTGCCCGCGCGGCCCGCATGGGGACGCACGGGACTCCTGGCCGGCGGCGCGCTGCTCGTCGGCATCGTGGCGGGCGGCCTGGCCATGCGCCCCACGACGAGCCCCACGGCGCCGCCCGTCAGATACCTCGATATCAATCTGGACGAGGGGCAGGTCTTCACCTATCCCGGACGACGCTACGTCGCCATCTCGCCGTCGGGCACCCATGTCGCGTACACGGCCCCGCCGGGGTTGTGGCTTCGAGCGCTCGGCGAGGCCGAGGCCCGGATCGTGCCGGGAACGCAGGGCGATGCTCGAAGTCCGTTCTTCTCGCCCGACGGCGAGTCGCTCGGCTACTGGGCAACCGGTGCGCTGTGGCAGGTTTCGCTGAGCGGCGGCGCGCCAACGCGCATCGTCGAGGCCGTCAACCCGTGGAGCGCACAGTGGGCCGAGGACGGAACCATCCTCTACGGTCAGGGCCCCATGGGCATCTGGAGAGTCCCCTCGACTGGAGGAGAGCCGGAGCAGGTGATCTCCCTGGCGGCAGGGGAGAACTCCCACGGGCCGCAGCTCCTGCCCGGGGGCGAGTGGGTGCTGTTCACGCTGCTGCCGCCCGACATGGGTCTCTGGGACCGGGCGCAGATCGTGGCGCAGTCACTCGTCTCGAACGAACGGAAGGTGCTGGTGAACAGGGGGCGCGACGCTCGCTACCTGCCGACCGGACACCTCGTGTACGTCCTGAACGGCCAGCTGCTCGCCGTGCCATTCGACGTCGACAGGCTCGAGGCCGGCACGGCCGCCGTGCCGCTTCTGGACGGCATCGAGGATGCCTTCACGCTCACGGGGGCAGCCCAGTTCGACGTGGCCGAGTCCGGCGACCTGGTGTACGTCCCGTCGTGGATTCCCGACACCGTGGCGCTGACATGGGTGGATCGGGACGGACGCGAGGAGCCCGTCGGCGGGGAGGCACGGGACTTTCGACATCCGCGCGTGTCGCCTGACGGCACGCGCATCGCGGTCGAGATCGCGGAGCCGAACGACACCAACGTCTGGGTTGGCGACCGCACAGGGATCTTCACGCCGCTCACGCTCGACGCGGGCTACGACGGCTTCCCCACCTGGAGTCCGGACGGCCTCCGCATCGTCTTCTTCTCCGCGCGAAACGGGGGAGGGCTGTTTGCGCGCAGCGCCGGCGGGACGGGCACCGAGGAGCGAATCGTCGACGGCGCGGAGTGGCGGCCGTCGGGTTGGGCCCCTGACGACGGATTGTTCTACGAACGTCTGGCAGGAGCCGCGATCCAGGTGCGAGCACCAGGGACTGACGGCGACGCGCAGGAGATGAATCTGGTCGACGCTCCCGACTACTTCGACATCCTGCATCCGGCCGTCTCGCCCAACGGCCGATGGCTCGCGTACCATTCGTCCGAATCGGGGAGGCTCGAGGTGTACGTGCGGCCCTTCCCCGACGTCGGAGACGCTCGCCGCCAAATCTCGACTGCCGGCGGCTACTCCCCTGTCTGGTCTCCAGACGGGGAGGAGCTGTACTACATCAGGTCCAACACGGACGCGGCCAGGCCAGGTCGACTGTCTCGGGGCACGCTCGACGCCGTGAGGATCGATCCAGCGTCGGGACGACCGACTGCAGCTCCGGAGCCCCTGTTCAGCCTCCGGGACTTCGTGTTCTTCGAGGGCTTCGGCCGCCACTACGACATCGCACCAGACGGGCGCTTCCTGATGCTCAAGGACACCTCACCCGGCCCGGCCCACCTCGAACGGCGGATGGTGCTCGTCCAGGGCTGGCTTCAGGATCTTCAGCGGCGCGTGCCGGCGACGGACTGACGCCTGTCGAACGGAGAATCTCGTTCGCGCTACTGTGGCAGCGCGAACGTGAAGAGAGCCGTGCCGGCGGCAACCTGGATGTACTGCCGGCCGCCGACTGCGTAGCTCATCGGTCCGCTGTTGACCTGGCCGCCGAGCGACACCTTCCAGAGCACCTCGCCCGTCCGGCCGTCGAGCGCGAAGAAGTAGCCCTCGCGTCCGCCGCCGAAGACGACGTCGCCGGCCGTCGCGAGGGTGCCGGCCCAGGTGATGTCGGCCATCTTGAACTCCCAGCGCTGGTCGAGCGTCCGGGGGTCGAAGGCGCGGACGAAGCCGTAGCCTTCCTCGTCGGTCTTCACGTTGTGCGCGAGCGCCGTGTCGGCCATCGGCGTGTTGTTCGCCGCGCTGCGCCGCGGACCACCGCGGCTCGTGTTCTCCCAGCCCGCGACGTA
>QJYK01000140.1 GCA_003248075.1 Gemmatimonadota bacterium | reverse complement strand
GTTCGCCGGCTTGATGTCGCGGTGGATCACGCCCGCGCGGTGGGCGTAGTCCAGCGCGTCCGCCACCTCCCGCGCGATCCGCACCGCCTCCTCCACCCCGAGCTGGCCCTCGCGGTCCAGGCGGTCGCGCAGCGTCTCGCCCTCCACGTACGGCATGACGTAGTAGAGATACCCGTCCGCCTCGCCCGAGTCGAAGAGCGCCAGGATGTGCGGATGCTGCAGGTTGGCCGTCGTCGTGATCTCGGACAGGAAGCGCTCCCCGCCGATCACCGCCGCGAGCTCCGGACGGAGGATCTTGAGCGCCACCTTGCGCTTATGCTTGATGTCCTCGGCCAGATACACCGACGCCATCCCGCCCTCGCCGAGCTTGCGCTCGATGCGGTAGCGGCCGGCCAGCGCCGACTCCAGACGCCCGGTGTGCGACTCGCTCATCGGTTGCCCCCGCCCAGTCGCGCCCGCATCTCCTCGAACCAGTTCCGGACGACGATGACTCGTTCCCGCTCGGGCGGCGCGTCCGCACCGCGCCCTGCCCCAGCGCCGGCGGGACGGTCGTCGACGTAGAGGATCCGGCGACCGTCGGGGTGCACGTCGAGCGCATCTCGATCCGATTCGATGCCCGTCAGTACCGGCTCGATCGAGAGGACGGCGAACGTCGGCTCTGTCTGGACCCTGGCGGCGAAAAGCGTGTCCTGTCCGACGACGTTCCAGTAGTAGAGGGTCTTCCCGTCGGGGCTCCAACGCGGTGACTGGCCGCGCGCCTCCGAGACCCGGCTCTGCTGCCGGGGCACCGGGAAGCTGCGAACGTAGATCGCGGGCTCCCCGCCCTCATCCGAGGCGTAGGCCACCATCGTGCCGTCCGGCGAGATGTCTGCCGCCTCCAGCGCCGCTTCGGCCTGAAGGTACGGTTCCGGGGCCGAATTCCCGGACGGGTCGACCATCCAAAGATCCGGGGTATCGGACTCGGCATCGTCCGCGAAAAGAAGGACCCCGTCACGCCAGGAAAGGGGATATTGCTCCCCGGGTCGCGACAGGAGCACTTCCGGAGCCGAATCGTCGAGAGCCTTCACATAGATGTCGGCCGACTCGGATCCAGCCCGAAACGACGCAAACGCCACACGCGTTCCGTCCGGCGCCCAGAGGGCGTAGCCATTGACTCCCTCGAACGTGAGCTGTGTCGGTCTCGAGCCCAACTCGACGTCGTAAAGGAAGATGTGATCTGGGTCGCCTGATCCGCCGAACACCACCTTCCGGCCGTCGGGAGCGAAGCGCGGCAGCCTCCACGGGCGCCGAGCCAACGGCGAAGGACTCGTCTCGCCCGTGGCGAGGTCGGCGATCACGAGTTGCAGGGCCGAGCCACTTCCCCCCGCGCTCGTCGCCCGGCCGGTCACGTAGACCAGGTCTCCAGCGTCCGACACGGAGTAGAACCCTGAGGTGATCGTGGCGCCGACGCCGTCCAGGACCGGCACGGGCTGACCGGTCAACTCGAGCGACCCGAGATCGAACGGAACCACTTGCAGTCCGCCATTCGGGTGAACGTAGAGCAGGTGTCCGGTCGACAGGTACGTGGGATGCATCCCTTCCGCGATCAGGTCGCGTACCGAGTCCGCGGCGGGGTCGAAGATCCGGATCTTCGTGCCGGTCGTTACCAACACGCCGGTGCCACCCGGGAGGAGGCTCGGAATACCGGCCTCGATGTGGAGGCGCTCCAGGGCGCCCCCTGTCTCCGGCACGCGGAACAAGCCATCCGGGCCCGTGAAGACGATCGTGCCGTCGTCCCCCCAGTCGGGTACGTAGGCGCTCGCTTGATCGGAGGATACCACCGTGAGCGGCTGCCCTCCCGCCACCGACACCTTCATCAGGGCATTGAGGTCTTCGTCGCGATAGACGATCCAATCGCTCGACGGCGAGAAGTCGGGCCAGTTCGCACCCTCGGTACCGGCGAGCAGCCGGAACTCCGGCTCGTCGGCTCTGCGTGCATAGAGCCCCGAGTTGCCGGCACTCGAATACGCGAACGTCGACCCATCCGGCGAGATGAGCATTCTCTCGTCCAATGGGAGCCGGACCCCACCCAGGTAGAGGTCCGAGCGACTCACGCGCGGGGTCG
>QJYK01000046.1 GCA_003248075.1 Gemmatimonadota bacterium | reverse complement strand
ACGGCGGCGATCAGCAGCGCCAGGAGCGCGAACGCGGAGAAGAGCGTGGCGTTGAGCCGTTCGGGTGCGATGTCCTCCGAGCGGAGGTCCTCCAGCGTGGTGATGTTGTCCACCGGACGGTCCGGATCGAGCCCGCGCACGATCTCGGCGACCCGTCGGCTGAGCGGGCCAGCGGTCCCGGTCGTACGCACGATGATCGCCTGCCCTGGGAAGCTCTGACTCGCCGGCACGTAGACGGAGTGCGCGTTGGCGGTGGCCAGCCCGTACTCCCGAGTGTCCGCCGCCACCCCGACGATGCGCACCCAGGGGGCCCACGTCCCCTGGAAGGTCTGTCGCGCGATGCGTCGGTTGACGGGGTCCTCCGCCCCGAACAGATGCACGGCCATGCGCTGGTTGATGATGGCGACCGACTCGGACGTGGCATCGTCCGTCGCGCTGAACGCCCTCCCCTTCACGATCTCGAGTCCGACCGTCTCGAAGTAGCCGGGGCTGACCGCGTTCTGGGCGGCCATCGGGCTGACCACGCCCTCCGGGTCCTCTCCTTCGACACGGAACTGGAGGCTCTGCAACGCGACGTTGGGGTCGAACGGTGCCCGGCTCGCGTACGCGGCGGAGCGGACGCCCGGGAATTCCCGGATCCCGCCCACCACCTGGTCCATGAGCAGGAGGTTCTCAGCGGGCTGGAGGCCGGTGATGTTCGGTGCCTGCATCGCCACCACGTTCTCGTATTCGATGCCGGTGTCGACGTTGGTCAGGTTGATGAGGCTCCGGACCAGGAGCGCGGCGCCGATGAGTAGCGTGAAGGAGAGCGCGAGCTGACCCACCACCAGGGCTCGCTGGAGCCGCTTCTTGGGCAACCCGACGGCGCCCCGCGTGCTTCCGGCCGCCGTGACCGCGCTGCCCAGGTCGGTGACGCCGGGCAGGGACGGCGCCCAGGCCAGGAGGACGGCCACGACCACGGCCACCGCGATGGTGAACGAGAGGACCGCTACGTCAATGCCGATCTCACCGGTTCGAACGGTGAACCGATTCGCGTATTCGACCAGCCGATCCAGTCCCAGGACCGCGAGCGCGAGGCCGAGCGCTGCACCCCCGAGGGACAGCACCAGGTTCTCGGTCAGGAGCTGGTGGCGCAGCCGCCGTCGGCTGGCACCCAGCGCCGCCCGGATCGAGAGCTCCCGTTCCCGTCGGATGAGGCGCGTGAGCGTCAGGTTCGCGACGTTGGCGCACGCGAGCAGAAGCACGAGGCTCACGGTCCCCATGAGGATCAGGAACGTGGAGCGCGCCCCCCTCGTGAGCTCGTCCTGCCAAAGGCCGGCAGCGATGGTCAGCCCGCGACCCTGCGGGTAGGCATCCGGCGCCGAC
The DNA here is from genome assembly GCA_003248075.1 of Gemmatimonadota bacterium. Lineage (GTDB taxonomy): Bacteria > Gemmatimonadota > Gemmatimonadetes > Longimicrobiales > Gaopeijiaceae > SZUA-318. The sequence continues at coordinate 5,600 of QJYK01000046.1, read as the reverse complement.
TGGTGCTGCGCGTCGTTGAGGGCGAGCAGCTCCTCCTGGGCGGCCTCGGGCGTCTGTCCCGGTGCCAGCCTCGCGAAGACGTCCGTCATCCGGTGGGTGCGCTGGTCCTGCATGGTCGCACCCAGATAGTGGTCGTTCGTGGCGTAATTGACGAAGAAGTCCTGTCTCCGGCTGCCGGTGTAGTGGGTGCCGGGGTCCAGCACTCCGACGATGCGCGTCGTCTTCGGCTGCGCGAACGCGTAGAGCTTCACGGTGCGGTCCAGGATCGCCGGGTCGGCCCCGAATGCCCGCGTCCAGTAGTCGTGCGTCAGGACCATGGCGGGCTCCGCGCCTTCTCCGTCGTCCTGCGGACCGAGCGCGCGGCCCAGCGCAGGAGTCAGCCCGAGGACGCTGAAGTAGTTGGACGTGACGAGTCCACCCACGGCCCGATGCGGGTCCGCGTCGTCGGCCACGACGTTGAACGTCCAATCACCGTACTCGACGAACTGATCCAGGGTTCGAGACGCCGCGCGATAGTCCTGAACCTCCATGAACGAGAAGGAGATGTTCTGCACGCCTGCCTGGAGCGCGGGCTGGCGCACATACATGATCCGGTCGGCGTCCTTGTAGGGGAGCGGTGCAAGCAGCACGCCGTTGACGACGCTGAAGATCGCCGTGTTGAGGCCGATCCCCAGGCCGAGCGTCAAGATGAACGCGGCGGTGTATCCCGGGGCCCGGACAATGGACCGCATGACGAATCGCAGATTGGGCAGCATGGTCTCCTCGTCCCTCTCGTCGTCCCGACGCCGGCCCACCACCGGCATCATCCCGACATCACGCTCATCATCCCGAACGTCGGCGTCTTGAACGGATCCAACGTCCCCGCCGTCTCAACCCTCCAGCCGGGACTGGAATCGGTATGAGATCAGCTTGTAGGCCAGCTTGGCAACCAGGAAGTCCGAGGCGTGCAGCCCCGGCGTCGGCGCCAGCTCCACCACATCCGCGGCGACGACCTCGCGCTCTGCGAAAACGCGCCTGAGGAAGCGGAGCGTTCGGTACCAGTCCCCCCCTCCCGGCTCCGGAGTGCCGGTCGAGGGCACGAGGGAGGGGTCGAAGTAGTCGACATCGAAGGTCAGGTAGACCTTCGGACCGAGAGCCTCGAGCGCCCGGTCCATCCATCGGTCGTCCTGCCACATGTCGTCTGCCCAGACGATCGTCGAGCCCGGATGCTCCCGATGCACCTCCATCTCCTCGGCGCTCACGGCTCGGATACCCACGGCGACCACACCGGCCCGATCCAGGACTCGCGCCATGGCGCTGGCGTGTGAGTTCGGGGTTCCCTCGTACTCGGGACGCAGGTCGGCGTGGGCGTCGAGCTGCAGGACCGAAAGGCCTCCGTCGTGCCGATCGCATTGGGCGAGGATGGCCGGGGACGACACGCTGTGCTCACCCCCGAGCATCACGAGGAAGCGATCGGCGCAGGCCTCGGCCACCTCGTGGTAGCACCGGCGCAGCTCCTCCATGGCGCTGGTCGCACCCTCCCGGGTGAGCTCCAGGGCCGGGAGCGTGTGCACGCCCAGGATGGCCCCCGCCTCGCAGTCCAGCTCCTGGTCGTAGAGCTCGATGAACCTCGATGCTTCGATGATCGCGCGGGGGCCGGCCCTCGTCCCGACGCCGTACGAGGTCGTCGATTCGTAGGGCACGGGTAGGACCACGGCGGCGGCGCGATCGAAGGCGGACGCACCGTCGTCCAGACCCAGGAACCGATGCGGGAGCTCCCAGGGCAACGACGCCAGCCGCGCAGGGAGGTCGGAGGGGGTCACGTGTTCGGCTTCTCCCGAGGGGTCGGCACCCCGACCGGGGGCGCGCACGCTTCGACGGTTCGGCACCGGGTCGTCCGTTGGGTGCAGGAGCGCGAGGACGCTAGACCGTATCGATCGGGCAGGTCAAGCCCCCGGCGGGAATCGTGGCGCCAGCTTCACGGCACTCGCGACAGATCCCGTAGATCTCGACCCGGTGACGCGCGGGAAGAAACCCGTGCTCGTCCCGGACGCGGGCTTCGACCCGCTGGATCTCGGCGCTGCGAAACTCGATCACCTTCCCACACTCGAGACAGATGAGGTGCTCGTGCACGGGTTGCCTGGACAGGCGATGCTCGTAGCGCTTGAATCCCTCGCCGAAGTCGTGCTCTTCCACCAGCCGGCTGCGTACCAACAGGTCGAGGGTTCGATAGACCGTGGCCTTCCCGATGCGCTCCCCTCCTTGCCGCAGCCTGCGCTCGATCTCGTCGACGGAAAGATGCTCGGGGGAGGTGAATACGACCTCGGCCACCGCCTCGCGCTGATGCGTGACCGGGAGGCCCTGCTCTCGCAGGTAGCGGCCGAACAGGCGAACGAACGGGGTGTTCGCCTTCACCGCGCTCACGGGCTGTCGACGAGGAGAAGGGTCGGATCGAACTCGTCCATGAGCGCCGAGAACGTCGCCGCGCTCCGGTCGACGGCGACCTCCCTCGGATCGCCGAACCCGTCGCCTGCCCGCCGGACGACGCCTTCCATCACACGGGGCAGAAGCTCGGGTGGCGCCTCCCCCTCCTCGTGCAACGTGTGCTCCACGGTCAGGGTCCGCCCGGTGCGCTCGGCCTGATAGGCCGCCGTGACCAGCAAGCGTCGCTCGCCTTCCCCGACGTGGACGCTGGCCGCCACGAGGCCGCGCTCCCGACGACCGCGCCGGAGAGGCGGGAAGATCCACAGACGATCGATGGCCTCCACGCGCAGGCGATCGCGAAGCGCCACCAGGGTCCGAGGAAGCGCCTCGGGCACTCCGGGGTCCTCGGCGCGCTCGTCCACAATCGGCTCCTTCAAGCTCGCTCCTTGCTCAGCCGGGACACCGCCTCCCGGGTGGCCCGCACCACGACGTCGATGGCTGACTGCATCGGTCCGGGAACCATCGCCCCGGAGGCCTTGATGTGGCCGCCACCGCCGAAGCGGCGCGCCAACTCGTTCACGTCGACCGGCCCGTTGGACCGGAAGGACACCTTGATCTCTCCGGTGCTCGCGGCACGGAAGAGCAACCCTACCCCGACGCCTTCGATCCCTCGGGGGACATCCACCATACCCTCGAGATCCTCCGGGGTGGCACCCAGGGACTGCACCACCTCGGACGGCACGATCATCCATGCGATGCCGTGCTCTTCGTCGACCTCCAGCGTGGCAAGCGCCTTTTCCAGGACGCGGTACTTCCTGAGCGGTGCCGCGCTGTACACGCGCCGGTGCAGCGTCTCCGGGTCGGCTCCCCGCGACACCAGCTCGGCCGTGATGTGATGCGCCGCCGGGGTCGCGTTCGCGAAGCGGAACGAGCCTGTGTCCGTGAGGATCGCGACATACAGGCCGTCCACCGTGGCGCGAGGCCAGGGCCCCCCTGCGGCCGTGATGACGTCGAACAGCAGCTCGGCGGTGGCGCAGGCATCGGGATCCCGTAGCGAAGCGCCCCCGATGGGCTGCTCTCCGGGTTGGTGGTGGTCGACCACGACCACGGGGAGCTCCCTGATCAACGCGCGCACCCGACCGATCCGCGGCATCTCGCCGGTATCCAGCACCACTGCCACATCGGCTCGCTCGCAGATCTCCTGCGCCCGGGCCGAGGAGGCCTCCACCAGGCACGTGTCGTCCGGCAGGAGGAAGCGGAAGCTCTCGGGAAACAGCGTCGGGTTCACGATGTGCGCGACGGTGCCGTTGGCGCGCAGCCACGCGACCATGGCAGCCTCGCACCCCGCGCCGTCGCCGTCCGCGTTGAGGTGCGTCGTGAGTACCGCCCGGCGGGAGGCCAGGAGCGCATCGCGCACCTCCTTGACCGAGGCGACCCTGGCCTCAGGGGTACGGTAGCTCACTCGGTACTCCTGACCTTCGGGGAGAAACGGGCCGGCGGGGGCGCCGAGAGCCCACTCCGACAAAGGTATCCGCGCAGGCGACGCGGTCGCCACCGCGCGGTCAGGAGCGCGCGGAGACCGGAGCTCCGGGAAGCCTCTTGCGCACCTTGGCCCAGGTGGACGCGAGGTGGACGAGGTGGGAGGCGGTCCGTCCACCTGTGCGCGCCGAACGAAGCGCGGCCCTCAACCCCGACGCCGTGTTCGGGTGTGCCGGCACTTCCACGAATGCGCCGCCCAGCTCGCCCAACGTGTGCGCGTCCGACCCGGCTCCGCGGAGCCTCCCGTGGCGCTCCGCCAGCGACAGCGCAGGGCCGTTCAGGCGCCCGGGGTGCAGACGAGCGTTGAAGACCTCGACCACCTCGCAGGCATCCGCCAGCTCTTCCGCCATCCGCCCCCCTCCGCCCTTCCCTCCGGCGTAGGGATGCGGGAGGTAGGGGATGCCCCCTTGTGCCCGGATTTGCGCCACCGCCTCGAGCGCCGGCGCACCCCGGGGGATCTCCTCCCCGAGGTAGAGGCCGATCACATCGATTCCCTCGCGGGTCTTGACCTCCTCACCGGGGATGATCCGCTCCGGGTGGCGCTCGTGCATGTCGAGCGCGACGGCGATCCGGTCGTGATCGGTGATAGCGATCCGTGAGTACCCGAGCTCGAGGGCTCGCCGGAGCGCAGCCTCGGGGTCGGTGAGGCAGTCCCAGGACCCCACCGTGTGGAGGTGGAGATCCAGCCGCACCCGGGGCCCGCCAGCCCGCTCGCGAAGCTCCGCGAGGACCTCCAGGGCGCGTTCTCGAAGCTCGTCCAGGGTGCCGAGGTTGTCGATGACGATGTCGGCGCGGGCCCTCTTGTCGCGGGCGCCCATCTGCGCCGCGATCATGGCCCTGGCCTCGCGCTCGGACAGGCCGCGTCCCTGGCGCATCCGGGCCAGGCGAACGGACTCGGGCGCATCGACCAGGACGACGAGGGCGAAATCCCCTTGCGAACCCGTCTCAAAAAGGAGCGGGATCTCCGCCACCACGAGAGGCACGTCCTCGGCCTCCCGGCTCGAGATCCACGCGTCACGCAGCTGCCGGATGCGGGGATGCAGGATCCTCTCGAGCCGCTCGCGCTCGGCCTCGTCCCCGAAGACCCGCGCCCTCAACGCCGCACGATCCAGCGACCCGTCCGCGTGGATCACGTCCTCGCCGAAGGCCTGCCGCACTTCGCCGAGACCCGTCGACCCGGGCGCCACGACCTCGCGGGCCAGCGCGTCGGCGCTGATCACCGGAACCCCCGCCTCCCGCCACGATTCCGCCACCACCGACTTGCCCGCCGCAACGTTGCCGGTCAGGGCGACCCGAAGCGTCATCCGGGCGCCTGGTCCGGCTCGCCCGAGACGCGTCGGCCACGGACCCGAAGCGTGAGCCAGAGTGCGACACCCGCGACCGTGAACACGGCGGCCGTGCCCACCCCAGCGACGCGAGCGGCGGCCTCCCATCCCTCCCTCGCCACGAGGCCGATGACCACGTAGAGCCCCGCCCACAGCCCCAGTCCCGCGAGCTCGTAGGGGACGTACTTCCGGTAGGGAAGGCCGCTCATTCCGGCGGCGACCGGCATCAGGGTACGCACGAACGAGACGGTCCTGGCCAGCGTGACCGAGTAGAGGGGATGCCGCCCGAACCAGCGGCTCAGGATCCGGTGTCGTCGCGCGATCCGGCGTGAG
>QJYK01000136.1 GCA_003248075.1 Gemmatimonadota bacterium | reverse complement strand
GAAAGTTGAGCGACGCCGTGTCCAGCGGGAACACGACCTCGCATCCGTCGGCACCGACCCGTTCGATGCCTCGGGGGCTGGCGAAGACGATGAGGTCCCTCTCGCCCCAGGATCCGGAGGAGCCCCCGGGGGCCGCGCAGACCGGGCGGGGAGCCGCCGTCCCGAGGTCCAGGCGCATGAGTTGTCCGTCGGCGAAGTATCCGATGGACTGGCCGTCGGGCGACCAGAAGGGGCTCTCTGCTCCCTCCGTCCCCGGGAGAAGCTCCGCCTCCAGGCCGTCGAGTCGTCGAACCCGCAGACGCCGCTCGCCTGCGGCGGAGAGAGACACGAAGGCGAAGCTGTCGCCATCGGGCGACAGCGCCCCGAAGGAACGCCGATCGCTGAAATCCTCGCCGTCGGGAGGCAGGATCTCCGACACCATGGAGTGGGCGGGCCCGGCGTTCAACCGCGACTCCATGGTTCTACCGAGGAGGAGTCCCAGGGCCACGGCGGACAGCGCGGCGACCCCCGCCGACCCAATGCGGCCGGGTGTCCAGTACTTCTCCGGCGCAGGCTCCGTGCCTCCGCCTCCGTACCGGAACGTCGGATCGCCCAGGGCCTGTGCGAACGCCCGGGCATCCGCGAAGCGGTCGGCAGGCAGCCGCTCCAGCGACTTCCTTAGCACCGCATCCACGTGGGGGGGGATCGACGCCCGGGTCGCGGTGGCCGACGGGGGCCCCTCGGTGAGGATCTTCGCCAGCACCGCCTGGGCGGTTCCACCCGTGTGGGGCGGCTCACCCACCAGCATCTCGTAGAGAACGCACCCCAGGGAGTACTGGTCGCTCGACGCGGCAGGGTCGCGGTCCGCGGAGGCCTGTTCGGGACTCATGTAGAAGGGCGTTCCCATGGAGAGCCCGGTCTCCGTAAGGCGCCCCCCGCCTGCCGCGTTCACGGCCAGGGCGATGCCGAAGTCCGCCACCAGTGGGCGACCCCGGCTGAGGAGGATGTTGGCGGGCTTGACGTCCCGGTGGATCACCCCCTGTTCATGGGCCGCGTGCAGCGCCTCGGCGACGTCGGTGGCGATGCGGACGGCTTCGACCACCGACAGCTGCTTCTCCCGGTTGAGCTTGTCCCGGAGCGACTCCCCCTCCACGTACGGCATAACGTAGAAAAGGAACGAGTTCGCCTCGCCCGAGTCGAAGAGCGGCAGGATGTGCGGGTGCTGGAGGTTCGCCGTGGTCTCGATCTCGGCCAGGAAGCGCTCGGCGCCCACGACGGCGGCCAGCTCGGGCTTCAGGACCTTTAGTGCGACGTGGCGGTTGTGCCTCTCGTCGCGCGCCAGGTAGACCGTGGCCATGCCGCCTTCGCCGAGCCCGCGCTCGATGGAGTAGCGACCTTCGAGGGCGGAGTTCAGGCGGCGGATGGGATCGTCGGACATGGGCAGGGTCCTGCTAGCCGGGGCAGCGGTCCACCAACCTAGGGCGGATCCGTCAGGTTCGCACAGACTCTCGAGGAGGAGCGGTGCTCTCGACAGCTCCAGCGTCCCGCCCAGTTTCGACCAGCTCTCCGATGCAGCTGATGCGATCGACGGGGGGGGAAGCGGGAGAATCGGGGCCGCGGGCTCTCAGCCCTCAAGGTCGCGCCCGTTATGCCGGTACGAGCGGGTGGACCGGACGACACGAGGGTACAGGGCGGGCTCGTCGCCTCGCCCGTTCACCCCCCTTCCCCCATCACCCTCCGCAGCTCGTCCAGCCAGTTCGTGATCACGACCATCTGCAGCTCCGGCTCCTCGGACTCCCCCTCGGGAAACCACCGTCGCAGCTCGACCATGGACCGGCCGTCCGGGTGCAGATCCCTCCGGTAGGCCATCGTACCCTCGGGCCGGAGCCCTGGGAGCGTGTCACGCGACACCACGACCGGCGTCGGATCGAGTGCCAGACGCGCGGCGACGACGAAGCGGGGGGCTTCGCGCGTCTCCGCGTCCGCCTCGTAGAGGAGGGTACGACCGTCGGGTCCCCAGGCCAGCCAGGGGAAGGATCCGCGGTCCGACACCTGGAGGGCGGCGCCCGCTTCGGGGAAGCTCCGCACGTAGACCTCGTAGCGTCCGGACTCGAACGAGTGGTAGGCGACCAGCG
>QJYK01000331.1 GCA_003248075.1 Gemmatimonadota bacterium | reverse complement strand
GAGATCGCGATCCGTCCGGTGGACGTCGCGATCCTGGTTCCGGCGACGTTCGACCAGGTGGAATGGCACCCCGAGGCGTTCATCGAGAATCTCCGCCCACGGTGGGTCCTGCTCGGACACTGGGAGAACTTCTTCGTCCCGCCCGCCGCCCGCACCCGCTCGATCCCGCTGTCCGACCTCGGCCACTTCCAGAGTCGCCTGGCCCGCGTCTTCGAGGGAACGAGCTGGCTGCCGGAGATCGGCACCGAGTTCGTGTTCCCGTCCCGTTGACGGGGGCGGGGTCGTCGTCACTCCTCCGGTCGCGGTCGGTCGCCGGGGAACCGGAAGCGGATGCGCAGCCCGTCCGGGTCTTCCGCGACGATGAAGTGGGCGGGCAGCCCCGTGTCCAGGCCGCCACGGCCGTCACGCGCATCGAGCCCCGGGATCAGATACAGGCCGCCCACGTCCAGCGTGTCCTGCGCCTCGGCTTCTCCCATGTCGCCGACGTCCACGATCACGGGACCCGTCCGTAGGAGCGGTTGTTCGTAGCTCACGAGGACGTCCGCCCTGAGCGAAGGCAGACCCGGCAGCGCGATCGTGCCGCCGGAGATCAGCAGGTCCGCCACCCGACGTCCGTTGAACTCGAGCCCGTCGTAGACCGCCGGGTCGTACGCGGCGTAGCGCCCCGTGGCGATGGCGTCGAGGGCCGACAGGATGCCCACGAAGTTCGCCTTCCGCAGGTGCTGTTTTTGCGGATCGTCGACCCAGGCGCCCGACTCGATCAAGACCGTGCTCGCACCCCACGCGCCGATCAGGTCCCCGAATGCGCGAGGGTTGAAGGTGTCGTCGTACTTGGCGATGTGGTCGGTGACCAGCGGGCGCATCGACTCCACCAGGACCGACGCCACCTGCATGGCCCGTCGACGCTTGCCGTCGACGTCGCGGGCCTCGTTGAACGCCGGCGCCAGGAGCGCGATCGCCACGCCTCGGTTGGAGCGCCCCACGCGCACCGCGGCGTTCTGGTCGTGGAGGTTGAACCCGAAATCCGGCCTGAGTCGGTCGTTCACGGACTTGAGCAGCCGGCCTTCGGGCGTCTGGAGCTGTCGCGCATCCCGGTTCACGTCGATGCCCTGAGCGTTCCGCCGCCGGAAGCGCTCGGCGCCGTCCGGATTGAGCATCGGGATCATGTGCACAGTCGTACCGGTCGCGATCGCACGGGCCAGGGGATGGTCGGGGCGCTCGCTGAAGAAGCGGACGATGTCGGCCAGCGCCATGGACGCCGTGCTCTCGTCACCGTGCATCTGGGACCAGAGCAGCACGGTGACCGGCCCGGATCCGTACGTGAGGTGGTGGATCGCCCTTCCCTCGGCGCTCTGTCCCACGACTTCCTCGCGGACGCTCCCGCCGAGGTATGGAGCCATCACCCCCCAATAGGCGGCGTGCCCGAAGGTGCGGTCCTCGAGACCGGCCACGCGCACCGTCCCGTGGAGCTCCGCGAGCACGTCGGGGGACAGGGTCGCGTCGGGCGCCTGTGCGGCCGCCGGCGAGCGCGACAGAAGGGCGAGGGTCAGCGCGGTGGCGAGGACGACTCTGTTCATCGAAGTGCGGCTCGGGATGGGTTGGTGGCGCCAGAGCGGGATTGTACGCGAATGCTCGACCGGGTACTTTGCGAATGGGTAAACGTTTGACGTTTCCTGGGTCCAGGGGGTCGGCGACGAGCCGCAAGGTTCGGGCCCCCCGCAGGCTCCGTCAACGCACCCGACGTCGCCGTCACCCCGGAGCCGCGCCCGCCCATGCCCTCCCACCGCCGACATCCGTCGTACACACGGCGTCCCGGCGCGCCGAGGCCGGCGGCGACCTGGGTGGCTCTGGCGGTTCTCGGCTGTTCGGGCGGTGGCGCACCGCCGGCATCCCCTCCGGCGCCACCGGCGATGCCGACCGAAGCCGACGTGCCCGCGACCACGGACTCGGCGGTGGCGGCCGAGCCCGACACGGTGACCACACCGGTGGACGGCTCGACCACGAACGGATCGGATGTAGCGGTGATCGAGCCGCGCGACACACGCACCTGGTCGGAGCGCACCATCGAGGAGCTCACGCTCCGCGAGAAGGTGGCGCAGCTCATGATGCCTTGGGTCATCGGGGACTTCGCCCCGGAGGGCTCCACCAGCTTCGCCCGCGCCAGGACGTACGTCGAGGAAGAGGGGATCGGTGGGATCATCATGTCGGTGGGGTCTCCGACCGAGATCGCCGCGAAGGTCAACCAGCTCCAGCGGCGCTCCCGGATTCCACTATTGGTCGCTGCGGACCTGGAGACGGGCGCGGGATTCCGGATGCGCGGGGCGGTCTTCATGCCGGGCATCATCGAGCTCGGCGGTGCGACCGACTTCCCGTCGCTCATGGCCCTCGGCGCGGCCCGGGATCCGGCGCTGGCCTACCAGATGGGGAGGATCACCGCGCTGGAGGCTCGGGCGGTGGGCATCCAGGTGCCGTTCGCGCCGGTCCTCGACGTCAACAACAATCCGCAAAACCCGATCATCAACGTGCGCTCGTTCGGAGAGGACCCGGCGTTGGTGTCGGAGCTGGGGTCGGCGTTCGTGCGCGGGATCCAGGACTACGGTGGCATCGCGACCGGAAAGCACTTCCCGGGGCATGGTGACACGGAGGTCGATTCGCACATCGCCCTGCCCGTGATCCGCGCCCCGCGCGAGCGGCTGGACTCGGTCGAGCTCCGGCCGTTCCAGGCCGCGATCCAGGCCGGCATCGGCGGGATCATGACCGCCCACGTGGCAGTGCCCGCGCTGAACGGAGGCGACGGCGGGGCCTCGACGCTCTCTGCGGCGGTGATGACCGACCTGTTGCGTCGGGAGATGGGGTTCGACGGCATCCTCTTCACCGACGCGATGGACATGGCCGCCATCTCGGGCCGGTTGGGGGCTGGGGAAGCGGCGGTTCGGGCGATCGAGGCGGGGGCCGACGTCATCCTGATGCCGCCCGCCGTGGAGCCGGCCATCGAGGGAATCCTGAAAGCGGTCGAGGGCGGACGCGTCCCCGAGGCCCGAATCGACGAGTCGGTGCGGCGTCTGCTGAACGTGAAGGAGCAGCTCCACCTCGAGAAGTCACGGACGGTCGATCTCGAGGCCATCCCCTACACCGTGGGGATCGGGGCGCACACGGAGGTGGCGGACGAGATCGGCAGGCGCTCGATCACCCTGCTCCGGAACGGCAAGGACATCTTGCCGCTCCGCGGCACCCGGAGCGCGCGGGTCCTGTCGGTCTCCTATCGGCGACCGTCGGACGTCCTCGCCGGGCGGTACTTCAACCGACGCCTGCGCCAGACCTATCCCCGGCTCGTGACCGCCGAGATCGACCAGAACAATGCCTCGTCGCTCGAGGAAGGACTGGTGCGCCAGGCCCGGCGATCCGCGCTCGTCGTGGTGAGCACGTACGTGACCGCGGTCTCGTACTCCGGCACGGTCGCCCTTCCGGAGGAGGTCACGAAGTTCGTCCGCGAGCTCGCGGAGCTGGGCGTTCCCCACGTCGTCGTGTCGTTCGGGAATCCGTACCTGATCATGGACTTCCCAGACGTACAGGCGTACGTGCTCGCCTGGAGCGGCTCCGAGTCGAGTCAGAAGGCCGCCGCGGGCGCTCTGTTCGGCGACTTCACCGTCTCCGGGCGGATTCCGACACGCATCCCGGGCTTCGCCGAGATCGGTGACGGTATACTGCTGCCGAAGAAGGAGCTGGCCGGTGGCAGGTAGTGCCGCCCGAACCAGGAGCACCGGCGCACTCGCCCTCGTCGTGCTCCTCCTCGGCGGCTGCGGAGGACGCCCGGAAGGCGGTGTCACCGACCCGATGCCGACCGTCGCGCCGAGGCTCGATGCGGAGGCCCGACGTTGGGTCGAGACCACACTCGCCTCGCTCACGCTCCGCGAGCGGATCGCTCAGCTCGTCATCGAGTGGATGCCTGGGGGCTACGTCTCCACCACCGCGCCGGACTTCGCCCCGCTGGAGCGCTGGGTGGTCGACGACCGCATCGGCGGGCTGTCTCCCAGCATCGGTCTGCCGCACTCCTACGTCGCCAAGCTCAATGCCCTGCAGACGATCGCCGCGATCCCACTCCTTGTGGGCGCCGATTTCGAGAACGGCGGTCCGGGGATGCGCATCAACGGATCGTACGCGCTCCCGTCGATGCTGCCCCAGGGTGGTGGAACCGCCTTCCCTCCGACGATGGCGTTCGGCGCGATCGGCGACGACCGTTTCGCATTCGAGTACGGGCGCATCACCGCGGTAGAGGCGCGCGCCTCGGGCGTCCACGTCCTGTTCGCGCCCGTCCTCGACGTGAACTCCAACCCCGACAACCCGGTGATCGCGATGCGGTCGTTCGGGGGAGATCCGGAGCTGGTGGCGAGGCTCGGCGCCGCGTTCGTGCGCGGCGCCCACGCGGGAGGGGCGCTCACCACGGGCAAGCACTTCCCCGGTCACGGCGACACCAGCGTCGATTCGCACGTGGGACTGCCCGTGGTCGCCGGGGACCGGGCGCGCCTCGACGCGGTCGAGCTGGTGCCGTTCGTGAGGGCGATCGCGGAGGGCGTGGACGCGATCATGACCGCGCACGTCGAGATGCCTGGATTGCTCGGCGAGGGTGCGCCGCCGGCCACGCTGTCCCCCGAGGTCTTGACCGACCTCCTCCGCGGCGACCTCGGCTTCGACGGCCTCCTGTTCACCGACGCGCTCACCATGGGTGCGATCACCGACGCGTACGGCATCGGCGAGGCCTCGGTGCGGGCGCTGGAAGCCGGCGCCGACGTGTTGTTGTCGCCCAAGGACGTGCCGGGCGCGCTGGACGCAGTCGAGTCCGCCGTGGCCTCCGGACGGCTGAGCGCCCAGCGCATCGATGCGTCCGCGCGGCGGATCCTCGAGCTCAAGGCGCGTCTGGGTCTCCACCGGAGCCGCACCACGTCCCTGGAGCGGATCGCGTCCGTGGTCGGGGCCGGGCCCCACCTGGCGTTCGCCGACACCGCGGCGACCCGGTCGATCACGTTGCCCCGCGACGTGGACGGACTCGTGCCGATGCGGGCGGAGGCGGTCGGACAGCTCGTGCACGTCCGCTACGCGGGGTCCACCACGCTCTGGGCGGGACGCGCCTTCGCGGCGGACCTGTCCGAGCGCGTGGTCGCCGCGGAGAGCTGGTCGCTGGACGAGCGGAGCGACAGCACGGCCTACGCGCGGGTCGCGGAGGCCATCGGGCACGCGGACCGCGTGCTCGTGAGCGCATACGTCTCCGCGAGTGCGGGATCCGGCGAGGATGCCGTGCCGGCGCCGCTGCGGGCGCTGGTGGCCGACGCGGTGGCCCGCAAGCCCACCGTGCTCGTGTCGTTCGGCAATCCGTACCTGCTGTCGGCCTTCCCCACCCTTGGGAGTTACATGCTCGCTTGGGGTGACCGGGAGGTCTCGCAACGAGCGGCCGTGCGGGCGCTCTTCGGCGAAGCGGTCATCTCCGGCACGCTGCCCATTCCGCTGCCGCCCTTCCACGCGCTGGGCGAGGGGTTGCGCCGCGCCAAGGTGGCCGACTTCGCCCCCCTGGTGGCGGTCGAGGATCCGTTGGTGGCGGCGGGCATCGTCGCCCGCGGTCGGCGCGGCAGCGCGGCGGGTCGGGCGCAGGACCTGGCGCAGCCGACCGAGGTCGGGATGTCCGCGGATGCCGCGGCGCTCGCCATCGGCCGGCATGGTCGGCTCGTGAAGCTCCAGGGGTACGGAGAGCTCGCGTGGGGAAGCGGGCGCCCAGTGACCCCGACCTCGCTCTTCGACCTGGCTTCCGTGTCGAAGGTGGTGGGCACGACCACCGGCGCCATGATCCTGGTCCAGGAAGGCCAGCTGGCGCTCGACACCACCGTGGTCTCCTATCTGCCATGGTGGTCCCGTGGCGACGCGCGAAAGCAGGCGGTCACGGTGCGTCAGCTGCTGCTCCACCGGAGCGGCCTGCCACCGTTCCGCCGATGGTTCTTCGATCACCGGGGCCTTCAGGAATACAAGGACGCCGCGGCGAACGAGCCGCTCGAGGTCGACCCCGGGACGCGGACTGCATACTCGGACATCGGCATCATGACGCTGGCGTGGATCATGGAGGAGATCACGGGTGGGCCGCTCGACGAGTTCCTGGAAGAACGTGTCTTCGGGCCGCTCGGGATGCTGGAGACACGATACCGTCCCTCCGCTGCGCTCAAGCCGCGCATCGCGGCGACCGAGCTGGACACGCTCTGGCGCCACGAGATGGTGTGGGGTCGCGTGCACGACGAGAACGCGGACGCCATGGGCGGCGTCGCGGGCCACGCCGGTCTCTTCTCGGACGTCGTGGACCTCTCGGTGTTCGCGCGCATGATGCTGAACGGTGGCACGTCGCCTGCGTGCGTGCCGGGAGACGCCCCGGGCGAGCCGTGTCCGGTCGCGCGCCCCAACCCTCTCCCGCTTCTCAATCGGGACGTGCTGGCGGCCTTCACACGGCGATTCGACGAGACGTCGAGTCGCGGCCTGGGTTGGGACACCCCGGCCCAGAGCTCGTCCGCCGGCGACTACCTGAGCGCACGGGCCTTCGGCCACACCGGCTTCACGGGGACGTCGATCTGGATGGACCCGGAGCTGGATCTCTGGGTCATCCTGCTCACCAACCGTGTACATCCGTCGCGCGAGAACCAGAAGCACGTCCCGCTGCGGCGCGCGGTGGCGGATGCGGCGGCGCTCGCGATCACGGACCGGACCGTGACCCGGCGGGAGCCGACTCCTTGACCGGACTCGACTGGGGCATCGTAGCCCTGTATTTCGTCTTCGCGGCGCTCGTCGGTCTTGCCATGTCGCAGCGCGCGGGACGGTCCCTGTCCGAGTACTTCGTGGGAGGACGCGCCCTCCCCTGGTGGCTGGCGGGGACCTCGATGGTGGCCACCACCTTTGCCGCGGATACGCCGCTCGCCGTGACCGAGCTGGTGGTGCGCCACGGCGTGGCCGGGAACTGGCTGTGGTGGAACATGGTGATGAGCGGGATCCTCACCGTGTTCTTCTACGCTCGCCTCTGGCGGCGGGCCGGGGTCATAACCGACGTCGAGTTCACCGAGCTCCGGTATGGTGGGCGACCGGCGGCGATTCTAAGAGGGTTCCGCGCGGCCTACCTCGCCATCCCCATCAATCTCATCATCATGGGATGGGTGAACCTGGCCATGATGGAGATCGTGAGCACGGCGATGGACATTCCGGACGTCTGGGCCCTGGTGCTCTGCTTCTTGCTCGCCGCGTCCTATTCCGTGATGGCGGGCCTGTGGGGCGTCGTGGTCACGGACTTCTTCCAGTTCGGGCTGGCCATGGGGGGTGCGATCATCCTCGCGGTCTTCGCGGTGGGTGCGGTGGGAGGCATCACGGGGCTGGAAGCCGGCCTCGCGGACGCGTACGGATCGTCGGAGGCGGCGT
Organism: Gemmatimonadota bacterium; assembly: GCA_003248075.1. Taxonomy (GTDB): domain Bacteria; phylum Gemmatimonadota; class Gemmatimonadetes; order Longimicrobiales; family Gaopeijiaceae; genus SZUA-318. The sequence goes on along the minus strand of QJYK01000331.1, from coordinate 21,257 downwards.
TGGCCCTCCTTCCCGCGCGGGGCGCGGCCTGGATGCCGATGATCACGTTCGCGGTGTACCTCGGCGTGAACTGGTGGGCCTCGTGGTATCCGGGCGCGGAGCCCGGGGGCGGCGGTTACGTCGCGCAGCGGATCTTCTCGGCGCGGTCGGAGCGGGACGGCGTCCTCGCTACCCTCTGGTTCAACATCGCCCACTACGCCGTGCGTCCCTGGCCCTGGATCCTGGTGGCACTCGCTTCGACGATCCTCTACCCGGGCCTGGACAATCCCCGCGAGGGGTACATCCTGGCGATCGTGGACCTGCTTCCCGCCGGTCTCACCGGGTTGGTGATGGCGGGCTTCGCCGCGGCATACATGTCGACGATCTCGACGCAGTTGAACTGGGGGGCCAGCTACCTGGTGAACGACCTGTGGGCGCGCTTCGCCAAGCCCGACGCCGATTCCCGGGCCACGATCAGGGTGTCGCGGCTCGCGACGGTCCTGCTCATGGGGGCGTCCCTGGTCGTGACCATGTTCATGGACTCCATCGAAGGATCGTGGCGCTTCCTGCTCGCGATCGGTGCGGGGACCGGACTCGTTCTCATCCTCCGATGGTACTGGTGGCGCATCAACGCCTGGTCGGAGATCAGCGCCATGGTCGCGTCGCTGGTGGTCAGCGTGGTGCTCTGGCGCTACGCCGGACTCGACCCGGACGATCCCGCGCAGTGGGCGACCATCATGCTCCTCACGGTGGGCGCGTCCACCGCGGTTTGGCTGCTGGTGACGTTCCTGACGCCCGCCGAGGAGGAGCGGGTCCTGCGTGCATTCTACCTGAAGGTCCGCCCCGGCGGCCGAGGTTGGAAGCGCGTGTCCGCCGGTCTCGGACTCTCGGCGGAGCCGATCGACGGGGGCCCGCTCAACTGGACCAACTGGGTCGCTGGCGTCGCCTCGGTGTACGCCTCCCTCTTCGGCGTCGGTCAGATCGTCTTCGGCCACGTGGGTCGCGGCTCGGCCTGCCTGTTCCTCGCGCTGCTCTGCTTCGTGTGGATCGGCCGCAACCTGCGGCCCTCACGGGCCTCGCTGGAACCCATACCCGGCGTGCGCTCGTGAGCCGCAGCCAAGCCGACTTCACGCGCCTGGAGCGGATTCCGGTCCGAATCCTCGAGGACCACGAAGCGATCGCCAGCGAGGTCGCCGGGCGCATCGCGGCCCTGATCCGGGCCCGGGCGGAGCAGGGCAGGGCGGCCGTGCTGGGTCTGGCCACTGGATCGACGCCCGTCGGCATCTACCGCGAGCTGATCCGGATGCATCGAGAGGAGGGTCTCGACTTCTCCAACGTCGTGACCTTCAACCTGGACGAGTACGTGCCGATGGAGCCGGACAGCGTCCACTCCTACCATCGGTTCATGCGGGAGAATCTCTTCGACCACGTCAACGTGCCCGGGGAGAGCATCCACGTCCCGAGGGGCGACCTGCCACGGGAGGACATCGACGACCACTGCCGCGCCTACGAGGAGGCCATCCGCCTGGCCGGTGGCATCGACTTCCAGCTCCTGGGAATCGGCCGCAGCGGTCACGTAGGGTTCAACGAGCCGGGCTCGGGCCGTGGCTCGCGCACGCGTCTGATCTACCTGGACACGGTCACGCGTGCCGATGCCGCCTCCGACTTCTTCGGCGAGGAAAACGTACCGCCCGAAGCCGTCACCATGGGCGTGGCCACCATCCTGGCCGCGCGCGAGATCGTCCTCATCGCCACCGGCGAGCACAAGGCCCAGGTGGTCCGGCGGGCGGTCGAGGGCGAGGTCCACGCCGACGTGGCGGCGACCTATCTGCAGGAGCATCCGCACGCGTCGGTAGTGTTGGATCCGGCTGCTGCCGCGGAGCTCACCCGGGTGCGCACGCCGTGGACGCTCGGCGAGGTGGTGTGGACGCCGGAGCTCGAGGCGGAGGCGGTGGTGTGGCTGAGCCGCCGTACCGAGAAGCCCATCCTGCACCTCTCCACCAAGGACTACCGGGACAACCACCTCAGCTCCCTGGTAGCCCGCCACGGCTCGGCCGGGCCGCTCAACGGTGACGTCTTCAACCGGCTCATCGCGAAGATCCGCGGCCGAAGCAGACTCCCTACGAAGAAGCGCATCCTGGTGTTCTCGCCCCACCCCGACGACGACGTCATCTCGATGGGTGGCGTGTTGCGCAAGCTCGGCGAGAACGACAACCACATCACCGTCGCCTACCAGACGTCGGGGAACATCGCGGTGTTCGACCACGAGGTGCGGCGCTTCCTCGACTTCGCGAAGCGTTCCCGCGAAGTGCTCGAGCTGGGCGATGAGCGACGTCTCGGGTCCACGCTCCAAAGGGTCGAGGCGTCCCTCGACGCCAAACGGCCGGGCGACGTGGATTCGGAAGCCGTGCAGGATCTGAAGCGGATCATCCGGGAGACCGAGGCGGTCAGCGCCCTCGAGTCCACGGGGCTGAGCGAGGCGGACGCGCGCTTCCTGGACCTCCCGTTCTACCAGACGGGGAAGGTGCGCAAGGACCCGATCGGCCCGCGGGACGTCTCGATCACGCGCGCGTTGATCGAGGAGGTCCGTCCGTCCATCGTCTTCGCCGCCGGCGATCTCTCGGACCCCCACGGGACCCACCGCATGTGCCTCGACGCGGTGACCCGGGCCCTGGACCTCTACGAGGGCCCGCCGCCGCAGCTGTGGCTGTACCGAGGCGCCTGGCAGGAATGGTCCCTGACCGAGGCCACCGTGCTCGTGCCCATGTCCGCGGAGGAGCTGCGACGCAAGATCATGGCGATCTTCAAGCACCAGTCGCAAAAGGACGTGGCACCGTTTCCCGGCCCCGACCCACGGGAGTTCTGGCAGAGAGTCGAGGACCGGAATCGTGGCACGGCCGAGCTCCTGCGCACGCTCGGGCTGCCGGCCTACTATGCGATGGAGGCGTACGTGGTCCTCGAGGGAGGAGAGCGGCTGCGGGTGTCCGCCGTCCCGACCGCAGCCCTCGGGGAGGGTGCGTGACGGCGTTCACAGGGCTCGACCTCTCCGTTCTCGTCGTCTACCTGGTCGGTACGACCCTGTGGGGCGCCTGGCTCGGCCGGGGCCAAAAGGGAGGATCGGACTACTTCCTGGGGAGTCGATCGCTGCCCTGGGCGGCGGTCATGCTTTCGGTCGTGGCCACGGAGACCAGCACGCTCACGTTCCTGTCGGTGCCGGGCGTCGCGTACGTCGGATCGCTCACCTTCCTGCAGCTCACGCTCGGGTACCTGACCGGTCGCACCGTCGTGGCCGCGGTCCTGATCCCCGCCTACTTCCGGGGCGAGCTGAGTACCGCCTACGCCCTCCTCGAGGAGCGCTTCGGGACGGGCGCACGGCGGTTCACGTCGGCGATCTTCATGGTGACGCGCTTGCTCGCTGACTCCGTCCGTCTCTTCGCCACGGCCATCCCCCTCGCCCTGATCACGGGGTGGCCGTATCCCGTGTCCATCGGTGTGATCGGTGTCCTGACCGTCGTCTACACGTACTTCGGTGGGATCCGGGCCGTGGTCTGGGTCGACGTGCTGCAGATGACGCTCTACCTGGGCGGAGCCCTCGCGGCCGCGGTGGCGCTCCAGGGAATCGTCCCCGGCGGCTGGGGCGCGATCCTGTCCTCGGCGCGCGAAGCCGGAAAGCTCACGACCTTCGACTTCTCCCTCGATCTGAAGACGCCCTACACGTTCTGGGCGGGGCTGGTCGGTGGGGGGTTCCTGTCCATGGCCTCCCACGGCACGGACCAGCTCATCGTGCAGCGGCTGCTCACCTGTCGCGACCTGCGCTCCAGCCAGAAGGCGCTCGTCGGCAGCGGCTTCGCGGTCATCGTGCAGTTCGTGCTCTTCCTGGGCGTCGGTCTCGGGCTGTGGGCCTTCTACCAGGGCCGCCCCTTCGAGCGCTCCGACGAGATCTTCGCGCTCTTCATCGTCGAGCAGCTGCCGCCCGGCCTCACAGGACTGCTCATCGCCGGGGTCTTCGCAGCGGCGATGTCGTCGCTGTCCTCGTCGATCAACTCCCTCGCCTCGGCAACCGCCTACGACTACTGGGCGCCGCTGGCGGGCGCGGAGGGCGATGACGCGCGGATCCTGCGGGCGGGGAAGGCGTTCACCCTGCTGTGGGCGGCTTTGCTCATCCTGGGCGCGGTCCTTTTCATCCCGCTGTCTCGGGGCACCGCAGCCGTCGAGGTCGCGCTGGGGATCGCGTCGCTGGTCTACGGCGGCCTCCTGGGGGCGTTCGCCCTGGGCGTGCTGACGCGCCGACCCGGACAGATCGCGGCGATCATCGGCGTGGCGGCGGGGATCGGGACGGTCACGCTGCTGCGCGCACAGATGGCCTGGCCCTGGTACGCGCTGGTGGGCACGGTCGTCACGCTGGTCGTGGGCCTCGCGGTGGGAGGTCTCGAGCGGGAGGTGGCTTGAGCCGGTTCGTCATCGGCGTGGACGGCGGGGGCACCAGGACCCGAGCGGTGGCCTTGGATGCCTCTGGCGTCGAGTTGGCGCGGGCGGAGGGTGGCTCCGCGGTCGCCGGTGCCCCGTTGGAAGCGGCTCGCGCCGTCGCAGACGCCTGCGTGGATCTCGTCCGCCGAGCGGGCCGGCACCTGCCCGCGCACGTCCTCTGGGCCGGGCTTTCCGGTGCCGGACGGGAGGAGGAACGCACCGCGGCGGAGCGGGCGCTGCGGGAGACCGGGGTGGCCGAGCGCGCCCGTGTCGGGACCGACGTCCAGGCGGCGTTCCATGATGCCTTTGCAGACCGGCCGGGGATCCTCCTCATCGCGGGGACCGGCTCCATCGCGTGGGCGAGGGCGGAGGACGGCCGGGAGGGTCGCGTCGGCGGATGGGGCCCGCGGATCGGAGACGAGGGGAGCGGCTATGCGATCGGCACGGAAGCCCTCCGGCGTGTCGCACGGAGCGCCGACGGCAGGGCGCCCGCGACGACCCTGAGCGAGCTCGTACGGAGGTGGCTCGGGCTGGAACGACTCGAAGAGCTCGCTGGGTGGGTCGCGGGGGCGAGCCGGGCCGGGATCGCCGAGCTGGCTCCGCTGGTCGCGGGAGCGGCCCGCGACGGCGACGCCGTCTCCGAGCAGGTGATCGCGGAGGCGATCGTGGCGCTCCGCACGCACGTGGACGCGATCCTCGAGCGGCTGGGCCCGTGGTCACGACCGCCCGGGCTGGCGCTGACAGGCGGGCTCCTGCGGCCCGGCGGGCCTTTGCGCGGCGCGCTCGAGGAAGCGCTGGGCTCGACCCGGATCCGCACGGTCGACGCCGAGCCCGATGCCGCTCGCGGAGCGGCGCGACTCGCGCTCGCGCTCTCGAACGCGGAGCCCGCCGGCCCGTCCTTGTCGATTTGACAGACGGGCGCGGGCCCGCCTTGCCGATTCGACAGACGGCCCCTATCCCAAGGTATTGTCCTCAATCACTTTGGCAGCTTTTCACCATCCACCGGCTGGCACGCCGGTTGCTCCTGGGACGGGCGTGAAGATCGCGGCGACGGGCGCGCTTCGAGCACGGTGCCGATCGCGTCCCGGCGCGGTGCCAACAGACTTCTCGGACCAAGTCCAAGACAGGAGGAAACCATGGCCATCACGCGCTATGCCCTGCGCAACCCGACCTTCTCCCCCTTCCGTGATCTGGAGGAGGTCTCGAACCGTCTGGCTCGGCTCGTCGACGAGTCCATGACCGGCTCCACCACCGGGGGCTGGATTCCGGCGGTGAACGTGGAGGAGACGAAGGACGAGCTGATCCTCACCGCCGAGCTCCCCGGGATGACCCGGGACAACGTCAACATCGACCTCGAGAACAACGTCCTCACGGTCAGCGGAGAGAAGGCGGAGGAGCGCACGGAGGGTGACGAGGAGCGCCGCTACCACCTGTGGGAGCGCCGGTACGGTTCGTTCAACCGCTCGTTCACGCTCCCCAGGACCGTCAAGGCCGACGAGATCCGAGCCCACTTCGACAAGGGCGTCCTCAGGATCCACATGCCCAAGGTCCCCGAGGCCAAGGGGCGCAAGATCGCGATCCAGACGGGCTGAGCTTCGTCCGGCCTCGGCGCCGTACCGGCGACCCGGGCTCCGGCCCGGGTCGCCGGCTCGCGTTTCACCGTCCCAGGACCGCCGATAGCGAGGCCGCGAGCTCGGGACCGTTCGCGCCGAGAACCGTGGCGTCTTCGAGCACCAGGGGCGTGCCATCCAACTGCGTGAGCACACCTCCCGCCTCCTCGATGATGACCCACCCCGCCGCGAAGTCCCACGGGTGCAGGACGAGCTCCCAGAACGCGTCGAGCGACCCCTGAGCGAGATAGCACAGGTCCAAAGACGCGGCTCCGGCGCGACGGATGCCGGCCGATGCGCGCAACACGCGGTCGAGCTGGCCGAGGTATTCGGGGAGCCGCTCGATGAGCTTGAACGGGAAGCCGGTTCCCACGAGGGCGTCCCGGAGTGGCCGTGGCGGCGACACCCGGATCCTGCGACCGCCCTTGAAGGCGCCCTGGCCGCGTGTGGCCCACCAGCGCTCACCCGTCGCGCCACTCACGACCGCGCCGGCCACCGGACGTCCGTCCACCGCCACCGCGACCGAAGCCGCGAAGTAGGAGTGCCCGTGCAGGAAGTTGGCCGTGCCGTCGAGGGGATCGACCACCCACATCGGCGATCCGTCCCAAGCCGCCACGCGCTCCGCGACCGTGCGCGGGTCCTCCTCGGCGAGCACCTGGTGCCCCGGATGCCGGCTCCGGATGACGTCCACGGCCGCCCGCTGTGCGGCCAGGTCCGTTTCCGACAGATAGTCGGAGCGTCCCTTCTCGGAGGCCCCTTCGACCACGACCCGGCCGCGGTCCGCGCGATGGACCGCCGCGGCGGCGTCGGCGGCCCACAGGGCGGTGCGCGCGAGCTCGTGCACGGGTACGCTCAGGGGTTCGGGGGCGGTGCCCACGAGACGCTGCGGCACACGCGAACGACCGCGGGTCTACCTGTGCCGTGCGAGGGTCCCCTAACTTAGCGGGCCCGAATCCCTGGACCAACGCGCCCTGCGCGACCAACCCCGATGCGGATGTCCGACAACGAGGCCCCTAGAAAGAAGCGCGTCTTCAGTGGCATGCAGCCGTCCGGCGAGGCACACCTGGGCAACTACCTCGGTGCGCTGCGCCGCTGGGTCGATCTGCAGGACGAATACGACTGCATCTGGTGCATCGTGGACGATCACGCGATCACGTCCGGGAGCGATCCGCAGGAGATGGCGCAGCACGTCTTCGATCTGGCGGTGAGCTTCCTGGCGGTGGGTCTCGACCCGGAGCGCGCGCTCATCTTCGTGCAGTCCGACGTGCCGGAGCACACCGAGCTCGCGTGGCTCTTCAACGCGGTCACGCCGGTCGGCGAGCTGGAGCGCATGACGCAGTACAAGGACAAGGCGCAGCGCTTCGAGTCCGTGCCCGCGGGGATCCTCAACTACCCGATCCTGCAGGCTGCGGACATCCTGGTGTACAAGGCGGATGCCGTCCCGGTGGGGGAAGACCAGCGACAGCATCTGGAGCTCACGCGCGAGATCGCGCGCCGCTTCAACGCGGCCTACGGGGAGACCTTCCCCGAGCCCGAGGCGCTCATCGGCGAGGCGGGCCGGATCCTCGGACTGGACGGGGAGGCCAAGATGAGCAAGTCGCTGGGCAACACCGTGGGAATCCTGGCCGAGCCGGACGAGATCTGGGCACGCGTGCGCACGGCGGTCACCGACCCCCAGCGGGTGCGTCGAAGTGACCCCGGACGTCCCGAGGTGTGCAACGTGTATTCCCTGCACCGACATTTCGGGGACGACGCGTTGCTCGATCGTATCCATCGGCAGTGCACGACCGCCGAGATCGGCTGCGTCGATTGCAAGCGCATCCTCGCGGACAACATCACCCGCGCGTTCGCTCCCTTCCGGGAGCGCGCGCTGCACTACCGCGCGCATCCCCGGGAGGTACGGCAGGTCCTGGAAGAGGGTGCCGCACGCGCACGCGCTTTGGCGGGCGAGACCATCGCCGAGGTGCGCGAGCGGATGGGCCTGCACTGGCGGCGTCTCTTCGGCTGACCCTGACGGCGCGGGGCCGCACGGCGGCATGGCCCCCGCACGGTCGATGCGTATCTTGGAGGAGTGCTGCGAACGCCCGGGGGGGAAACGTTCATGCAAGAGCTTTTCAAGGCCGCGATCGAGCGCGGGGCCAGTGACATCCACATCAAGACCGGCGACGTCATTCGCGCTCGCATCTATGGCGAGCTCCTGCCGCTGACCCAGCAGAAGCTGACGGCGGATCAGGTGAAGGCCATCGCGCTGAAGCTGATCCCGCACGAGCGCGACCGTCAGTTCTTCGACACGCTGCTCGACTACGACTGCTCCTGGGGCCTGCCGGGCGTCGGCCGATTCCGGGTGAACATCTTTCGCCAGCGCGGCTCGCCCATGGTCGTCATGCGGGTGATCCCCTTCGAGATCCCGACGATCGACGACCTCGGCCTTCCGCCCATCGTCAAGGAGATCGCGAGCCGGGAGCGCGGGCTGATCCTGGTGACCGGGGTCACGGGCTCGGGGAAGAGCTCGACGATGGCGGCCATGATCAACTGGATGAACCAGCACAAGCGCCTGCACGTGGTCACTCTCGAGAACCCGGTGGAGTTCTTGCACCGGGACAACCTGTGCTCGATCTCGCAACGTGACATCGGGACGGATACGGATACGTTCGTGACGGGCCTGCGGGCGGTGCTTCGACAGGATCCCGACGTGATCCTCATCGGGGAGATGCGTGACAAGGTCACCATCGATACGGCGCTGAAGGCCGCGGAGACCGGGCATCTGGTGATCTCCACGCTCCACACCAAGAACGCGGTCCAGACGATCTCGCGGGTAATCGCCGTTTTCGATCCGAACGAACAGGAGATGATCCGGATCCGGCTCTCCGAATCCCTCCAGGCGGTGATCAGCCAGCGCCTGATCTCGCGCGTCGAGGGCGGACGGGTCGCGGCGATGGAGATCATGCCCGTGACCGCGACAATCCGCGACTGTATCAAGGACCCGAACCGCCTCGACGAGATCTTCGAGCTCGTCGAGGAGGGCAAGGATCACTATGGCTCCCAGACCTTCGACCAGCACCTCATGGAGCTGGTCAACGCCGGGACGGTCGATTTCAAGGTCGCCCTGTCGGCGGCCAACAACCCGACGGACTTCGACCTCAAGATGAACATGCTCTCCGGGTCGCAGCCGGCACGCTCCGGCGCCCGGGAACTCGACAACTTCTACGGCTCGTGACATGACCATCGATCTGAGCGGCGCGCACCTCCCGGTTACGACTCCCTTCGACCCGGTGACCGGGGACGTCGACGTGGTCGCGTTCCGGGCCAACCTGCGTGCCTGGTTTGCGCACCCCCTCCGGGGGCTGCTGGTCGCCGGCTCGACGGGCGAGTCCGTCTTCCTCGACGACGCGGAGCTCGCCGCCCTGACGGAAGCGGCCCGGGACGTCGTGCCTAACGATCGCATCGTGATCGTGGGCACCGGCGCCGAGTCGACCCGACACACGATCCGCCGAACCCGAGCGGCGGCGGGGCTCGGCGCGGACGCCGTCCTGGTGAAGCCACCTGCGTACTTCAAGGGGGCTATGACCCCGCACGCGCTCGCGTCACACTACCGGGCCGTCGCGGATGCCTCTCCGGTGCCGGTCATCGTGTACCAGGTGCCGCTTCGGCTGTCGACCCTCGAGCTCGAGACGGGCCTGGTCGCGGAGCTGTCGCGGCACGAGAACATCGTGGGGATCAAGGACTCGCGGGGGAGCCTGGATCTGGTCGGCGAGCTGGTGGATCAGTGCGCGACCGATTTCCAGGTGCTCGTGGGCGCCGGTTCCAAGCTCTACGGGGGCCTGGAGATCGGTGCCGTGGGCGGCATCGTGGCGGTGGGCCTCATGGCTCCCGCGGAGGCCGCGGAGATCTGTGTCGCTTTCCGTGAGGGGCGTAAGGTCGACGCCGGGCGCGTCCAGGAGCGGATCGCGCCGGTTCACGATCGGATCGTCGGTGCCATGGGCGTGCCGGGGGTGAAGGCCGCGATGGACATCCTGGGGCTCCATGGCGGTGCGCCCAGGCCCCCGCTGGCCTCCGTGCCCGAGGAGAGGCTCGAGGAGATCCGCAGCGTCCTCTCGGGCGCCGCGCTGCTCGCCACCGCGAACGCCTGAAACCTTTCGTGCGCCGACCCTGTCTCTTGTTGTCGGGACCGGTTGTTTCGCTCATTTACCACACAGTGTATAATTAATCGTGGACGGTTCGGGTGGGGATCGGGGCGGCGCACCCCGGAGATGGGAACGGGTGCTGGCCCGGTTGGTGCCACCGGCGCAGCGTGACGCCGTGCTGGGTGATGCCGAGGAGGAGTTCCGGCGTCGCGCGGTGTGGGATGGAGACGCCGCCGCCAGGCGCTGGTACCGGGGCCAGGCGGTTCGGTCGGTGCTCCCAGCGCTGGCTCACCTGGCCCGCTCCGCCCACGAGGCATGGAGCTCCGAGGGGGAGGTCGAGCGGATGGGTGCGTGGATGAAGGACATGCAGCTGGCGTTCCGGGCGTTGCGCAGGCGGCCCGGCTTCTCGGTGACCGTGCTCGTGACGCTCGCGCTCGGCGTGGGTGCGACCACGGCGCTCTTCGGGATCTACCGGACCGTCTTCCTCGAGCCGATCCCCCTCCCGAGGTCCGACGAGCTGATGGTCGTCATGGAGCAGGGCGCCTTCGGTTGTTGTGGCCCGGCTTCCGGCCCCGACTACGTCGACTGGGTCGAGCGCAACCGCTCGTTCCAGGCGCTGGCCCTGCTGAACCCGAGCGGATTCACGCTCACCTCGACCGGTGAGCCGGAGCGGCTGTCGGGCGTCTGGGCGACTGCGAACGTCTTCGAGATGCTGGGCGTGTCTCCACTCATGGGGCGGACGTTGCTGCCCGAGGACGAGGAGGCACCGGGGGCCGTGGTCGTCAGCTGGCGCATGTGGCAGAACCAGCTCGGGGGGGGCTCCGACGTCGTCGGGTCCACCATCCAGCTGAACGGCGAGACCGTCACGGTGGTGGGCGTCATGCCCGAGGGCTTCGACGTTCCCTCGCCCTGGGCTCAGTACGGCACGTACCGGCTGTATCTGCCCTTCCAGCGGGAGCGCCTCGAGGGGAATCGGGGAAGCCACGGTTGGCCCGTGATCGGGCGGCTGGCGGAGGGGGCGACCAAGGAGTCCGCGCAGGCCGACATGGACTACATCATGCGCGAGCTGGCGGACGAGTATCCACAGACGAACGCCGATCGGAGCGCGAAGGTCTTCACGGTGCATGAATACCTGTTCGGGCAGGTGGGCGGCCAGCTGCGCGTGATCCTCGGCGCCGCCGCGCTCGTTCTCCTGATCGCGTGCGGGAACGTGGCCGGACTGCTGCTCGCCCGCGCCGCGGGACGCGAGACCGAGCTGTCCGTCCGCGCGGCGCTCGGCGCGAGCCGCCGTGCCATGGTCCGCCTGCTCTTCTCCGAGGCGCTCCTGCTCGCCCTCGTCGGTGGCGTGCTCGGCCTGGTCCTCTCCTTCGTGGCCATCGACGGCTTCAAGGCGTTGCTCCCACCCACAATCCCGCGCATCGACCAGATCCGGGTCGACGCATGGGCGCTCGCCTTCGCGCTGGGGGCCTCGGCGTTCACCGCGCTCGTCTTCGGGATGGTGCCGGCGCTTCTCGCGTCGCGCGCCGACCTGGCCTCGAGCGTGAAGGAGGGCGGATACGCGACCCTGGCGCCCGCCAAAGAGCGGCTCCGCAACGCGTTCATCGTGGGTCAGATCGCGCTCGGTCTCGTGCTCGCGAACGGCGCAGCCCTGCTCGTGCGTAGCTACTCCGCGCTGCGCAGTCAGGACTTCGGGTTCTCGACCGACGGCGTGATGACGATGTCGCTCAGCCCCGGCGGACCCCGCTATGAGGAGGGTAACGCGCTGAACGCCTATTACGACCAGGTGCTCGAGCGCGTGGCGGCCATCCCCGGGGTGGCCGGCGTGGGGACGATCTCCCGCCTGCCGCTCTTCGGGGGGAGCAACGGGCAGGTGTGGGTCGAGGGGACACCTCCTCGACAGAACGCGGGCGAGGGTCCCCTGGTCGAGGTGACGAGCGTCAACGGCGGCTACTTCGACGCGATGGGAATCCCGCTTCTCCGCGGGCGCCTGCTCCAGCCCGAGGATTCAGTGGCGGCGGCGATCGGGGTCGTGATCAACCAGCGCTTCGCGGACATCGCGTGGCCCGACCAGGATCCGCTGGGCAAACGCTTCAGCTTCGAGGACTCGCCACCGAACTGGATCACCGTGGTCGGCGTCGTGGGCGACGTGCGTCAGTGGGGCCCCGAGCAGGCGCCCCAGGCTCAGATGTATGCGCCGTTCGCGCGGGGCTGGACCACGGGGAGCTATCTCACGGTCCGCACCGACGGTGATCCTGCCGCGCTCGTCCCGGAGATCCGGCGAGCCGTGCTCGAGGCGGACCCCGCGCAGCCACCCACCGACGTGCGCACAATGGGCGAGCGGGTGGACCGCACCTTCGCCCAGCGCCGCTTCTACACGACGCTCATCGCGCTCTTCGCTGCGGCGGCCCTCTTCCTCGCCGCGGCCGGGGTGTACGGCACCGTGTCCTACTTCGTGGCGCGGCGCATCCGCGAGCTCGGCATCCGCATGGCGCTTGGAGCCGCGGCGACCGGAATCGTCGGCCTGGTGATCCGCCGTGCCGTTCGTCTGGCCTTCTGGGGGGTCGGGATCGGCCTCGTCGGCGTATGGGCTTCGACGCGCGTGCTCGAAGGCCTCGTGTATGGAATCGGCGCGGTCGACCCGCTGACGATCGCGGGAGGATGTGTGGCCATGTCCCTCGTCGCCGTCGTCGCGTCGCTGGTCCCCGCTGGCCGGGCGATGAGCGTCTCACCCGTGCTGGCGTTGAGATCGGAGTAGCGATGGGAGAGTTCGAGCAGCTCGTGCTGCTGGCCCTGCTCCGGCTGGACAACCGGGCGTACGGCATGGAGGTGCGGGAGGAAATCGAGAGACGCACGGGTCGCGAGGTCTCCTACGGCGCGGTCTACACCGCACTCGACCGACTCGAGCGGAAGGCGTTCGTGTCCCACGAGCTCGGTGAGGCCACACCGGAGCGTGGGGGTCGCGCCAAGAAGTTCTTCCGGGTCGAGCCCGCGGGGCGCGACGCGCTTCGCGAGGTGCGTCGAGCTCTCGGCGTCATGTGGGACGGAGTCTCCGTCTGACGTCGTTGACGCCCCCGGACGGCGCTCGTAGCTTCCCCCAGAGGATTCACCAGTCATCAGGGCCCATCCCCCGGGGACGGGCCCTTTTTTCGTGCGCGGGAGGCCCATGTCCGGGACCGGGAAGTGCACCGTCGTCGTCGGATGTCAGTGGGGCGACGAAGGTAAGGGCAAGATCGTCGACGTGCTCGCTGAAGGCGTCGACGTCGTGGCGCGCTATCAGGGCGGCGCGAACGCGGGCCATACCGTCCACGTGGGGGACGACGAGTTCATCCTCCATCAGATCCCGTCGGGGATCCTCCATCCCGGGAAGCGGTGTCTGCTGGGGAACGGCGTCGTCCTGGACGTACAACAGTTCTTCGACGAATACGACGCGCTGATCGCGAGAGGCCTCGTGCTGGATGGACGTGTGGGCGTGAGCCGGCGCGCCCATGTGCTCCTGCCGTACCACCGCTTCCTGGATCGGGCTGCGGAGAGCTCCGCCGTGGAGAAGATCGGTACCACCGGCCGTGGCATCGGCCCCGCCTACGAGGACAAGGCGGGCCGGCGCGGCGTGCGCGTCGCCGACTTCGGGAACCCGACGCGGCTGATCCAACGTGTGGGCGCCGCGATGGAGCGGGTGTGCCTGCGCCTCCACGAGCTGGGGCACGGCGCCGACGCGGAGCTCGACGGTCAGATGGATCAGGCGCTCGCCCTCGGGGAGCGCTTGCTCTCGCTTGCGACCGACACGGGGCCCGAGATCTCGCGAGCCCTCGAGGCCGGCAAGCGCGTGCTGCTCGAGGGAGCGCAGGGGACGGCGCTGGACCTCGACCACGGCACGTACCCCTTCGTGACCTCTTCGAACACCACGGCGGCCGGCGCCGCCACGGGGACGGGGATCGGTCCTACTGCGATCGACGCCGTGGTCGGCGTCGTCAAGGCGTATACGACGCGTGTAGGCGAGGGACCCCTTCCGACGGGCTTCGAGCCGGAGATGGACGAGCACGTACGCCGGTTGGGCGGCGAGTTCGGCGCGACCACAGGGCGTCCCCGGCGCTGTGGGTGGTTCGACTCGGTGCTGTCCCGCTTCGCCGCTCAGGTGAACGGTCTGACGGGAGTCGCGGTCACCAAGCTGGACGTCCTCGACACGCTTCCCGAGCTCCAGATCGCGACCGGGTACCGACTCGCCGACGGCTCAGTAGTGCAGGACTTCCCCGCGGACACCTGGGCACTCGACTCCGTGGAGCCGGTGTACGAGACCGCTCCCGGGTGGTGCGAGCCCACGGGCGACGCACGGCGGATGAGCGACCTGCCCATCAACGCCCGCCGCTACCTGGACCGGCTCGAGGAGCTCACCGGAGCGCCGGTACAATGGGTGAGCGTGGGCACCAAGCGCGCTCAGATCATCCCGGTCGCTTGAGCCCAGGGGAAAAGCTGCGAAGGTCGGGAGGCCCGCTCAGAAGGGCAGGTCGTCGTCACCGTCGGCCTGGTCCGGCGGCTCCGGGAAAGGCTCGTCCGCTTCCATCCTCGGGGGGGCCTGGCTCTGATCGGGCCCGGGCCGCTCGATGCGCCAGGCCTTCACGTCGGTGTACCAGCGTCCATTGTACTCGCGGCTCTGGATGTCGATCTGTGCCGTGACCGTCTCGCCTTCCTGGACGGCGAACTGATCGATGTTGTCGCCCCATTGTACGACACACACCTGCTTCGGGTACGGCCCGGGCGTCTCCAGGATGAACTCCTGCTTCCGCCACGGCCCGTTGCGGCTCTCGCCAGACTGTTCCTCGAGGATCCTGGTGACCGTTCCGGTGATCTTGAGTTCCATGGCCGACGGTGTTCGACGGGGGGAGGCACGAGCGGGGCCGAAAGGTCGTTGAGGATGCGGTCGGGTCGCAAGAGAGCCCGGCGAAGCTCGGCACGGGCGTGATACGCTGCGCGCAAGGGCGAATGACCTCCCCCCCGGCGCGACGGTCGACGATCGTGTAGAATGCCGCGGTGCGGAACGGCTCGAAGGAGGCGCGCAGGTGTCCGTGTTCACCAACCCCTTCTCCGGAACGACGGAGAACGCCCGGGCGTACATCGGGGCGGTCCTCGACCTGGTCCAGGGGCTCGATCCGATGTCGGTGCTGCGCTCCACGCCCCGTCGCGTGCGCGAGCGCCTGGAGAGCGTGCCCGCCGACCGACGCCACGAGCCGGAGCGCGAGGGAAAGTGGTCGATCGCCCAGGTGCTCCGCCACCTCGCGGACTCCGATCTGGTCTGGGCATGGCGCCTGCGGATGGCGCTCTCCCACGACCGTCCGGCGGTATCCGGCTACGACCAGGACGCCTGGGCCGATCGGCTCCGGTACGCCGAAACCGATCCGGTGGCGTCGCTGATCGAGTTCGAGGCCGTCCGCGCCGGCAACCTCTGGCTTCTGGAGCGAGCCGGCCCTCGCGACCTCGAGCGGGTCGCGGTGCACCCCGAGCGAGGGGAAGAGAGCGTCGCCCACATGATCCGGCTCTACGCCGGTCACGATCTGCTCCACCTTCAGCAGATCGATCGCATCCGGGAGGCCCTCCAGGCGTGACCGTGCGTGACCGGCATAGCCGCCATCCGGCAGAGCACAGCGCAGCGCATGATCAAGCCCGCTTCGTCGCCCCACCGGGCCGGGTCCGGGCACCGCCGCGAGCCTGCGCGCCCCGAGGGGGACGAGGGACTCGCGCTCACGCCGGGTGCGGCCATGCTCATACCCGTGGCGATCGCGCTCGGCCTGATCCTCTTCGGAATCCCGGAGGCCAGAGTCCACCGTGTGCTCCTGCTCTCGTTTGTGGGGGCGGGCGCGGTGATCCTGGCGTGGGTCGCGGCGCTCGCCGTCCACCTCCACGGTCGTGGCAGGGCGCTCGTGCTGCGGGCCGCGATCTACCGACACCACTGGGTCCAGGCCTGCGCCCAGACCGTGATCTACGTCTGGTGGGCATGGCACATCCGAGTCGTGTACGCGTTCTTGCCCCTGCTGCTCGCCCAGGTGGCTTTCGCCTACGCCGTCGACGCGTTGCTGAACTGGTCGCGCAGGGGGACCTGGTCGACCGGCTTCGGGCCGATCCCGGTGATCTTCAGCATCAACCTGTTCCTGTGGTTCAGGCCCGAGTGGTTCTACCTCCAGTTCGTGATGATCCTGATGGGGTTCCTCGCCAAGGAGCTCATCCGTTGGAGTCGGGACGGACGGTCCGCGCACAGTCTTCAACCCGTCGTCGTTCCCCCTGGCGGTATTCTCGCTCATCCTGATCGCCACCAACGGCTCCGACATCACGTTCGGAAGTCCAATCGCGAACACGCAGTCGGATCCCCCGCTCATCTACCTCGTGACCTTCCTCGCGTCGACACCGGGGCAGGTCCTCTTCGGCGTGGCGCGTATGACGCTGCCCGCGGTGGTGACGTCCTACGTCATCAGCGTGGCTTACTTCCACGC
Organism: Gemmatimonadota bacterium; assembly: GCA_003248075.1. GTDB lineage: Bacteria > Gemmatimonadota > Gemmatimonadetes > Longimicrobiales > Gaopeijiaceae > SZUA-318. Next base: position 4,598 of record QJYK01000331.1, on the reverse strand, counting down.
TACCGGGACGTACCTGTTCTTCGATTCGCACATCCCGGTGCCGGTCTTCCTGGGCATGCACCTCCTCTTCACCGATCCGTCCACGTCACCACGGAGCGAAGGTGGCCGCGTACTCTTCGGGATCATCTACGGTCTGTTCACGACCGCCATGTTCGTGTTTCTCGGTCGTGCGGGGATCCCGACCTTCTACGACAAGCTCCTGCCCGTGCCGTTCATGAACCTGATGGTTCGGCGCATCGACCGGCTGGTGGCATCCATGCCCGCCCTGGATCCCGGTCGGATCGCGACCGGGCTGACCCCGATTCGCCGAAACGGCGCGTATACATCGATATGGGTGGGCGTGTTCGCCTCCATGAGCGCGGTGCAAGGCGTCGGCGACCGTCACCCGGGTCAAGACCTCCCGTTCTGGATCGACAAGTGCGACGCCGGAAACCAGCGTGCCTGTGGGTACGTGTCCTTCATGAAGCTCGTCTATTGCGAGAACGGCTCCGGCTGGGCGTGCAACGAGTTCGGCATCGAGCAGGCGGAGCGTACGCAGGCCGTGAACACCTTCCGCCGCGCTTGTGAGCTGGGCTTCCCGCCGGGGTGCGCGAACGCCGACGGCGCGCGCAGTGGAGGTGCCCCGACCCGCGCTCAGCCGTCCCTGACCGATCTGCCGATCCTCCTGAGAGGCACCAAGATGGTCGTCGAGGAGCGCGATCCGGGCCGTCTGTACGCCATGGCGCGCGAGCACGGGTGGCGTGCCCTGTGCGGGGCCCCCGCACCGGGAGCCTGACGGGAACTCCCCGCGGAGGGCCCACATACCCGCTCTCGTCAGCGGCGTCCACCCTGTCGCCCTGTGGGGCGGTCCGGCTATCCTCCACATTCCATCCCGCCTTTTCCCGCCCTGGCGCGACCAGCGGCCCGCCCACCGACCCGCGGAGTCCCCCATGATCCTCGTGCGTGCCGGCCCCGCGACGGCATGGGCGGTCCTGATCGTCGCCTGCACCCCACCAGACCCGTCACCGGCGGCCCGGCGCGCGGAAGCATCGGGCTCCGGGCCCCTGTGGGCGGACGCGACCGAGGCCCTACTCGATTCGACGGCGCAGTGGACGAACAAGGTCGAGCTCGCCGACCTCGACGCGGACGGCCGGATCGACCTGCTGTTCGCCAACGGCGGCGACTACTCCACGCCGGGCACGCCAGAGCGGAACCGCGCCTTCCTGAACCGAGGCCCGGGCGCACGCTTTGAAGAGATCACCGATCGCGTCTTCGGGATGGAGCCGGACCTCGCGCGCGTGGTGAAGGCCCGTGACCTCGACGGCGACGGCCTCGTGGACGTGTTCGTCGGCACGACCTACCAGACCATGAGCCGGCTGTACGCGGGGACCGGGGCGGGGGGCTTCGTCGAGGTCTCCGGGCGGCGGCTGCCGCGACTGCGGCTGAGCGTCGGGGATGCCGAGCCGGGGGACGTCGACGGGGACGGCGATCTGGACCTCGTGCTCGCCGATTGGGGGCCGGGCAACAACATGACGAACGAGGGCGGTCGGACGAGGCTATGGCTCAACGACGGGACCGGCACCTTCGTGGACGCGACGGACGCGCGCATGCCACAGACGCTCGTTCGCTTCTCCTGGGATCTCGAGCTCGTCGACGTGGACAACGATTTCGACCTCGATGTGGTGGTGTCGTGCAAGCGGTGCGGGGGCGGGCTCCTGCTACGCAACGATGGGACGGGCACGTTCGTCGAGGACCCGCGGGGACTCCCCGCGTACACGAACAACTACGACTACGAGCCGATGGACCTGGACGGGGACGGATTCCTGGACCTGGTGACGATCAACGATGGAGACATCGTGGGTGAGGTGGGCTACAGCCGTCGCGAGCATGTCCTGCGCAACGACGGCCGGGGGCGATTCCGGGACGCGACCGACGCCTGGTGGCCGGATTCCGAAAACGTGGGGGAGGACGACAACGTCGCCGCCTTCCTGGACGCCGACTCCGACGGGGACGCGGACTTCGTGGTGGGCTCGCTGAGCGGGCCGGACCGGCTCCTGCTGAACGACGGCGTCGGGCGCCTCACCGTGCGCCTCGACGCGTTCTCGGGCCCGGACACGCCCGGCACGCTCGGCCTCGCGCTGGCGGACCTGGACGGTGACGGACGACTGGACGCCGTGCAGGCTCAGGGTGAGAACCCCGAGGCCGAGCGCGAACGGATCCATCTAGGGATCGGCCTGCCCCCCGATGTGGCGGCCCCGTCGATCGGGCCCGTGCGCGCCCTGGAGGAAGCGGGGACGCGGTTGGTGCGCGCACGCGTGCACGATCGGAAGAGTCCGTCGCTCGCCGCCGACTGGCGGACGGTCGAGGTGCGCTGGTCCGGGTCGGGGGAAGGGAGTGCCGCGCGGATGCATTGGTACGGCGAATACCTGTGGTGGGCGGCGGTTCCCCCAGGCGCGACGGGTCTCGAGGTTTGCGCCGAGGACGCCTCGGGCAACCGGGCCTGTCGGGCCGTGCCGGAACCGTCCTGACCGCATCGTGCTGGCATCGGACCCGTCGGCTCTGCCATCTTGGGCTATCGTGCCCGGACATCGACTGCCCCCGGGCCGACACACGAGGGGTTTCATGACCGCACTGCCCGCCCGCGCCTTCGCCCTCGCAGGCCTCGGTTTGCTGGCCCTCGGAGTCTCCGCGTCCGCCCAGAGCCCGGAGGAGATCTTCGAGATCCGCGTCCGGCCCGTGTTGGCCGGAAAGTGCCTGGACTGCCACGGACGCCTGACCCGGGGCCGCCTGAAGCTCAACTCCCGCGAGGCGATGCTGAAGGGGGGACGCAGCGGCCCGGCCATCGTGCCGGGGGACCCCGAGTCGAGCCTCCTCATCCAGGTCGTCCGGCACCAGATCGAGGGGAAGGAGATGCCCGAGGATGGCGATCCGCTCACCGAGCAGGAGATCGCCGGGCTGATCGAGTGGATCCGGCTGGATGCGCCGTGGCCCGCCGTCGCGCAGGCGGAGCTCGTCGTGGAGGACGAGGGGCTGTCGCCCTCGGCCCAGCTCTACCTGGACCGGGTGCGGCCGGTCCTGACGCAGCGGTGCTACTCCTGCCACACCGACGAAGAGCGGAGCGGCCTCCGCCTCGACTCGCGCGAGCGCATCCTCCAGGGCGGCACCCGGGGTCCGGCCATCGTCCCGGGGAACGCGGAGGGCAGCCTGCTGATCCAGGCGATCCGCCACGAGCACGCCGAGCTGCGTATGCCCAAGGACGCGGACCGGCTCTCGGGCGCGGAGATCGAGGGCATCGCCGAGTGGATCCAGTCGGGCGCCGAGTGGGCTGAGAGCGCGGCGCCCATGGTGATCCCTCGCCGGGCCGTCACCGCGGAGGATCGATCGTTCTGGTCCTTCCTGCCGCTCACCAAGCCGGACGTACCCCTCGCCGCGCCGGTCGGCTCCGCGCACGAAGCGATCGACCACTTCGTCGACGCCGGGCTCGCCGAGAAGGGGCTGACCGCGGCAGGGCCCGCGGACCGACGCCGTCTGATCCGAAGAGCGACGTTCGACCTGACCGGCTTGCCGCCCACGCCCGCGGAGGTGGACGCGTTCCTCGCGGACGATTCTCCCGAGGCGTTCGAACACGTCGTCGACCGTCTTCTCGCCTCGGCGCACTACGGCGAGCGCTGGGGCCGTCACTGGCTGGACGTGGCGCGGTACGGCGAAGACGACACGCGCGGTCTCGCGCCGGACGGCTCGGGGCGCGAACGCTACCCGTCCGCCTACGTGTACCGCGACTGGGTCGTGAAGGCGTTCAACGACGACATGCCGTGGGACCTGTTCGTGAAGGGACAGCTCGCCGGCGACCTGCTCGCCGAAGAGGACCGGGAGAAGGCGCTGGGCGGCCTCGGCTTCCTCGGCGGCGGTCCGTGGTCGTACGATCTGGCCGAGCCGCCCATCGCGCGCTCCGACGAGCGCCACGACCGCGTGGACGTGACCACGCGGGGCTTCCTCGGCCTCACCGTGGGGTGTGCGCGCTGCCACGACCACAAGTACGACGCGATCGGGACGCACGACTACTACGCGCTGGCGGGCGTGTTCAACAACACCAACTACCATGAGTATCCGGTCGCGGAGCCCGAGATCGCCAAAGCGTACGAGGCGGACAAGAAGTTCATCAAGGGACTCTCGGACGGCCTGACGGAGTACCTGAACACCGAGAGCGGGCAGCTCGCGCGCGTCCTGGCGCTCCAGACTTCGCAGTACATGATGGCCGCATGGCGGGTCACCGGCGAGCCGCAGATCCCGGCGGCGCGCGCGGCCGCGCAGGGTAAGCTCGATCTGGAGACGTTGCAGCGCTGGATCCGCTTCCTCGCCAAGGAGCCGAAGAACTACCCGTTCGTGAAGCCGTGGCAGGAGATGCTCGCGGACGACGGCGGCACCGAGGAGCGCGCCCAGGGGCTCGCCGACGACTTCCAGCGCCTCGTGCTCGAGGTCTCCGCGGAGCAGAAGAAGCTCGAGGAGCGGAACCGGAAGATCATCGCGAAGGGGACGCCGCTGGAGGAGGTGAAGTCGACGCCGATGCCCAACGGCTTCGAGAGCTTCTTCGATCAGCACCAGCTCGAGCTCGACACGAT